>DATKXP010000309.1:0-14056 GCA_035529015.1 Phycisphaerae bacterium | reverse complement strand
TACGCGTCGGCAATCTGCTGCACGAGTTCCCAGTCCGGTTCGGCGGGTTGGCGCGGCTGCACGACCATGGCGCCATCGCCTCCGCGGCGGATGACGAGGTACTTCTGCCAACCGGGGTCCTGACGAGGAAGCGGCTCGATCGCATCCGGCGACTCGAAATACAGGTGCGGCCCGCGACTCTCCGTCCGCGCGCCGCAGGCCGTCAGGACCATCTCCGCCACCTGGGCCATGTTGCGCGTCTCGGCGACGAACGCGTCGCTCGCGCCGGCCGCGCCCCACGGACGGGCCCGGAGTCCGGCGACCTGCTCCAGGCCTTCCCGGATGCCGGCAGCCGTGCGCTTGACGCCGGCACGCATGGTCATCAGGTGTCGGATGCGGCGTCGGACCTCGCGAACGTCGATGGGTTCGCCGTCGGCGGCTGTCTCCTCGCCGGCGGTCTCGACGGGCCGGCCCGGCTTCGAGGCGGCTGCGAGCGCCGCCGCCTGCTCGCCGGCGATTCGGCCCATGACCTGGCTGTCCATCAGGGCGTTGCCGCCCGGACGGTTCGCCCCGTGCTGGCCGCCCGCCACTTCGCCGCACGCAAAGAGGCCCGGCACCGTCGTCTGAGCCTTCTCGTTGATCTTGACGCCGCCCTGGAAGTGCTGGCAAGCCGGCGCCAACTCAATCCGGTCGCCCTTCTCCAGGACGATGCCGCGCTCGGCCAGCCACTCGACGCTCGGCAGGTTGATGGCCTTGAGGCGTGCAAGCGGCGAATCCGAAAGCGGCGGCTCGGTCAGCGCCAACGCGGTGATCGCCGGGTACCTGGCCCACAGCGAGGCGTCGAGCGCCGAGACGTCGAACCGCTCCGGGTTCCGCGAGAAGTCCATGTACACGGTGCGCCCCTGCTGCATCTCCGAGAAGACGGCGATGTCGATGGCGTGGCTCTCGTCGCGATACGAGAGCGGCCACGAGGCGCCCTTCTTGAAGAGGACCGCGTACACCTGGCCGGGCGGGGTGCCGTCCGGGAAATAGTCGAAGAGGAACTCGCGGCCCTCGCCGGTCACGAGGCGCGGCCAGGCCCGCATCAGGCTGCCCGAGCAGGCGAGTTTCGTCTTGACGCTCGAGAGGCCGATCTGGATGAACTCCAGGTTCACCAGTTCCGCCCCCGCCCGGTAGGCCATGGCGTGCCCGTCGCCGGTCATGCCCTCGGGGAAGACGTTGACCTCGAAGGCCTCGCCCGCCCCGCCGGTCGCCAGGACGACGGCCCCGGCGGCGATGGTCCTTTGATTTGAGATTTCAGATTTGAGATTCCGAGCGGCGGCGAGGTGCACGCCCGCGACGCGGCCCGACGCGTCGAGCGCCAACTCCGTGGCCATCACGTTCTCCAGGATCGGCAAACGCCGCCTGCGAAACTCTTTTCGCAGCGCCTCGTGAATGTGATTGGCCGTGTACGGGCCCGTATAGCAGGCGCGGGCGTACTTCGAGCCGTCCGTCACGAACTGGTCGGCCAGGCCGTCGGCGTTCCTGGCGAAGGGCACGCCCAGGCCGTCCAGGTAGTGGAACGCCTCGCCGGCGCCGCGGGCCAGGACGCGAGCGAGGCTGGCGTCGGAGACGCGCCCGCCGATGCGGTAGATGTCCTCGGCATGGTACCGCCAGGCGTCCGCCCCGCCGGGCTCGGTGTGTTCGAGAGTCGCGTGGAACGCCATGCGGTCGGAGCACGAGAGGGCCGTCACGCCGGCCTTGCCGAGTTCGCCCTTGGTAAGGACCAGGACGCTCGCCCCGGCGTCGTCGGCCGCCAGCGCCGCCCGAAGCGCCGCCCCGCCGCTGCCCACGATGACCACGTCCGCGCCCGTCGTTTCCGACATCCTGCCGGACTCCTTTGCTCGCGCAAGAACGGTGCCGCCGCGCGCGTCCCGCCTGTCGCTTCCTTCCGGGAACCGCCACTATAGTGGCCGCCGCAGGCATGGTCAAGGCGGACGCGGGCGAGGCGCGCTTGACCTGGCCGCCGCGCTTCACGATAATCGCCGGCCGGGAAGGAGGTGCCCGATGGCCGGGATCATTACGCTGTTGACGGATTTTGGCGTCGAGAGCACGTATCCGGCGCAGATGAAGGGCGTGATCCTCGAACGGCTGCCCGACGCCGTCATCGTGGACATGTCGCACGGCGTGCCGCGCCACGACGTCCACACGGCGGCGTTCATGCTGGCGTCGGCGGCCCCGGCGTTCCCGGACGGCACGGTTCACGTGGCGGTGGTGGACCCGGAGGTGGGCAGCCCGCGCCGCGTGCTGGCGGCCGAAGGCGGTGGACAGTTCTATCTGGCGCCCGACAACGGGCTGCTGACGCTGGTGGCCCAGCGGCGGCGGCTGTTCGGCGGGTCGGTGCCGGAAGGACGGGTCGTCGCTGTTGAGAACGAGAGTTTCTTCCGATCCGACGTCTCGAGCACGTTCCACGGGCGCGACGTCTTCGCACCGCTTGCGGCAGCGCTGGCGTCGGGCACGCCGCTCGAGGGCCTCGGCCCGCAGGTCGAGTCCATCGAACGGTTCGATGTGCCGCTGCCCCGGCGCGAAGGGGACACCATCCATGGCCAGGTGCTTCACGTGGACCCGTTCGGCAACCTCATCACGAACATCGCCGGTGAGACGGCGATGGAGACGGACCCGTCGGCCGTCGAGATTCACATCTCGGGGGCCGTCATTCGCGGCCTCTGCCGCGCCTACTGCGACGTGACCGCGGGCATGCTGCTGGCCTACGTCGGCAGTGCGGGCCTCGTGGAGGTGGCCGTGAACCGGCAGAGCGCGGGCCATCGGCTGGCCGCCGGCATCGGAACGCGGTTGACTGTGAGGCTGCCGTCGGCGCCATGAGCGAGCCAAGCGACCGGACATCGCGCCTGCGGCAGGCCGACAAGGCACACCTGTGGCATCCCTTCACGCAGATGGCGGAGTGGACGGCCGGCGACCCCGTCGTCATCGCCTCGGCCGAACGCGAGTTCCTCATCGACGCCGACGGCAACCGGTACATCGACGGCACATCGAGCCTGTGGTGCAACCTGCACGGCCATCGGCGGCGCGAGATCGATGAGGCGATCCGTGCGCAACTCGGCCAGGTAGCCCATTCGACGCTGCTGGGCCTGGCGTCGGCGCCTTCGGTTGAACTGGCCGAGCGGCTCGTGGCGATCGCGCCCGACGGGTTGACGCGCGTCTTCTACTCCGACTCCGGCGCCACCGCCGTCGAGGTGGCGCTGAAGATGGCCTTTCAGTACTGGCGACAGTGCCGGCCGCCGCGCCCCGCGAAGACGGCGTTCGTGGGCCTCGACCTGGCGTACCACGGCGACACGCTGGGGGCGGTGAGCGTGGGCGGCATCGACCTTTTTCACTCGCTCTACCGGCCGCTCCTGTTTGAGACGATCCGGGCCCCGTCGCCGTACTGCTACCGGTGTTCGCTCGGAAAGAAGCCCGAGACGTGCGGCATGGCGTGCGCCGACCGGATGGAGGAGATTCTGGCGGCCCACGCCGACACGGTCGCCGCCGTTATCCTGGAGCCGCTCGTCCAGGGCGCCGGCGGCATGATTACGCACCCGGACGGCTATCTGAAGCGCATCGCCGACGCCTGCCGCGCTCACGACGTCCTGCTCGTCTGCGATGAAGTGGCAACGGGGTTCGGTCGGACCGGCCGCATGTTCGCCTGCGAGCACGAGGCGGTCCGGCCCGATCTCCTGTGCCTGGCGAAAGGCATCAGCGGCGGGTACCTGCCGCTGGCCGCGACCCTCGCCACGGACCGGGTCTACGAGGCGTTCCTCGGCCATCACGGTGACGTCCGCACGTTCTTCCACGGGCACACTTACACCGGCAACGCCCTGGCGTGCGCGGCAGGGCTGGCGAGCCTGGACGTGTTCGAGAGCGACGGCGTGCTCGATCGAATTGCTGAACTCGAAGCGAGGCTCGCGGGACACCTGGCGCCGCTGGCGGACATGGCGCACGTCGGCCAGGTGCGGCAGAGGGGGCTGATGGTCGGCATCGAGTTGGTGGCCGACCGCGCGACCCGCGAGCCGTTTCCGCCCGGCGAGCGGCGGGGATGGACCGTCTGTCGCGCGGCCCGCGAGCACGGCGTCTGGATACGGCCGCTCGGCGACGTCATCGTTCTCATGCCGCCGTACTGCATGAGCGACGAGAGTCTGGCGCAACTCGCCGAGGCCACTCGTGCGGCCGTTGCGGAGGCCACGGAAACGTGAAGAAGGGTCTGTTCATCACGGGCACCGACACCGGCGTCGGCAAGACCGTTGTGACGGCGGCGATGGCGGCCACGCTGCGGGCCGACGGCGTCAACGTCGGCGTGATGAAGCCCGTTGCGACAGGATGCGTCCGGCGGCGGGAAGGGCTGGTGTCGGAGGACGCCGAGTTCCTGGCGAAGGCGGCCGACGCGCCGGAGCCGCTCGAGGAGATCTCGCCGATCCGGCTGGCCGAGCCGCTGGCGCCGACCGTGGCGGCGGCCAGGGCCGGCGTCACGCTCGACCTGGTGCCGATGTGGCAGGCGTGGGATCGGCTGAAGAAGGCGCACGAGGTCATGCTCGTCGAGGGCGTCGGCGGGGCGCTCTGCCCCGTCACGCCCAGCCAGTCTGTGGCGGACCTGGCCCAACGGTTCAACCTGCCGGTCGTGGTGGTGGCCCGTCCGGGGCTGGGGACGATCAACCATACCGCCATGACCGTCGAGGTCCTGCGGGCGAGGAGTCTGCAGGTGACGGGCATCATCATCAACCGCTACGAGCATGACACCGACGACGTGGCCGCGATGACCAATCCGGACGAGGTCCAGCGCGTGACGGGGGCGCCGGTCCTGGGTCTCGTGCCGGACGATCCGACGACCGACCTCTCTGGCGGCGTGCTGGGCGGGGACGTGCTCGCAGCCGTGCGACAGGTCATGTTAGGATGGCGCTAAGAGGTGTTTCATAACTCCCTCTCCCTTGATGGGAGAGGGATGGGGTGAGGGTGAGACGCCCTGAATGAGCCCGCTTATCGCCCCCTCACCCTACCCTCTCCCGCCAGGGGAGAGGGGATCCTAAGAGTTGGCCGGCCCGCGCCGGGGCAGGGCGCGATTTGGGCTTGACACGTCGGCGGGTGGGAGTATGCTTGTTCGAGGCACTTTGGTGGGCGATTAGCTCAGATGGATAGAGCGCCTGCTCGACACGCAGGAGGTCACTGGTTCAAGTCCAGTATCGCCCACCATTTCTTCTTCTCTTGGCGGTGGCGTGCCTTTGGTCTCCTGATGTTCTGACGGCAGGGCGTCGTGCCAGGCACGGTACGTGGAACCGCCCGAGGGTCGTATCCGTAACACGTGGAACGCCGTGACCGTTTCATGCCGCTGGATGTCGGAATCGGGGTGGGGCGGAGATTTGCCGAACATTAGCCCTTGCCGGGGATTTGCGGATTGGTATAATGGCGCACTTGCCTTAGTGACCCACGTTCGACTGATGAAGCCTGTCAGGTCGCGTGGTTTTCGATTGCACTTGGGTTGGTTTTAACTTGCAGTTGTTACACGTCGGGGGGCAAAGGAAAGGATACGTTCGATGGCGAAGAAAATCAGTGTTGCAGCGAAGGCAGAACTATCGGAGTGGGCGCGTGGTTTCGCATTGCTCTCAGACCCGACCCGGTTGGGCGTTCTGAAGTTGCTGGCCGGCGGGCCGAAGAACGTGACGGCCCTCTGCAATGCGCTCGGGCTGAAGCAGCCGACCGTCAGCCATCACCTCGGCCTGCTGCGCATGGGGCGGCTGGTCCTTGGCACGCGGATGGGCAAGTCGGTGGTCTACACGACCGACAAGAAGAACCTGAAGGAACTGGCGTCGGCCATCGCCAAACTCATGCCCGCCAAGTAGGGCAGCGTGCTCGAAGACGATTCGCCTCGACGCGATGGCGTTACGTCGGGCAGGCAGGCGAGACCCGCACCATCGGTGCGGGGACAGGTACTGGCTGCGAATCAGGCGGCGTGCCCGGTCGGCGGGGCGGGCCGAGGATGAGTGTTTCAACCGCGCGGGCCAACGGGCGGCTGCCACCTGTGCCGGCAGAGCCTGACACGAGGGGACGGGGAAACCCGGCCCCTCGTTCCTGTTTCCGTGTCACCGTGGCCGGATGAGGCCGAGGGTCTCCTTCACAGGAGGAGGTGCGAGATGCGGGTACGCGTCGATGCCGAGTTGTGCACGGGCTGTGGCGTGTGCACGGACATGTGTCCGGAAGTCTTCGATCTCCGCGACGATGTCTCGGTGGTCCTGGTGGACGAGGTGCCGCAGGATCTGGCCGACACCGCCCGCGAGGCCGCCGACGCCTGCCCCGTGGAAGCGATCGTCGTCGAAGAAGACTGAGGCCCACCGCCCGATCGGGTCCCCCGGCCGGCACGAGTCCACGGCGTCCTGCGCGGCGGCCTTCCCAGGCCGCCGCGAACGGTCGTCGTCATACTCCCCGGCGGCGTGGGAAGGCCGCCAGGCGGACACAAGAGGCCCCGTCTCATTGCGGCAAACGCGGAGGCGGAGGGTGCAGCCCATGTTCAGACTTCACGAGCATCGCACGAGTGTCGGGGCGGAGATTCGCGGCGGCCTGGTCACGTTCCTGACGCTTTCCTACATCCTTTTCGTTCAGCCGGCGGTGCTCTCTGCGGCGGGGATGCCGCCGGCCGACGTCTTCTTTGCCACGTGTGTGTGCTCGGCCTTCGCATGCTTTCTCATGGGGCTGCTGGCGAACTACCCCTTCGCCCTGGCCCCGGGCATGGGCACCAACTTCTTCTTCGCCTTCACTGTCTGTGGGGTGATGGGCTTTGCGTGGCACGAAGCGCTGGCGGCCAACCTGGTTGCGGGCGTGGTGTTCCTGCTGCTCAGTTTCTTTGGCCTGCGCGAAGCGGTGATGCACGCCGTGCCCGAAGGCCTCAAGTACGCCATCGCCGTAGGCATCGGTCTGTTGATCGCCTTCGTGGGCCTTCAGTACGGGGGCATCGTGCAGAACAGCCCCGCCGTCCTGGTGCGGCTGGGCGACCTCGCGAGCCCCGTCGTGCTGGTCGTGCTGGTGGGAATTGCGATTACGGCCATCCTGACGGCGATCCGGTTCCGGGCGGCCATTCTCGTCGGCATCATCGCCACGGCGATCATCGCCTGGGCTGTCAGCCAGTGGGAGCCCCGGTACCATCAGCCCGACGGCCTGGAGGTCATCACCGAGGCTCAGTACCTGGAACGGATCGGCGTCACGAAGGGGCAGGTCGATGCCGCCACGCCGGTGCCGCCCGAGAAGGCACGCCTCATCCTCGCCGAGCCGCGCGAGGGCGACACGTGGTGGTCGCGCATCGTGGCCGTCCCGGCGTGGCCCACGACGACCCTCGGGGCAGTCTTCGAGGATCCGCTGGGCGTCTTCGGCCGTCACAGTTTCTTCAGCGTCGTGCTGGTGGTCTTCATCTTCTTCTTCCTCGATATGTTCGATACCGTCGGGACGCTCATCGGCGTGGCCGAGCGCGCGGGCTTTCTCGACTCGCGCGGCCGGTTGCCCCGGGCTCGATGGGCGCTGTTCTCCGACGCCGTCGGCACCGTCTCGGGCGCGCTGGTGGGGACGAGTACGATTACGACCTACGTGGAGAGCGCGGCGGGGGTGCGGGAAGGGGCGCGGACCGGGCTGGCCGCCGTCGTGACGGGTGTGCTTCTGCTGCTGGCGCTGCTGTTCGCCCCGCTGGTTGAGATGGTGGGGATGGGCGCGCACGTCGTCCATGCCGAGACGGGCCAGGCGCTGCGCCAGGTGGTGGCGGGCACGCCGATCGAGGTGACGTTCTACCCGGTCATTGCGCCGGTGCTGGTGGTGATCGGCGTGATGATGATGGGGTCGGTTCGCAAGATCGAGTGGGACGACTACGTCGAAGCGATTCCGGCGTTCCTGACGATTGTCGTCATGCAGTTCAGCCTGTCGATCGCCGAAGGCATCGCCTGGGGGTTCATCTCGTACGTGCTGCTGAAACTGGTGACCCGCCGCGCGCGCCAGTTGCACTGGCTCGTCGTGCTGTTCGCCGTCCTGTTCATCGCCCAGTATGTTGCCCGCGCCATGCTCGGGGCGGGGTAGTCCTGCGACGCCTTCCGCGCGGCAACGGTTACTTGCTCGCCTGGCTCAACGCGGCGGCGATCTGGTCGGCCAATGTGGCGATCTTCTGCTTGACCTGGTCGTCGGAATCGTCACCGAGGACGATGGTGCTCGGCCCCGCCGACCCGTTGCATGCCTTGACGATGCCTGCCGCCGCCTCGACCGATTTGGCGCATTTCGGTTCGGACTTGCCCATGATGAGAATCGCAAACGGCTTTCCGCCGAGCCGGTCGCCGCCCAGCGCGTGAATCTGAAAGAACACGTCGTCGAACATCTTGTGCATCTTCCAACTGACGTTCCCGAAATACGACGGGCTGGCGAGCACGACCAGCCGCGCGCCGAGGATCGCGCTGCGGTCGGTCACGCTGCCGGCCGCCGCCACGTGCGCGCCGAGGCCCTTGCCGCCGAGCGCCAGGGCGGTCTGCTCGGCCAGCGTGCGGCAGTTGACCGCCACCGGCGTCGGACACGAGACCGCATCGACGTTCCCGGCCGTGACCTTCTCCTTCACGGGGGTCCCGCTGGCGTGGATGATGAGAACGTCGAGCGGCTTGGCGCCGTCCGGCGCCACGTCGGACGGCGTCGCGCATCCTGCAATCAGCATGGCCGCGATCAGACTGGTCATCGTTCGTCGGTTCATAACAGAGGTCCTTTCCCGTTGGAGACCATGGTTTGTCAGAGTCCGAGGACGTCGGTCATCGAGTAGAGGCCGGGCCCGCGGTCGGCGACCCATCGCAGGGCCCGCAGGGCGCCGCGGCCGAAGGTGTCGCGGTTGTGGGCCACGTGCTTCAGTTCCAGCCGCTCGCCCAAGCCGGTGTAGTAGATGATGTGCTCGCCGACGATGTCGCCGCCGCGGATGGCATGGAAGCCGATCTCGCCGGGCTTGCGCGGCTGGTGGCCCGGTCCGCGGCCGTGGACGGCGGCCTGGTCGAGGTCGCGGCCGGTGGCCGCCGCAATCTCCTCGGCAATCTTGATGGCGGTGCCCGACGGCGCGTCTTTCTTGAACCGGTGATGGGCCTCGACGATCTCGATGTCGTACTCCTCGCCGAGCGCCCGGGCCAGTTCCGCGGCCGCGTGAAACAGGACGTTCACCCCCACGCTCATGTTCGGGCAGAGGACGACGGCGGTCTCCCCGGCGGCCGCCTCGATACGCTCGCGCTGCTCGGGCGAGAAGCCGGTCGTTCCGACGACGCACGGCATGCCGGCCGCCCCGCAGTCTTCGATCCGCCCGACGGAGCCATCGGGCAGCGAGAAATCGACCAGCACGTCCGGCGCCGCCGTCAGGGCCTCACCCACCGTCACGTTCAGGCCCGCGACGCCGCCGAGGTCGCCGGCGCTCTGGCCGAGGCACGGATGGTTCGGCGCTTCGAGGGCGGCCACGAGTTCCAGGTCGTCGGCCTCCGCGATGAGGCGGATGAGCGTGCGGCCCATGCGTCCGGCGGCGCCGGAAACGGCGACGTGAATCATCTCTCACTCCTTGCGCGTCACGCCTGGATGGCCGCGATGATCTTGTCCAGGTCGTCGTCCACCACGATGGGCCGGTTGCCGAACGTGGCCCCGGCCACGCCGTAGCCGGCGTACGTGTCGGCCAGTTCGTCGTCGCTGCGCGTGTGGTACGCCACGGTGATGTTCGGGTCCTTCAGCGGATGGCCGGTCAGGACGCACGCCACGCGCTCGTCGGCTCCGATGGTGCCGGCCTCGCGCAGTTTGCGGACGCCGGCGACGGTGGCGGCCGAGGCGGGCTCGCAACCGAACCCGCCCGCGCCGATCTGGGCCTTCGCGTCGAGAATCTCCTGGTCGGTCACCGTCTCGACGATGCCGTTGGTCCAGTGGAGCGCCCGGAGGCACTTCGTGAGGTTCACGGGCCGGTTGATTTCGATGGCCGAGGCCAACGTCCTGGCCCGCCGGTTTTCGGCGTCCATCCTGTTGTAGAAGGCGGCGATGCGGGCGTCGTCCACGCGGCCGTCGTTCCACGCGATCTTCTCGTCGTTGACGACGCGGTACAGGGTGTCGGCGCCGGCGGCGTTGATGACCGCCAGGCGCGGAATCCGCGCGATGAGCCCCACGTCCTGGAGTTCCTTGAACGCCTTCCCGAAGGCGGACGAGTTGCCCAGGTTGCCGCCCGGTACGACCACCCAGTCGGGCACCTCCCAGAGCAGGCCCTCGATGATGCGGTACATGATGGTCTTCTGGCCTTCGAGGCGGAACGGGTTCAGGCTGTTCATCAGGTAGATCTTGAGTTCCTTGGCCACCTCCTTGACGCGCCGCATGCAGGTGTCGAAATCGCCCTGCACCTGGACGACCCGCACGCCGTAGTCCAGGGCCTGGGCCAGTTTGCCGTAGGCGATCTTGCCGCTGCCCACCAGCACCACCGCCGGTATCTGCCCGTCCACGGCCGAGTACATGGCGACGGAGGCGCTGGTGTTGCCGGTCGAAGCGCAGATGGCCCGCGTCGCACCCACCAGGTGAGCGTGCGTGAACGCCGCCGTCATCCCGTTGTCCTTGAAACTGCCCGACGGGTTCATGCCCTCGTACTGGAGGAACAGGCGGCCCGCGTTCATCCGCGCATACGGCGCCACGCGGTCGGCCTGCTGGAAGACGGTCTTCCCCTCGCCAACGGTGATGATGTGCTCGGGCGCGGCAAACGGCAGCAGTTCGTGGTACTGCCACACGCCGGAGAAGGCCAGGGGGTCGCCCGCCACCGACCATTTCGCCTCGAACCCTTCCAGACGCTTCGGCAGGACCGCACGCGACCAGTCGTATCCCACGTCGAGCAGGCTGCCGCACGCCGGACACTCAAAGAGCGGTTCCTCGACGCCGAATCGCGCGCGGCAATCGGCGTGGATGCACTCCTGGTACGCGATGTCGGCCCGGATAGCGATGGTTCTTGGCCCTCCCCCCCTCGCGGCTAGTCAGGCACACGAACGAGTGCCTGACTAGCCGCGCGAGGTCAGTAAGCGGCCGGCCCGGCCAGAAATCGTTGCCACAGCCCTGACGGTCGTGCACGGCCTTGTCACAGGTTGCCGATCATCCTCACGTGTTCCCCGCCGTTCACAGCGCCCACGGCGTCCACGGCTTGCCGGCACGGGTCATCGGCGGGGGCGCCTTCTTGATGCGGTCTGCGACGGCGTTCTCCTCGGCCTCGTCGAAGCCGAACAGTACCACGGCACCCAGGCTGCCGAGCGGGACGATGGCTCGCCGGCCCGTCGCCGGCTGCTGCTCGTACGCCGCCACGAATTCGTCGCGGTCCGTCTCGGTGTCCCACAGGGTGAACCACACGGCCCGCAGGTCGGCGAGCGTCGCTCCGGCCGCCTCGGCGCTCGCACCGGAGGCCAGCAGGTAGAACCGGTCGCCGCCCCATCCCTTGGCGGCGGCGTTCGTCCAGGAATCGGCCATCTGCATCATCAGCAGGTTCATCTGGCTGCCCTGCGGCGCGGTCAGGATCGCGCACAGCATCTCGCCGACCGTGTTGGTGTGGACGACCCACCGGCCGGGTTTCTGGAGCATCCCTGCGGCGGCCGCATCGGCCACCACCACGGGGTCGTCGCGCGTCGCGGGGTCCCAATACTTCTCGGGGTGCAGGATCTGTTCGGTGGACTTCGGCGGGTCCTTCGCGGCGGCCATCAGATTGGTGCCGACGGTCCGGTTGTCGCCGAGCGCGGCCGCCAGGAGGTTGCCCCTCGTCAGGAACGTCATCCCGCACAGGTAGGTTGCGAGCATGGTGGAGAAGTACCGCGGCGCGGTCGCGAACACCTTGCCCCGCTCGGCCTCCTTCATGGCATACGCCTGGAGACCACCCATGTCGAAACGCCCCGACAGTTGGGCCCGCATCATGTACTGCGTCATCAGCGACGTGGCCGACCCCTCGGTGACCGACGTCGCCACCAGGTCGAGGTCCTCGCTCTGGCCCAGGAGCGATTTCATGAAGGCGTCGAGACCCACGTGCTGGTCGTCCAGGGCGTGCGTCAGTTCGTGGGCGATCAGAATCCGCACCACCAGGTCCGGCATCGTCTCGCTGCGCTCCACCAGGTAGAGCGCCTTCGTCTCCGTGTCGTAGTACCCGCCCACCTGCTCCTCGAGCAGGTCGAGGAGCGTCTTCTTGAGGTCGCAGTCCGGCGGCAACAGGCCGACGGTCCGGAGGAACGCCTGAATCTTGCCGATGCGTTCGGGCGGCGCCTGTTCCTGAATCTCCCGCTTGACGTACGCGAGGGCCTCCTGCGGCGTGCAGGACCGCTTCTCGACCGGCTGCTTGAACGTCCATCCGCGAAGCGCCTCCACCTCCTTCGCCACCTCCTTTACCACCTGCGCCATATCCGGCGCCGCCGTCGTCGCAGGGGCCGGCGCGGCGGCAAGGGCAGGGGAGAGGGCGGGCGACCATGCGCAGAGCAGCAGTGCGGCGATCAGCAGGTGCAGCGTGTGAAAACGCCTCATCGGGTTGCCATCCTTCCGCGACCAGGTCCGAGATGCGTCGCGGCAGGATTCTATAGCCCCCTGGGGCCTTGTTTCCAGCGTATTCCGGTTCACCCCCGCGCCGGGGGTATGGCAACGATTTCTGGCGGCCCCAGCCGCTTACTGACCTCGCGCGGCTAGCTCGCGTGCCTGACTAGCCGCGAGCGTCAGCGAGCGGGGACCTGCCGCCAAGTTGCAAGCGTGCCAGGCCGTTGCCGCCGGCGTTCTTCCGCTGGAAACTCGGACGGGGGGCGTGGTATGCTGGGCCGCCGGACCGGGGAGGCCTGACAGGCGGGTTCCCGGCACGCATCAGCCATGCGAGGGTCGGGATGGACGTGGGCGGCAATGGCGAGGCGTTTCTGGAGACGCGCGGTCTCGTGCGCGAGTTCCGCGTCGGCCCCAGCGTCGTGCGGGCGCTCGACGGCCTCGACTTGGCGGTGTCGCGGGGCGAGTTCCTCGCGGTTCTCGGCGTCAGCGGGTCGGGCAAGTCGACGCTGTTGCACTTGCTTGGCGGTCTCGATACGCCCACCGCCGGGGACGTCGTCGTGCAGGGGCGCGACCTCGCCTCCCTCTCGCCACGCGAGCGGACGCTGTACCGGCGGACGGCCGTCGGGTTCGTGTTCCAGTCGTACTACCTCGTGCCGAGCCTGACGGCCGAGGAGAATCTGGCCGTCGCGTTGCTGTTCCAGGGCACGTACGGGCCGGCGGGGCGTCGCCGGGCCGCGGAGGCCCTTCGCCGGGTGGGCGTGGAGCGCCGGCGGGCGCACCGGCCCAGCCAACTCAGCGGGGGCGAGCAGCAGCGAGTGGCCATCGCCCGGGCCATCGTTCACCAGCCGCCCCTCCTCCTGGTTGACGAGCCCACCGGTAACCTCGACCGTGCGACCGCCGAGGAGGTGATGGCGCTGTTGCACGGCATCCACCGCGACCTCGGCACGACGGTGGTCATGGTGACGCACGACCGGGAGATGGCGGAGCGCGTGGCCAACCGCATCGTCCACCTGCGCGACGGCCGACTTGTCGGCGGGGAGGGGACCACGCCATGAGGCTGTGGCGGCTGGTCATCCTGGCCCTGGGCGGTCTGCGTCGGACGCCGCTCCGCGTGGGCCTGACCGTCCTCGGCGTCACGGTCGGCAGCGGGGCCCTGGTGTCGATGGTGGCGTTCGCGCTCGGCATCCAGCGGATGGCCGAGGCGCCGTTCGAGATGCTCGGCCTGCTCAACAACATCGAGGTCTCACCCGGCAAGGGTGACGACGGCGGGGCGCGGACGCTGGACGACGCCGCCATCGACGAACTGGCTGCCCTGCCGGGCGTGGCGGCGGCGTACCCGAACATCCGGGCGGCGGGGGTGAAACTCTTCAACGGGGAGAAGTCCGCGAGCGCCACGGCCGTGGGCGTGGCCACCCACGTGCCCATGCTCGGCGAGGTCGAGGACCTGCTGCTGGCCGGCCACTTCTTCGACTCGGGCGAGAAACCGGAGGCGCTGCTGAGCGTCGTGTTGCTGCGCGACCTCGGGTTCGAGTCGCCGCAGCAGGCC
>DATKXP010000308.1:0-13080 GCA_035529015.1 Phycisphaerae bacterium | reverse complement strand
GCCGAAACGTTCCTCAAGGACATGGCCTTCGCGCGCGGTGAAGGGCTGCACCGTCTCATCCGCGCGGCCGTGTGGGTTCGACCCGAACCCATCTGGAGCGCGCGCGGCAAGGCCCTGCCCCCTGTCCCGGCCTACAACGTCACGCGGCCGAAAGACGGCGCCGACCTGCACTGGGTCACCGGGCCGCGCGAGGCCGAGACCGACGCCTCGCCGCTGCTGGCCTCGTGGCGGCGCGGCCTCGGCAAGGCGGTGGCCATGCCGTGGCCGCTCGCGACCGGGGGCGAGGCGTGGTTGTCCGACGAAGCCGTCGCATCGCGCGCCGCGCCCGTGCTGGCGTGGCTCGCGGCCCAGGCCGTGCCGACCGACTGGTCGGCCCGTCTCGTTCGGCGCGGCGGCGAGTGGCGGGTACGCGCCGAGGAGCGCACCGAAACGATCGGCAAATCCTCGGCGCCCTTCGTCGCGACCACGCTGGGCGACGACGAGGAGGACGGCACGCCCGTCGTCCTGGAGCAGACGGCGCCGGGCATCCACGAGGGAGAGGTCACGGGCGGCACGGTGGTCGTCGTCCACCGCCGCGATGAACCGGGCGAGGCCGTCACGCTGTCGGCCCCCGGCCGAGTGCCGCCCGAGTTCGAGCGACTTGGCGTGGACCGCCCGAAACTCGAAGCCATCGTCCAGGCGGGGGGCGGACGCATTCTCGCCTCGCCCGCTTCACTGGTCGAGGCCGTCGAACGCATCCAGGTAAGAGGCTACAGAGCGGTGGGCCTGTACCTCGTCTGGGCGGCCGCAGGCGTCGTCGTCCTCCAGGTCGTCCTTCGCCTGCTCGGCCGCCTGTAAGGGGTTCCACGGGTTGTGCGCGGCGGGTCTCCGGACCCGCCGCGCTCGGGCTCTCACCACCTGGGGCGCGGTGGTTCAGGAGAACCACCGCGCGGAAGCGAGGGAAGGCCACCGCGCGGTTGGCACGTGGGGTCGCTGGAAAAAAGACGCGGCGGCCAAGGTCGCCCGCCGCGCGAAAACCAGTCTGACTCGAGCCCCGACCCCCTCACCTCACGGCCGGGGTTCGAAGATGCTCTGCGGAAAATCCGCCTCCGTGATGACCACGATCACACACTTCCAGTCGCCCATGTCGGTCACGCGGCGGATGTAGCCGCACAGTTTCACGACGCGGACGCGCGGCCCGGTCGAACGCTGGTTCGGCACCTTCATCTCGACCCACACGTCCAGGCCTTCCGAGACCGCCGCCGGCGGCGGGCCGATCACCTTGATGCCGCACGGCGAGATGTCCGCCGTCCGGCCCTTGAAAATGACGCGGCCGCTCTTGTCCCTCAGCACGGCCGGGCACACCAGCGCCAGCCGATCGTGCCGCCGCCGCTCTTGAACGTGAAGCATGGCCGCCCCTCGCAACTCAAAGCACCCTTGCGTTCGTCACCCTGAAACGCCGGTCCCATCCCCGCGCAAAGGTCCTATCGGCGACGGGCAAGAACCGCCTTCAGGGAAATCTGCGGAGCGAGCGCGCCGCGAGTTTTCGGCAATACACGGCAGCGCCGTCCGTTGGACCATGGGGTATCGTAGTGAGGGGGCGGTCTTTCCGAGAGGAGAGGGTTATGCGAATCCTGGCGACGATGGTGCTCGTATCTCTTGTGACGCTATCAACGCCTGCGCTCGCGGCATCCGCCGCGCCGGCAGACGCCGCCGGCTCCACCACCGTGATCCGGATCCAGAAACCCGCGACGGACAGCCAGAAGGTGGCCGCCATGGAGAACGACAGCCAGAAGGTGGCCGCCATGGATAACGACGGCCAGAAGGTAGCCGCTCTGGAGAACCTCCTGGCCGCCGGGAAGTTCGACGAACTCACGCTCGAGGCCATCACGTTCCTGCGCGGCACGCACGACGAACGGGCCAAGACCGACGCCATGTGGCTGCTGGCCGTGTCACGCCGCAAGAAGGGCGACTGGGCGCCCGCCCAGGAAGCCTACCTCAGGTTGCAGGGCCGGTTCAGCAAGGAAGACGACCTCTACCTGAAGTACGACGCCATCGCCCAGATCCTCAAGGCGTCTCCCGAGGGCGTCTGGACGCCACCCGGAAGCACACCGGCCACGGACCAGCCTCCCCCAACCCTGGCCGACGATGCCGTGCTGACCAAGGCGCTCACCCACATGGCCGACACCCGGGCCGAACGCCTCAAACTCCGTATCCCGCCCTTGAACAGGGCACGAAGCCCGCAGGACGTGGCCGCCCTCTTCGCGCCGCTGGCCGAAGGCTTGCGCCAGGCACGCGTTCTGTCGGAGGCCATGTCGGCCGAGCCGGAGCGTGCTGCGGCCCGTGCCGCCGGCACACGGATTGCCAGCCTCGGCGCAACGGCCATCGCCTCCCTCAAGGCCAAAGTCGATGCCTACCAGGCCGCCTACCGATCCGGCAAACTCACCCTGAAGCAGAGGGGAGAGATCGAAACCTACCACCGCCTGTGCACCGAACTCGCCCAGGCCGAGGCCTCCTTCCAGAAGGCGCTCGAGACGTTGGGCGGCGTCAGCGGCCTGGCCGAGGGACAGCGGCTGCACGCCGACAGCGTCGAGCGACAAAGGACCTACGAGAAGTTGGCCGCCGCCTTTCAGGCGCCCGCCTGGGACCCCAACGGTGACGGGTGGGGTCGCGGCGGGTTCGACGGCGGTCCCGGCGGCGGAGGCTTTGGGGGCGGCCGTGGCGGCGGTCCTGGCGGCGGGCGCGGCCGCTGACGCCAAGCCCCCTTCCGCAACGAAACCGCTCGGCCCCATGCCGTCTGTGCGCTCCCCCTCGCGCGCCTACCCAATACCGCGCTCGGCGCAGCCGTCCGAGGCACCTCGGGAGCACCCGCCTTCGCCGGCGGGTTCCCCGCAGTTGCCGCCCGGCTTGACGCAGCAGCCTCGGCGAACGGATTCGGCACAGAACCGGAGCAACCGCCCCTGCTGGTCGGGCGTCAGGTGCGACCGAATGGCGAGCAGATGCTGCGCGACCCGCCGTTCGAGCGCTGCGTTGGCGGCGATCACCCGCTCGACCTGGTCCAGAATCTGGTCGCCCGGCGTGGCCGGGTCCTCCAGGAGCGCCGCCAGCGTCAGCCGCTCCTGGCTTTTACGGTCTGCCAGGTCGCCGGCCTCGCCGCGGAAACCCGGATCGGCGTCGCAAACCGTCTTGCACTGGTCGGTCGGCAGGCGGAGCCAGTCGCCCAGCGGACACCTGGGGCCGGCCGAAGGGGCACCGCCGGAATAGACCGTCGCGATAAAGGCGCTGATTCCGACCGCGACCGCCGCCAGCAGGATCAGAATCTGCGTTG
This sequence comes from Phycisphaerae bacterium, assembly GCA_035529015.1. Taxonomy (GTDB): domain Bacteria; phylum Planctomycetota; class Phycisphaerae; order FEN-1346; family FEN-1346; genus JAUVZF01. The sequence goes on along the minus strand of DATKXP010000308.1, from coordinate 9,773 downwards.
ACCGTCTCATCGGACGTCCTCCTTCAGATAGTCGGGCACGAGCGTCTGCAGAGCCGTGCTGAGGCCGACGGCCGACTCCCCGCCGAGCGCGTCGAGGCGAAGCGATTCGACGAAGGCCGCCTCGACCGGTGGCTTGCCCATCCGGCTTCGAACCCACCGACCGGCCACGTGGCCGACGGCGGCGGCGAGCAAGATGGCCGCGGCCGCACGAAACACCGTCCGGGGCCAACTCGGGCCGACCGCGCGGGCCGGTGCCGACGTGCCTTCGATCCGGGCCTCGACGGCCGGCCACAGGTCGCAGGCGGGCGGCGCGACCGTCCAGTCGCCCAAGGCGTCCCACGTGTCGCGCTGGGCCGACGCCGTGCGGGCGCAGACCTCACAATCCGCCACGTGGGCGCCGACGGCCTCGGCACGCTCGCGTTCGAGGCGACCGGCGGTCCACTCGATGAGTTCGAGTTCGGTCGGATGGTTCATCACGCCCGTTCCTTCTATTGAACGCACGTCATGCGGTTTCCCGGCGGTCCGAGCGGCCGATTTCGTCCATGTCGGCAAGGGCCTCTCGCAGACCGGCGTAACCCCGGACGAGGAGCGACTCGACGGCCGATTCGCTCCAGCCCGTGACCTCGGCGATCTCGCGGTGCGAGAGGCCGTCGTAACGGTGCAGGACCACGGCGGTCCGCTGACGGTCCGGCAGATCGCCCACGGCCTGCTGAACGCGGCCCGCCGTCTCTCGGGCGTCGATCGGGTCGGGGGGCGCGTCGCCGGGGGGATCCGCCGGCATGTCGCCCATCGACACCGGCCGCCGGCTCTCGCCACGCTTCAGGTCGAAGCAGCGGTTGACGACGATCCGGTAGAGCCAGGTGGTGAACTTCGCTTCGGGCCGGTAGTCGCCCGCCGCATGATGGATGCGGATGAACACGTCCTGGGCCACGTCCTCGGCCAGGTGCCATCGGCCGAGAAAGCGGTAGGCGACGGCCATGACCGATTCCTGGTGGCGGCGGACGAGTTCCTCCAGGGCTGCCATGTGGCCGCCGGCCACGGCTGCCATAAGGTCGGCATCTGATTTCGGGCCCGTATCCAAGCCGATTCCGCCTCAAGCGGGGTGCTGAAATCGCGGAATTCTAGGGGCGTGCCGGCAAAAACTCAAGGGCACCGCAGGAAAATGCTGCGGCGGACGTTTCATAGACAGCCGGTTCACCGCCGGCGGCGTAGCACAATGGGCCAAAGCGGGGGCATTCTCAGAAGGGAGTTCCGCATGCGACGTGTACTGACTGTTGTAGGAATCGTGGCGTTGGTGGCCGTGTTGGCCGTCGGGACCGTGGCGCTGGCCGGCAAGGGCCGCACCCGGAAAGGGCAGGGAGGCGGCACACGCGACCGCATCCGCGACTGTGCCCAGGTACGCCTCTGTGAGCAACTCGCGCCCTGCGCCGACCAGAAACGCGACCAGGATCGCGACGGCGACCAACAGCAGGACCGCGACCGCGACCGCATCTGCGACTGCGGCAACTTCGCCGATATGGACGGCGACGGGTTCTGCGACAACTGCGACTGCCCCGGCATGCCGCAGGACGGCACCGGCAAGCAGCACCGCGGAGGCCGTTAGCACGCAGGTTGCACGTTGCCGCACTTGCCGAGGGGCAAGAGGCAGCGCTGGAGACGGGTCTGCCAGGGGCGGGGCAGACCCGCCTCCTTTTCATGGCGCCGGCGCGTTCCGGGGACACGGGGGTTCCGGGTGGTTCCGGGGACACCAGACTCAACCGCCCCCGACTCAAAGCCGGGGCATGGGGGCCGAGTGAAACCCCCAGCAGGCCACCAAAGTGGCTCCCGTGCTCACCCCCGTTTGTCATTCCTAGCGAGCGCAGCGACTCGTGCTTCGCACAGTAGTAAGCGCCGTTTCGCAGAGCAGCAAAGGGTGACCATGTTCCGACCCCCACCCCACGTTTTTGCTGAACCGACTTGACAATGGCCGTTTTGCCGTTATACTATCGTCTGGTACACAGGTATCGCTTCTGGGCCGACCAGGCTGAAGAGGCATCGAGGGGTCATTTCGAGAGAGAGGGGAAATCCGATGGGAGATTGTCTGAGGAAGTGTCTGTGTCTGTTGGGTGTCGCGGCCGCCGTTTGTTTCGTCGGCGCCTTGGACGCCCAGGCAACGCTGGTTGACCTCGGGCCGGGGTCGTTCACGCCCCTGGCGCCCCAGATCACTTTCAGCGAAGCCGGTTACCCGACAGGCACCGTAAATCCCGTGTACAGCTTCACGGCGCTGCCGGGCCTGGGCGACGTGACGGTGGGCTTCGACGGGATCTTCGTCGGCCAGGGGACGGCCGGCACCACTGTGGTGACGATCACGGGCAGTCCGACGCCCGGTTCGCCGCTGACGCTGGACCCGAACGGTCCGCAGACGTTGATCACCCCCGACGGTGCGAACCCGACGACCCCCGTTCTGTCGGGCACGCCCACGTTCAACGGCCCGGTGTCGGTTCTGTTCAGCACGCCGGTGGCTGGTGTGGGCCTTGACGGCGGTTACTTCGACGCCATAGGCGGCACGACGATCGAGGCGTTTGATTCGCTCGGCAACTCGCTGGGGACCGTCACGAACTCGCAGTTGGGCATCGAGTTCTACGGCCTCGCCGATTCGACCGGCGCGAATGTCATCAGCGGCATCTCGTTCTACATCACCGGGAGCGAGCCGGCTGGCTTCGCGATCGACAACCTGACGTTCGGTTCGGCCCAGGACATCCAGGACCTTGTGCCGGAACCGGTGACGATGGCGGGCCTGCTTCTGGGCGTGGGCACCCTGGCCGGCTACGTTCGCCGCCGTCGGTAGTCCCCTCGCCAAGGTCAAGACGTGTCAACAAAGCCCCTCGGCTTTGCCGGGGGGCTTTCTTCCTGCGCCCCGCCGCGGAATTCCCTTGTCCCACATTCCGGGCGGAATTCCGGGGACGCCCGTAACCGCCCTCGTGTCAAGGGCGATGTTGCCCGACTCATCCCCAGTTTGTGCCGCGCCGTCCGTGCCGGCAGGCACGATTGGGCTGTAGCCACGCGCCGCCAGCCCGTGCAGCGTCTCGTCCGGCGTAGCCTTTCAGCGTTAGGGTGGGTGCTCTGCACCCACGCGCATCTTCGCGTGTGCCGCCAGCCGCCGCCTCCTTCACCAGCGCCGCGATCTCATCGCGGATCTTCTTGTCAGGTCCCTTGCAGGCCATACGCCTCTCCGGTAGGCCCCTTGAAGATGCTTGACGCGCGACGCCCTTCGGGCGTATCGTCACGTCTATGTCTAGCGAAGCGCCACCCTATCCGGCTGCCGAAACCACGTGTGCCGACAAAGACTGCGACCGGCCGCGTGGCTCTCCTGCCCCGAAGGCTTCTGCCTCTTCCACTCGCCCTGCAACGGACGCCTCGACGCGGCGGCTCGGACCGTCTGGGATACCGCCCGCAGAATGGCCCAGGCCGGCCATTGTGATTTCAGCCGCTGGCACTTCCCGCCCGATCCTGGCCTTGATCTCGACGAGGACAAAGGAGGCTTCTTGGAAGCGAGGTTCAGCGGGGACGCCGCGTTCAATGACGCGACGTTCAGCGGGAACGCATGGTTCCGGGGCGCGAGGTTCAGCGGGGACGCATGGTTCGATGGCGCGAGGTTCAGCGGGGACGCATGGTTCCCGGGCGCGACGTTCAGCGGGAACGCATGGTTCGCGGGCGCGAAGTTCAGCCGGGACGCATTGTTCATGCGTGCGACGTTCAGCGGGGACGCATGGTTCGCGAGCGCGACGTTCAGCGGGAACGCATGGTTCGTGCGCGCGACGATAAGCGGGGGCGCAGGGTTCGGGGGCGCGACGTTCAGCGGGATCGCACAGTTCAATCGCGCGATATTCAGCGGGAACGCACAGTTCAACCGCGCGATGTTCAGTGGGTACGCAGGCTTTCAGGACGCGACGTTCGAAAGGACCGCATACTTTGACCGCACGCAGTTCAATGCGGATGCACTTTGGGGCGGTGCGCATTTTACAGGGGATGCCGGCTTCAACAGTGCCCGCTTTGACCCAGGCTCTAATATCGTGTTCGATTTCCCGCACCGGGGCCATCCTTTCCGCCGTCGTCGTGCAGGCGAATCGGCGTACCGCCTTGCCAAACAGGCCGCGTGGGCGCGCGGCGACTACACGGAGGCCGGACGGTACCACTACGCCGAGCAGTGCGCGATCGAGGGTCGCCTCATGCACGAAGCGGGGGTGGGGCCCCGCTTCCACGGCCTCGTCCGCCTCCTCTTCGGCCGCGTCGTCTTCGGCTACGGCGAGAAGCCGTCGCATCCGCTCCTTCTGGGGCTGGCCGTCATCGTGGCCTGGGCCCTGGTCTTCGGCTGCATCGATGGGGTCGTGCCCGATCCCAAGTCCGCCCAGACCTCGCTTGTCTGGTGGCAGTACGGCTACTTCAGCGTCGTCACCTTCACCACACTCGGCTACGGCGATTACCAACCGAGACAGGGATGGCCCCAGGTCCTGGCCGGCGTCGAAGCCGCCCTCGGCGCCGCCCTCCTGGCCACCTTCGTCGTCTGCCTCACCCGAAAGTACATGCGCTGACGCCGCGGCGCTGCGTCTTTGGCGCAGGTGCGCCTTGGCGTGAGGGAAGGGCTCCGTGTGGCCGCCTGCCCGCCGTCAGCCCCAACGGGGCGCCAAGCCAGTAGCCCAGGGCAACGCCCTGGGGCACCGAACGACACAAGCACCCATTCCCAAGCCCTGAAAGGGCGGAAGAAACGTGTTCCGCCCTTTCAGGGCGGCGTTGCTGGGTGGGCTGGTTAGATCCTTACCCCAGGGCGTTGCCCCGGGCTGTCGAATCCGAGCCTTTCAGGCTCAAGCCGGTGCCGTTCATTCCGCGTTCCGCAACATGGTCACCACCCAAGGTGTGGCTCGGCCACCTTCGGGATGACCATGCCACCCGCCCGCCGTCAGCCCCAACGGGGCGCCAAGCCAATAGCCCAGGGCAACGCCCTGGGTCACCGAACGACACAAGCACCCATTCCCAAGCCCTGAAAGGGCGGAAGAAACGTGTTCCGCCCTTTCAGGCTCAAGCCGGTGCCGTTCATTCCGCGTTCCGCAACATGGTCACCCTTCGGGATGACCATGCCACCCGCCATTCCGCGTTCCGCAACATGGTCACCCTTCGGGCTGACCATGCCACCCGCCCAAGGTGTGGCTCGGCCACCTTCAGGATGACCGTGCCACCCGCCGATTTTGTTAGAACTCTAACAACTTGTCCCGCCCTTCGCGAGACGTAAGTCCTTGTCGCACAAGACCTTACACAGATCGCCCGATTTCGGCCTGACATATTGCGTTCGGGCCATACCTCAAATCCCGTCTTGCGCGGCCAGTTGGCCAAAATCGACGTTTTTGACAGCGCCAAGGCCGTTTTTCGCCTCCCGCGATTGTTAGAGTTCTAACAATCTGCCGTCCCTCCAGCCTCCGGTCTCCGGCCTCCAGCCTCGTCCGTCCCCGCCTTTTGTATACTTTAGCACCTATTGACCCCGCTCAACGTAGGTTAAAAAAGGGGTAAAAAGGACGAAGAACGGGCCAAGTTTGAGCAAAAAGCGATCAGAAACCGATCAAAACGGAGCGCGTTTTGCCTTGCCTATCTTAACATTCGCGCCCCGAAACGCCGTTTCCAGGCCAGAAACGGGGTTCGGCACCCCGAAAAGCGCCATTTGGGGGGGTCTCAAGAAAGGCCGTTTTCGTAAAGTATATATCGGCGGCGAGCCTATCGAGCCCCAACTAGCCCCAACTGGCCCCAACTAGCCCCAAGCGTTAGCGCGGGGTCGCGGCCACACCGCGCCCCCCGGCAGGCACTTTCGTCGAATGCGAACACGCTGGCCAGCGTAGGGCTAACATCGTATAATATCGGGTGAAATGCCGTTGCCCCGGCAGGAGGACCACCATGGACATTCCGGAGGCTGTCCTGAGCGTCATGATTGGCGTGGGCCTGGCGGCGGCGTGCGGATTCCGCATCTTCGTGCCCCTGCTCGTCATGAGTATTGCCGCCATGGCCGGGCACCTGGACCTTTCGGACGGGTTCGCGTGGATCGGCACGTGGCCGGCCCTGGTGGCCTTCGCGGTGGCAACCGCCCTCGAAATCGCCGCCTACTACGTCCCGTGGCTCGATAACCTGCTCGACACCATCGCCACGCCGGCTGCCGTTGTGGCGGGGATCATCGTGGTGGCCGCCTGCATCACCGACATGAGCCCGTATCTGAAGTGGACCCTTGCGGTCATCGCGGGCGGTGGCGCCGCCGGCGTCGTGCAGGCCCTGACGGTGACCGGCCGCGGGGCGTCCACGGCAACGACCGGGGGGGCGGCGAATCCGCTGGTTTCGACCGTCGAAGCGACGTCGGCGGCGGCGGTGTCGGTCGTCTCGGTCATGGTGCCCGTGCTGGCGGGGGCGGCGGTGCTGACGGTTCTGGGGCTGCTCGTGCGGCGGGTCGTCGTGCGACGGGGGCGGCCGAGCGCAGCGGGGTAAGTCAGGCGCCGCCCACGTCAATTGTCAGGTCTCGCCAGTGGCGGACGGTGCGGAAACCGCGTTTGCCGAACATCGCCCCGCCAACGGTCGCCCGCAGACGGTGCCAGAGGGGTGGTCGCTCGTTCCAACGCCGGAGCGTCTCGCGCCGCCAGGCCTCGGCCAGGTCGCCGAGATCCTCCCTCTCGCGGTTCATGCCGAGGGCGAAGACGAGGCGCGGCGTCTTCGGATGCCCTTGGCAGCCGAACAGGACGCTCGGAAAACCGGCAAACAGGCGCTGGACGGCCCGCGGCGTGAAACGCCAGTAGTCCTCGGGATAGGCGTGGACGTGAAACTCGAAGACCGTCGTCAGCAGGGCCACGCCGCCGGGGGCCGTTACGCGAAGGATCTCCTGGGCGCCCCGACGGAAGTCCCACGCGTGCTCAAACACGTTCAGGCACAGGACCGTGCCTGCCCAGCCGTCCGCGACCGAGAGGGCTTCGAGGCGCTCGACGCGGTCCACGCCGGGGCCGTCGATCATGTCGCACCCGACGTACTCGGTGCCGGGAAACAGCGACCGCAGGTCGCCGACCTGCTCGCCCTGAACCTGGAGCGAGCCGATCTCCAGGACCGGCCCCGGCGGGTCGAACACGGCGACGGCCGATTCCACGAGCGCGCGCGTCAGTGCGTCCAAAGGGTCGTCTCCACGCCAGGGGTGCGCGGGGCGCAGGATACTGCAATCAGGGTGTGCTGCAACGAAAAACGGGGCCCGCTCGCTTGCGCTCGCGGCTCGGATCAGGCACCAGCGCGCCGGTCGCCGACCGGCGCGGCTAGTTGTGACTACTGGCGCACCCGCTCGCTTGCGCTCGCGGCTCGGATCAGGCACCGGCGCTTGTCGCTTACGGTCGCGGCTCGGTCTCACCACTGCGGGCCGCGAGCGAGAGGGGAAGTTCGAGGCCGTGCGCTTCGAGGAGGTCGCGGTCGGTGAGCACGTCTGCCGACGGCCCGTCGGCCACCACCGAGCCGGCGTCCATCACAATGGTCCGGCCGCACACGTTGAGGATCATGTCAAGGTCGTGGCCGATCAAGAGCAGCGTGTTCGAGAGCCCGGGGAGCAGTTCGATGAGCATCCGGCGTCCGCGCGGGTCCAGGTTGGCCGACGGTTCGTCGAGGGCCAGGATTTGCGGCTGCATCGCCAGGACCGTCGCCAGTGCCGCCCGGCGTTTCTCGCCGACCGACAGGTGATACGGCTCGCGTGCCTCATAGCCCGCGAGGCCGACGGCTGCCAGCGCCTCGGCGACGCGTGACCGGACCTCTTCGGGCGCCAGGCCCATCGTGACGGGCCCGAAGGCCACGTCGTCGCCGACGCGCGGCATGAACAACTGGTCGTCGGCGTCCTGAAACACGATGCCCAGGTGGCGGCGGACATCGCGCGCCGTGCCGCGCGTCAGACGGTGACCCGCCACGCGGATCTTGCCTTGCGCCGGCACGAACCCGGCCATCGCCAGGAGCAGCGTGCTCTTGCCGGCGCCGTTCGGGCCGACCAGTCCGACGCGCTCGCCGGCCTCGACCGAGAACGTGACGCCGCGAAGCGCCTCGGCCCCGGTCGCATAGCGATACCGCACGTCTTCGAGTTGAAGCACCGGCTCAGCCATAGGCGACCCTGTCCCAGACGACAACCGCCACCGCGGCCGCGCACACGCCGATGACGAAGATCCAGTCCGTCGCATGCATATGCGCCTGCGTGGTGCCGTGAAGCGTTCCGTCGAATCCCCTGGCGGTCATGGCCCAGTAGATGCGTTCGGCCCGGTCGTAGGTCCGCAGGAAGAGGACGCCGACCACGCCGACGCTGCTCTGGAAGCGCAGGCGCCATGGCCCGGCGCCGCCGTCGCGTGCAGCCCGCGCCATCCGCAGGCGCATCCCCTCGTCGAGCAGGAGCCAGAGGTAGCGGTACAGAAACGCGAGTTGGACGACGAACACGCGAGGCACGCGCAGCCGCCCCAGCGCCTGGAGCACGTCCTGGAAGCGCGTCGTCGCGAGCAGCAAAACCGTCGCCCACGCACACAGGAGGAACTTGGCCCCCAGATGCGCCGCGCGGAGCAGCCCCTCCTGGGTAACCTCGACCGTCCACGTGCCCAGCGGCAGCGTCCACACGGCCCGCCCCGGTTCCAGGAACGGAAAGAGGACGACAATGGCCGCCGCGAACGGCGAGACGACCAGCAGCCGCCTGGCCACGTACCAGACGGGGGCCCGGGCCAGCGCGTGGTACGCCGCCAAGGCAATCACCGTCGGGAGGAGCGGCAGGAAATGCTCGCGTCCGAGGAGGACGGTCGCCAGGACGGCGGCCAGCAGGGCCACCGTCTTGGCGGCGGGGTCGAGACGGTGAACGGGTGTCCGTCCGCCGGCGAAATGGTCGAGCATGCGATGGTGCACAATCGGCCTCCCGACAGGTGGTCAGGACAGGCCCGGGGACGGCCCGTTCGCCGCGGTGTCGGGGCGTTTGGGCCGCAAGAGGCAGCCCAGGCCAAGGAGGAGCCCCATGACCAGGAGGCTCCCGGCGACGCCGGCTGCGGCGTTGGCCCAGAAGCCTTCGCCGAGCCACTTCAGGCTGTACTCGTCGAATGCCACGGGCGGCGCGTCAAGGCCGGCGTGCACGGGCTCGGCCGCGCCCAGGTCCTCTTGCGTTTTCTCCAGACCATCGGGGTGGGCGGAGGCGAAGTAGGATACGATGGCGCCGATCGCGAGTGCGGCCGCCAGGCCGACGATAAGCGTATTGCGATTGTATGCCGTCATCGGACGCCCTCCCCCACGCCGAGCGACGCAGCGCCGAAGGCTGCTTCGCGGCGCGCCGCCAGCACGAACCGGATGACCGCCACGGAAACCAGACCTTCGACGATGCCGATGACCAAGTGGACGGCGTCCATGACGCCGAGGGCGTGGGCGAGCGTGACGGTGCCCGGAAGCGATTCCGACCACGCCAGGAGCAGGATGACCACCGTCGCCCCGGCCAGGACGGCCACCGTCCCGCCGACGAACGTCACCACGTCGCCGAGGAGCCGCGTTTTCGGCCGCATCCACAACCGCCTGACAGCCGCGCCGAGCAGACACGGGATGACCCCCATAACGAAGATGTTGGCGCCGAGCGCCTCGATGCCACCGTCCTGGAACACGAGCGACTGGACAACCAGGATGGAGGCCATGACGATGATGCCCAGGGGCGCCCCGAGGAGCACGCCCAGCAGGAACCCTCCGCCCAGGTGGCCGCTCGTTCCCGCGAGAACCGGGAAGTTCACCATCTG
>DATKXP010000307.1:0-2755 GCA_035529015.1 Phycisphaerae bacterium | reverse complement strand
GACACGGCCAACGGTAAGCCGATCTGGTCGGCCGACGTCCGAGGCAAGGCGCGAGGCCTGGCCGTCGCCGGCGGCCGCCTGTTCGTCAGCACCGATACCGGCGCCATTCACTGCTTCGTCCAGGGCAGCGGCGGCAAGGGGCGAACCGTCGCGCACAAACCCGTCGCGCAACCATTCCCGAAGGACGACCGCACCGACACGTTCCCGGAAGTAGCCGCTGACATCGTGAAGGAATTCGGCGTCACGCGCGGCTTTGCGTTGATGCTCGGCGGCGACGGGCGGCTGGCCCTGGAACTGGCGCGCCGGACCGACCTGCTCATCTACGTCGTCGAGCCCGACGGCAAGCGGGTCGCGGCCATGCGCCGGGGCCTCGGCGATGGGGGCGTCTATGGAGGGAAGGTCGTGGTCGTGAAGGCGGGGCCCGACCGGATCCCCTTTGCCGACTACTTCGCCAACCTCATTATCTGCGAGGACGGGTTCTTCGATCAGGGCCGCACCGTGCCGGCCGGCGAACTCGTCCGGATGCTGAAGCCTTGCGGCGGCGTGGCGCTTATCAGCCGCCCGGCCGGCGCGGCAGCCGCCAAGACGCCGCCCCAGGTGAAACCGTGGATGCAGGCCCTTCTCGAAGGCCTGCAGAAGGTCGGCGAGATCAAACCGGATGTCGGCGGCAACTGGTCCATCGTCACGCGCGGCAAACTCGAAGGCGCCGGGTCCTGGACCCATCAGTATGCCGAGCCGGGCAACACGGCCTGCTCCGACGACCAACTCGTGCGGGGCGCCATCGGCGTCCTGTGGTTCGGCGAGCCCGGTCCGAAGCAGATGCCCAGCCGCCACGCGAGCAACGTGTCGCCGTTGGCCGTCAACGGCCGCCTGTTTGTCCAGGGCGAGAACGTCGTCATGGCCTACGACGCCTACAACGGCCTGTGCCTGTGGGAGCAGCCGATGTCCGGCGCCCTGCGGCTCCATCTGAAAGGGGGCGTCTCCAACCTGGCCGCCAACACGGACAGCGTCTTCGTGGCCATCGGCGACCGGTGCCTGCGGCTGGACCAGGCAACCGGCAAGACGCTCAAGGTCTACAAGACGCCTGCCAAGAAGGACGACAAGCACCCCAACTGGCGTTACGTTGCCTGCGTGGGCAATCTGCTCTGCGGCTGCACGCAGAGCGGCCGCCTCTTCGCCGTCGAGATCGACACCGGCAAGGTTCGCTGGACGCACGATCCCGGAGACCTCATGGAGACGACCATCTGCATGAGCGCCGGCAGGCTCTTCTTTGTCGATCGTTCCGTCACCAAGGAGCAGCGGGAAGCGGGCCTGAAGGGCGTCGATCCGAAGATGCGGGTCGATACGCGCGGCAAACCCGTTGCACCCGACGTGCGTCTGGTCGTGGCCCTGAGCGCCGAGACGGGCCAGGTCCTGTGGGAGCAACCGCAGTACGTCGCCGACTGCGTCAAGATCGGCAAGTCCGGCGGCGAACTGACCGCGATGGTCGCCAGCGACGTCCTGGTGTTGTGCGGCCAGCCGTGGAACGGGCATTTCTGGAGCGAGTTCTTCGCGGGCCAGTTCTCCCGCCGCAGCCTCATCGCCCTCTCCGCCAAGGACGGCGCCCCCCTCTGGTCGGGACGCAAGGGATACCGCAGCCGCCCGCTCATCGTCGGCGACCAGATCGTCGCCGAGCCGTGGATGCACGACCTCTACACGGGCACGCCGAAGATGCGCGAGCATCCCGTGACCGGCGCCGAAGCCACGTGGCAGATGGCCCGGCCGGGGCACCACTGCGGGAACATCGCCGCCTGCACGAACGCCCTGTTCTTCCGATCCGGCACGACCGCCTACTACGACCTGAAGGCCGACCACGGGACCGATCACTTCGGCGCCCAGCGGCCGGGGTGCTGGATCAATTGCATCCCCGCCAACGGCGTCATCACGATGCCGGAGGCCAGTTCCGGATGCGTGTGCCCCTTCTCGCTGGTCACGACGATCACGTTCCAGCCGCGACGGGAGCGCCGCATGTGGGGGATGTTCAGCGCACCCGGCCCCATGACACCGGTCAAGCACCTGGCTGTCAACTTCGGCGCTTCCGGCGACCGGCGCGACTCGAAGGGGACGCTCTGGCTGGCGTATCCACGGCCCTACGAAGGCCGACTCGTGCTCGACCTGAAACTTGGCGTTACCGAGAAGCGGCCGGGCGGCGCGACGTACGCCCGCACGGGCGCGGCGTTCATGCAGGTTGCCGGCACGGACGATCCGTGGCTCCACGCGACGCAGGTGGCCGGCTGCGCGGAATTCGCCATCCCCCTTTCGGACAAAGGAGACACGCAGGCCACGTACACGGTGCGGCTGTACTTCAGCGCGCCCGAAGGCGACCGGCCCGGCCGGCGCGTGTTCGATGTCAAGTTGCAGGGCAAGACGGTGCTGGAGGGCTTCGACGTGGCCAGGCAGGCCGGCGGCGCGGAGCGGGAACTCATCAGAGAGTTCAAGGGCGTCGCGGCCGGCAGGAACCTGACGCTGGAACTCGCGACGAAGGCGGGCGAGGTCAGCGCTGCCACGCGGCCGATTCTCAGCGGCGTCGAGATCATCAGGGAATGAGGCGGGCCCCGCCCGCATCCATTCCAGATCGCTTCCGGTAAGCGAAGGAGAGGCGACATGTTTCACCCAGACGCCCGTCTGCGCCGTACCGTATCCGTGATGCTTCTCACGGCAGCCGCCTGCTTTGCAGCCACCGCTTGCCGCGCGGGCGCGGCGCCCGACGCGGCGG
>DATKXP010000306.1:0-2497 GCA_035529015.1 Phycisphaerae bacterium | reverse complement strand
CGCACCTTGCCGTCGCGCACGTACATCTGCAGGCAGGCCGAGAACGCCGCCGAGCCTTGCCCACCGCACAGGACCACCCGCGAGCCGGTCGCGACCGGCGACGAGATCAGCGAGTGGTGCATCGGCGTCGGGTAGCTCCAGAAGAACTCGCCGGTCTTCGCGCTGACCGCCCACGCCTCGCGCGCGCCGGAATACACCCCGAAGATGACCTGCGGGATGCCGTCGATGATCTGGTAGGCCGGGCTGGCGCTGCTGGCGTAAGTGTCCTGTCGTTTCTGCGGGTCGGCCACACTCCAGCGCAGCTTGCCGGTGAGTTTGTCCACGGCCACCAGGATCTGCCCCTTGCCGCTCTTCCCCGCCGGGATGTAGAGCGTATCGTCGACGATCAACGGCGTGGCGTCGGCCTGGGAGAAGTACTCGTTGTCGTCCGAGCGCCAGATCTCCGCGCCATCCTCGGCATTGAGGCAGTAGACGGGGCTGAGCGGGTTGTAGTTGACGTCCATCTTCGGGATGAAGTAGACCCGGTTGCCGTCGACCAGCGGGGTGACGACCGGCCCTTTGGCGATGTGTTTCCAGGCCTTCGGGTAGATCTCGTGTTTCCAGATTGTCGCGCCGGTGGCGGGGTTGAGGCACAACGCCCACTGCTTGCCATCGAAATTCGCCGCGGTGAAGGCACGGCCGCCGACTTCGGTCACCGCCGACTTGCCTTCGCCCACCTCCACCCGCCACAGCTCCTTCGGCCCATGCTTCGGCCAGGCGCGCAGCAGCCCCTTGGCGTTGTAGACGTGGTTGTTGTCCAGCGGCATCAGCCGCGGCAGGTCGGTGTTCTCGGCCTTGACGGTGACCACCGGCGTGGCCGTGGGGATGGCGATGGGCTCCGTCCGCAGCTTCAGCACCTCGAGGGAGGACTGCATGAACACATTCACCGCGCGCACCAGTCCCGTCCGTTGCATCTCGGGTATCGCGGCCGAGCCCTTCAGGTCGGCGATCCGGGCCGCGATGGCCTGCTCCAGCGGCGCGATGTCGCCGGCCGTGCCGACCTTCGCCAGCGCCCGCGCCGCCGAGATGGCGACGGTCAGGTCGGGGTGCGCGGCCAGCTTCATCGCCTCCGGCACGAACCCGAGTTCGTACTTCTCGTTGACCAGGTTGGCCAGGATCGCCACGTTCGGCGACTGCAGCGCGGCGTCGGTCTCGGCGTAGGCGGCCGCGCACGCCGCCTGCGCGGCGTCCTTCGGCTGCTTCGTGTCGCACAGCACGGCCAGGCAGTTCTCGCGCACCAACGCCGAGCGGACCTGCATCAGCGCCTTGACCAGCGCCGGCGTGAACTGGACGTTGCTGAGCCCGGCCCAGTAGACCAGGTCGGCCAGCCGGTCGGCCGGCAGCGTGCCGATCGCCCGCTCGATCTGCGCCGCGGTGCGATCGGGCCCGAACAGCTCCGGCAGCGTCTTCGGCAGCGGCGCGGCCGCGCCCGCGTCAGCCCGCTGCGGCCGCAGCGACAGCAGTCCGTACCCGTCGGTCCACGCGTGGGCCATCCTCTCGCGGATGAACAGCCACGCGCTATTGCCGCCTTGATGGCCGCCGTTGCTCCAGCCCTCGGTGCGCAGCACCAGCGGGTTGTCCTGGTCGTCGAGGGTCAGCTCGAAGCCGGCGCGTTCGGGCAGCGTCTTGGCGCCGAGCGAGTCGAGCACGCTCTGCCCGTCGAGCCGCAGCTCGTAGGCGGTGCCGCCCTCGACCGGCACGCAGGCGTAGTCGTACTTCCACTTGCCGGCGCCGGATGCAACGCGCGCCTCCGCGGCAAACGCCAGCGTCTGCGGCCCCAACCCGAACTGGCCCATGCCGGGCGGGTTGGCGAACCGATTGCGATCCTTCCGCCAGTCGGGCTGCTGCTCGTCGCGCGCCTGGCGGCCGAAGTCGAGGAACAGCTCGACGCGGTCACCTTCGATCCAGGCCGCCTTTGGCTCGGTGTAACGCTGCGAGTCCCGCACCACGATCAGGAAGTACAGGTCCGGGCTGCCCGGCTTCATGCCGCAGCGGAGCGTGGGCGCGAAATCGTCCGGCGCCGGCCGCTTCGCCGGGTCGGGATTCGAATTGAAGGGGCCGATGTTGAACCGCTCCGCCGGAACGGGTGGAATGCCTGCCCATTCGGTCAGCTTGCCGTCGGCCGCGGCTCCTGCGGGCAGCGTGTAGATCGGCAGCACGGTCGTCCGCGGGTTGGGCGCCGGCTCGGCGGCCAGCGCGGCGCCGCCGGCCACGAGCATCGCCGCCATGCATACTGTCAGAAATCGAGCTGGGTTCAAGTCGGTCTCCTTATTATTCTTTCTCATGCGCAGTACTCCTTTGCGTTGATCTGTCCTGCTCACGGAAACGTCAACTCGCCCCAGTTCTTCGGCTCCATCCGGAGCTCGAAGACTTCGTCGTTGACGATGCCCGTGGTCTGGTTGTTCCAGTGGGTGCGCAGGATCGTGTCCGCGCCGGCTTTGTCGCCGTGCGTGGCGCC
>DATKXP010000305.1:0-5606 GCA_035529015.1 Phycisphaerae bacterium | reverse complement strand
CCAGGCCGTGCAGACCCCCGCCGCTGGCGAGGGCGTGGAAACCGTCGAGATTGAGGGCGGGAAGTACCGGGTTACCCTCGACACCTCGGAAACGCCTGACCTGACCGGGTGGGTGCGCCAGGAACTCGGGCCGCTCGTGCGAGAGTGGTACCCGAAACTCGTCGAGATGCTGCCCAGCCAAGGCTACGAGGCCCCGCGACGGTTCCGCATCATCTTCAGCAATAACATGCAGGGAGTGGCGGCGACCGGCGGCACGAACATCCGGTGTGCGGCAGCCTGGTTCCGCCGCAACCTCAAGGGCGAGGCCAAGGGCGCTGTGCTGCACGAGATGGTGCACGTCGTGCAGCAGTACGGCCGCGCGCGGCCGCGGCCCGGCGCCACCCGCCCGCCGGGATGGCTGACCGAGGGCATCGCCGACTACATCCGGTGGTTCCTCTACGAACCACAGACGCGCGGGGCCGAGATCACGCGGCGGAGCCTCTCCCGCGCCCGTTACGACGGCAACTACCGGATCACCGCGAACTTCTTGAGTTGGGTCAGCGAGAAACACGGCCGGGACGTCGTCCCGAAACTGAACGCGGCCATCCGCGAGGGCCGGTACAACGAGGAACTGTGGAAGGAACTCACCGGCCGCACCGTCCAGGAACTCGGCGACGAGTGGAAGGCCGACCTGGCGACGAAACTGGGCGTCGAACCGGACGTCCCCGGCCCGTAGGACCGGACGTGCAAAGGGCGGAGCAAAACCGTGGCGCCCACGTGAATCCTGTTTCTCCCGCTTGACAGGAACCCTGACATATCCCTGTCCGGCCCAAAATCCCGCCCAAACGGGTAGTGGGCTGAACGGACAGCCCTGAGGTCGTCCGATGAAAGGTGCTGCCCGCCGTCCCCCCTGTGCAATGTTGTCCCGGTTCCTGATCCTGAGAAACTGAGCGATGCCTTTTACGTCAAGGCCCACGCGCTCTCGCCCCAGACGAGGCCGACGAAGTCCTTGGTCCGGGACACCATGGAAGTCCTTGACAGATTCCCGAGATGCAGAGACACTGACTCTGGACACCCCAGGACGATCCTGTGAGGATCCGTGTGGGGAATGTCGGATAAGGCCACGAATGATTGCCTCCATCAAGGTCTCACCATTGAGAATCACCGGCGTGACCGTCCTTGCGCTTTTGGCTGCCGCGGGGCACGCATCTGCGGAAAAGCCGGATGAATCAAACTCGCCGAAAGGGAGCATCGTCGCAGAACACGGCCAGCTCCGCGTCGAAGGACATCGCATCGTCGGTAAGAGCGGCAAGCCCGTCGCGCTGCATGGCATGTCGCTCTTCTGGAGCCAGTGGATGGGGCAGTATTACAACGCCGAAGCCGTGAAGTGGTTGCGGGACGACTGGGGCTGCACCGTCGTGCGTGCGGCGATGGCCGTCGAGTCCGGCGGCTATCTGCACAACCCCAAGCGCGAGAAACAGAAGGTGATTGAGGTGATCGATGCCGCGATCGACCTGGGGATCTACGTCATTGTCGACTGGCACGACCACAACGCGCACCAACACACTCGGGAAGCTCAGGAGTTTTTCGCCGAACTCGCCAAGGACTATGGCAGATACCCCAACGTGATCTACGAGACGTGGAATGAGCCGCTCAACAAGCACGACTGGAGCACGGTCATCAAGCCCTACCACGAAGCCGTCATTCCCGTCATCCGCGCGCACGATCCCGACGGCCTCATCGTTTGCGGCACGCAGACCTGGTCGCAAGATGTAGACAAGGCCGCGCGCGATCCGGTGAAGTTCGGCAATGTGGCTTACGCGCTGCACTTCTACGCCGCTACCCACAAGCAATCCTTGCGGAACAAGGCCGCCGCCGCACTGAAAGGTGGCTTGGCGCTGATGGTGACGGAGTGGGGCACCAGCGAGGCCAGTGGTAACGGCAAACTGGATTACGAGGAAACGCAGAGATGGCTCGAGTTCATGGACCGCCATCAACTGAGCTGGTGCAACTGGTCCGTGGCGGACAAGCAGGAAACCTCGGCGGCGTTGCGGCCGCGCGCCAGCGGTAAAGGGGGGTGGCGGGCGGAAGACCTCAGCCGCTCCGGCACGCTGCTGCGAAAAGAACTGCGCGTCAGGAGTCCGATCCGCGGGATGCGGCCGATGTCAGCAACGCCTTCCGTGCCAACTCGCTGACAGTTCTGGGATTGACGGTGTCGTGGCCTTCCCTGCATTCGCCTGCTTCACGGCTTCGGCCGCGCACTGAGAATGCCTCAACAGGCACTCCAGTGGGACGCTGCCATCCAGGATTACACCAAGGCCATCGAACTGAAGCCCGGATGAGTGGAACGAACGTCGAGAGCATGGCGACCAAGCGATACCGACGGGGAAAGTGCGTCGTGGCCATGGGAAAGAGCCTGTTTTCGACCTCCGACCTCGCCGGTGGCGCGATTCAACACCAATGGTCCGATGCCCAGAGCCCAGATTCAGTTTGCTCAACGCACCGCATCGGATACAATCACAGCAAATGCCCTGCGACGGTCGCGGGCGCAATGCCATCCGGGAAATCCCAGTTGAGCTCAACGGCCGTGGTTGGGGTGGTCTGCCCATCAAGAGATTCCCCGGTCTCTTTCAATGTGCAATTGATAATGCGTGGAAATACCGGATCAAGGGTGGCAGTCGCAGATGTACTTTCAACCCGTTGATAAACAATAGAGTGACACAAGGAAAGGGCACGAAGCGATGGGAGCGAAGACGATGACAGGTATCTGTGTGGCGCTGATCGTCATGGCGATCGGGACACCGAGCGTATCGGCGGCCAAGCGACCGGCGGCGCCGGAAGTGGCATTGAACGCTGTCGGGCAGAAGCTGCTCGCACGCTACTCGGCTCAACTCAAGGCCCTGCAGGCTGAGATTGAGAAGGCGTTGCCTAAGGTTGACGAGCAGCAGAGGGCCGCCTTCCTGAAAGCGTACCAGGCCGAGGCGGCGGCGACGGCGGCCGAACTGAAAGCGAAGCAGGCTCAAGTCAAGAGTAAGGACAAGGAGGCGGCGGCAAAGGCATACGGTGCCGCCGAGGAGGCTCTCGCGCTGGCGGCGACGAATGCGCAGGCGCCGGCCAAGGCCATGCTGACGGACCTGGCGAAGTTCCTGGCGAGCGACAAACTGGACGCGCAACTGGTGAAATACGTCGTCCTGGCCGAGGCCACGCCGCGCGGCCTGGCGGAGTTCGCCCAGGAGGGGAAAGAGCAGGAGGCGCTGCTCGAGAATCTGCTGGCGGATGAGGATCTGATGAAGCAGGCGCTCCTCGCCGACGGCGCCAAGGACGGCAAGTATGGCCAGGCAATGAAGATCTACACCGACATCCATAAGGCCTGCGCGACGCCCAAGAACGGCGCCTTGCAGCGGCTGGCGCTGGGCATCAGCCTGGAGCATGCGGTGCCGATTGCCCAGAGCAACCCGGAGGCCGAGACCGATGCTCCGGCCACCGTGGACCCGGTGAAGCGGTACCTGCATTACAGGAAGGCTCTCCTGGCCGGCGAGCTGGATCCCGGCTTCAAGGATCTGACCGTCTGGGACTATCGAATGGCCGTCAACGGCGATGAGCCGGATTGGACTCTGGCCTGGGGTCGCGAGATGCTCCGGAACTACCGACCCGACCACATCTCGACCTCGGACTACCGCTGGCGTTACGTAGAAGCCGTCAAGACCGATGTCAAGTACGGATCGCAGGATAACAAGTATGACCGCCCCACGCTGCAACAATACCAGAATATCATCATGAATGGCGGCGTGTGTGGCCGGCGCGCGTTCTTCGGACGTTTCATCCTCCGCAGCTTCGGCGTCCCGACCCTGGCTCGTCCCCAGCGTGGCCATGCCGCCTTGGCCCACTGGACGCCCGATGGCTGGGTGATCAACCTTGGCGCCACCTGGGGGTGGGGCTGGACCTCGTATGGCGGAGACATCGATTTCGTGTTGCATACGCAGGCGAGAGCGGTTGAGAAGTCATTCCCGCAGGTGCTGCGTGCCCAGTGGGTGGGCGCGGTCCTTGGCGAAGAGAGGGCCTTCGGTTTCAACGCCGGGGCGACCGGCTTCTGGAATGGCGTGGCGCTCTACCGGCAGCGGGCGATTGTTGACCAGGCCAAGGCGGTGATGCTGGCCGCGGTCGGTGAGGACATTGGCGAGGCGAATGAATCCAAGGTGAAGGACGCCGTTGAAGCAGTGACCATAGCCGAGGCCGACCGGAAGATCGTCGTCGGCAAGGACGGGGTGATCACCATTCCATCCGTGACCTGCAGCAAACCGACCAACAGCACGCAGAAGATCGTTTTCATGAAGAGCTGCCTGGGCGGGATGCAGTTGCACTACAACCGGAATGGGAAGCCCGAGGAGTTTGAATACACCTTCGCCGCGCCGGCAGCCGGGAAATACGCGCTCATCGCACGGGTGGTGACGACCAGCGCCGAACAGCACCTCTTGGTCGCGGCCAACGATGCCAAGGAGCCGACCGACATCGCGGTGCCTTACACCGTCGGCAAGTGGGATAGGACGCAACCGGTCGAGATCTCGCTGGTCAAGGGCCGGAATGTCCTTCGCTTCTCGCGCAACGAACCGGTCAAGGGATTGACCATCAAGGACTTCACGCTAAGGCCGGTGAAGTGAAGTCCGGCGCAGCGCCGGAAGGCCTCCGGTGGCCCAAGGCGTAGCCGCAGAACCAGATTCCCTGCCAGTGAACGTGATGTGTCCGCTAAGCCGATTGGTTGATTGAAGAAGGAAACAAAGACATGAAGAGAGCGCACAAGAAAGCAGCATTGGTATTGGCCGTCCTGGTATCGCTGAACCTGCCCATCCTGGCCGCCGAGGCGCCGAAGGTACTGCCCGACCCGGACGGCAAGCCGGCCGACATGACCAAACCCGTGCAGGTGTACATCCTGTTGGGCCAGTCCAACATGCTCGGGGCCGGCAAGATCACCGGGGACAAGGAAGGTTCCCTGACCTGCGCGGTAAAGGAGAAGAACAAGTACCCCTACATGGTCGACGACGATGGCAACTGGACCGTGCGCAACGACGTGCGATACGTGCGTGTCATGGGAAGCGGCACAGGAGCGATGCGGCAGTTCAACAACGAATGGATGACCATCACGGTCGGGAAAATCGGTCCGGAGTACGGCATCGGACATTACGTGGGGCACGCCACCGACGCGCCAGTGCTCATCCTCAAAAGCTGCATCGGCAACCGCAGCCTGGGCTGGGATCTGCTGCCGCCGGGCAGCGAGCGTTACGAGGTCGAAGAGAAGGACAAGAAGACGGGAGAAACAAAGACCTTCGTCTACGCCGGCTACAAGGATTCGCCTGCCAAATGGGAAAAAGGCACGGAGCCCGAGAAGATAACCTGGTACGCCGGCATGCAGTACGACGGCGACGTCGCCAACGCGAAGACGGTTCTGGCCGAACTCGGCAAGTATTACCCGGATGCGAAGGGATACGAAGTCGCGGGCTTCTTCTTCTGGCAGGGCGACAAGGATCGCTACAATGCCGCACATGCCAGCCGATACGAGCAGAATCTTGTTCATTTTATCAAGACGCTGCGCAAGGACTTCAATGCCCCGGAAGCGAAGTTCGTCGTTGCCA
>DATKXP010000304.1:0-4936 GCA_035529015.1 Phycisphaerae bacterium | reverse complement strand
ATGCTCTCGAACGGTCCCGGCGACCCGGCCGCCGTTCCGTACGCCGTCGAGGCGCTGCGCAGCCTGGTCGAGGACCCGCCGGGCGGCTGCCCCGTCCCGATCTTCGGCATCTGCATGGGCCATCAGATGCTCGGCCAGGCGCTGGGCGGCGAGACGTTCAAACTCAAGTTCGGCCACCACGGCGCCAACCACCCGGCGAAGGACTTGGCGACCGGCAAGGTGGCCATCACCGTGCAGAACCATGGGTTCTGCGTCGCGTTGGACAGCCTGCCGGAAGGCGACGTCGAGATCACCCACGTCAACCTGAACGACGGGACGCTGGAGGGCCTGCGGCACAAGCGGCTGCCGCTGCTGGGCGTCCAGTTTCACCCGGAGGCGTCGCCCGGCCCGCACGACGCCCGGTACCTGTTCCGGCAATTCGCGGACCTGATACGCGAGCGCCATGCCTAAACGCACGGACATCCACAAGATTCTCATCATCGGCTCCGGGCCGATCATCATCGGCCAGGCGTGCGAGTTCGACTATTCCGGCACCCAGGCCTGCAAGGCCCTGCGGGCCGAGGGGTACCAGGTCGTCCTGGTCAACTCGAACCCGGCCACCATCATGACCGACCCCGGGTACGCCGACCGGACGTTCATCGAGCCGATTACGGCGGAGGTCGTCGAGAAGATCATCGCCCGGGAGCGGCCGGATGCGCTGCTTCCGACGGTGGGGGGCCAGACGGCCTTGAACGTGTCGGAGGAACTCGCCCACAGCGGCGTCCTCGAAAAGTACGGCGTCGAGATGATCGGCGCGGGGCCCGAGGCCATCGAGAAGGCCGAGGCCCGCGACCTCTTCAAGCAGGCGATGGAACGGATCGGCCTGAAGGTGCCCGACGGCCGCGTCGTCGCCGGCGTCAAGGAGGCCGTCGAGGCGGGCGCCGAGATCGGCCTGCCGGTGATCCTGCGGCCGAGTTTCACCATGGGCGGCACCGGCGGCGGCGCGGCCTACAACGTCGAGGAACTCACCCGCCGGGCCAAGGCCGCCCTCGATGCCAGCCCCGTTCACACCGTCCTCATCGAGCAGTCGGTCCTCGGGTGGAAGGAGTTCGAACTGGAGGTGATGCGCGACCTGGCGGACAACGTCGTCATCATCTGCTCGATCGAAAACCTCGACCCGATGGGCATCCACACGGGCGACTCGATTACCGTGGCGCCCGCCCAGACGCTCTCGGACCGCGAGTACCAGGCGATGCGCGACGCGGCGGTGGCCGTCATCCGCGAGATCGGCGTCGAGACCGGCGGCTCGAACATCCAGTTCGCCGTCCACCCGGCGACCGGCGAGATGCTCGTCATCGAGATGAACCCGCGCGTCTCGCGCTCGAGCGCCCTGGCGTCGAAGGCGACGGGGTTCCCGATCGCCAAGATCGCCGCCAAACTGGCCGTCGGCTACACGCTCGACGAGATCCCCAACGACATCACGCGCCGCACGCCCGCCTGCTTCGAGCCGACCATCGACTACTGCGTCGTCAAGGTGCCTCGCTTCACCTTCGAGAAGTTCCCGCAGACCGAGCCCGTGCTGACGACCTCGATGCGCAGCGTCGGCGAGGCCATGGCCATCGGTCGCACCTTCAAGGAGGCGCTCCAGAAAGCCCTGCGGTCGCTCGAAACCGGCGTGGCGGGGCTCGATGATCTTGGCGGGGACATCGACATCGAGGACCTGAAGCACGCCCTCGTCACGGCCAATCCCAAACGCATCTTCTACCTGAAACGCGGCTTCCAGATGGGGATGACCGTTGAGGAACTCCACGACCTGACGTGGATCGACCCGTGGTTCCTCGACAACATCCTCGAGATCGTCGAGAAGGAAGAGGAACTGAAGCGCCTCGGTGCCGCCGCCGCAAGGCCCGAAGAGGCGCTGACCCGCGAGCAACTGTTCGAGGCCAAGCAGTACGGCTTCAGCGACCGGCAACTGGCCCGGCTGCTCGGGGCCGACGGCGAGGAACCGATCCGCCGCTGGCGCAAGGCGTGCGGCGTCGTGCCGACGTACAAACTCGTGGACACGTGCGCCGCCGAGTTCGAAGCCTTCACTCCGTACTACTACTCCACCTATGAGCAAGCCGAAGAAATCATCGCGTAGCCGCTTCGCTCCCCGCCAGCCGGGCGAGCGCATACGCCGCGCGGCGGCCTTCCCAGGCCGCCGCGAAGGCGGGGAGCAGCCACGGCGTGGTGGCCTGGGAAGGCCACCACGCGGGACCTCTGAAGCGGGCCCTGGCCCGCTCGCTCCCCGCCGGATGCGCGAGCGCGTCCTGGTGCTGGACTTCGGGTCCCAGTACACGCAGTTGATTGCGCGCCGGGTGCGGGAGTGCGGCGTGTACTCCGAGATCGTCCCCCACACCATCGCGCCGAAGGACCTGGCGAACGACCGGCCGGCGGCGCTCATCTTCTCGGGCGGGCCGGCCAGCGTCACGACCGACGCCGGGCCCACGTGCGACCCGGGCCTGCTGCGCCTCGGCATCCCGGTGCTCGGCATCTGTTACGGCCTGCAACTGATGGCCAAACTGCTGGGCGGCTCGGTCCGGGGCGCCGAGCAGCGCGAGTACGGTCACGCCGTCATCCAGGTGGACCGCGGGCGCGACCTCTTTCACGGCCTGGGGCGGACGCTGCGCGTCTGGATGAGCCACGGCGACCAGGTCGCAGAGCCGCCCGAGGGGTTCGAGGTCCTGGCCCGTACCCGCACGGCCCCCGTCGCCGCCATGGGAAATGTGCGCAAGCGCCTCTACGGCCTGCAGTTCCATCCCGAGGTGGTGCACACGCCGAAGGGCGCCGAGATCCTCTCGAACTTCCTGATGCGCGTGGCGCGGTGCAGGGGCGGGTGGACGGCCGCCTCCTTCGTCGGGACGACCGTGGCGGCCCTGCGCGAGACGGTCGGCGACGAGCAGGTCATCTGCGGCACGAGCGGCGGGGTGGACAGCACGGTCCTGGCGGCGCTCTTGCATCGGGCCATCGGCGACCGGCTCCACTGCGTCTTCATCAACAACGGGCTGCTCCGCAAGAACGAGGCGGCGCGCGTCCGCCGCAACTTCCGCGAGCGCCTCGGCATCCGCCTCAATTGCGTCAACGCGACGGACCGGTTCCTCGCGCGCCTTCAGGGCGTGGCCAGCCCGGAGCGCAAACGCCGCATCATCGGCAACGTCTTCATCCGGGTCTTTGAGCGCCAGGCCCGGCGCCTCGGCATGCCGCGCTTCCTCGCCCAGGGCACGCTGTACCCCGACGTGATCGAGAGCACGTCGGCCCACGGCGGCCCGTCGGCCACGATCAAGACGCACCACAACGTGGGCGGCCTGCCGGCGAACCTGAAGTTCGATCTCGTCGAGCCGCTCCGCTACCTCTTCAAGGACGAGGTCCGCCGCGTGGGCGCCGAACTGGGCCTTCCGGAGAAGATGATCTGGCGGCACCCGTTCCCCGGGCCGGGGCTGGCGGTGCGGATCGTCGGGCCGGTGAGCCGGCGGAAACTGCGGATCGTCCGCGAGGCCGACGCCATCCTGCTCGAAGAACTCCACCGCTCGGGCCAGTACCATAAGATGTGGCAGGCCTTCGCCCTGCTGTTGCCCGTCAAGGCCGTCGGCGTGATGGGCGACGAGCGGACCTACGCCAACGTCATCGCCCTGCGTGCCGTCACCAGCCGCGACGCCATGACGGCCGACTGGGCCCGCCTGCCGCCGGCCGTCCTCGCCCACGTCGCCACCCGCATCATCAACGAGGTCAAAGGCGTCAACCGCGTCGTCTACGACGTCTCAAGCAAGCCGCCGAGCACGATTGAGTGGGAGTAGAGGCACGCGGCGCCGGCTGCCGTTGGTCGTAGCGCGCCCCGGACCGCTCCCTTACGGTCGCGGCTAGTAGACGACGCGCTAGTGCCGTTTCCAGAAAGGGCCCGTAGGGTGGGTGCTCCGCACCCACCATTTCCGCCAAGGCGGCAATGGCGTGTGGCTGGCGATCACCACATGGTCACCCTTCGGGCTGACCATGCCACCCGTCGCCAGGCACAGTTGGCGGCAGCCACGCGCTGCGAAGCCGGAGAAGGGAAAGGCGCGAGAAAACCTGAGCCCCGGAAGGGCGACTCAACCGCTCAGGTCGCCCGTGCGGGGCTCTGTATGTTCATGGTAGCGCGGCGTATGGCTCAGCCGCTTCTCGAATCGGCGTTACCGCACGCGTCGGCGCCGGGCCACCACCAGTCCGAGACCGCCGAATGCGAGAAGCGCCAGCGTCGCCGGCTCGGGGACGACGACGAACGTCGCCACAAGCACCGTCTTGTCATTTCCCGAAAGGCGGAAGTTCGTCACGATCTCGATATTCGTCAGGACATCCGGGCCGAGTTGGCTCGGAATGGGCGTGCCGAACTCGAACGGGCCGAAGCCGGTCGTGCCGAAGGGATTCGCCGTGAACGACTGCGGCGCGTCCGCAAGGGACTGGTAGTCGGCTCCGTCAATGCGGGCCATGTACATCGGTGGTGGCGCCCCGCCCGGGGAGGTCTCCAGCGTGGCACCACCGCCACCCGTATCCATCAGCGTGCCCGAGAAAGACCCGCCGGTCAGCGACCCGCCGAGGATCTGCGGGTCGATCAGCAGGACGGAGTTCAGCGTGAAGGACTGGGCGGACGGCAGAAGATTCGTCATCGTGAACGTGGCATGCAGGAACGGGTCCGCCTCGGCTTCGATGTCCCACTCGAGCTTCCATCGCCCGTGGGCGGGCGCGTGGCTGCCGTGGTAACGATACCGCTCCGCTGCAATCTCGAGACCGGGCGGGTCGACATGGTCGGGAGGTCCATGGCCGGGGTTGTTGATCCAGAGCGAGAGCGGAGGATACGCGTCCGGCTGAATGATGCCGCCCGTTGCCGATGAACTGCACGCCAGGATTCCGAGGCCCGCAAGAGCCATGAGCAACAGGACACCAGACA
>DATKXP010000303.1:0-6610 GCA_035529015.1 Phycisphaerae bacterium | reverse complement strand
CGACTCCGAGGACGATCCGGCGGCGACGGGCGAGCCCACGACGGCCGGCGTCCGACACGAGATCGGCTGCTACGGCGCGACCCACCTCCACCTCCGCAAGGTCTCGGCCACGGCCACCGTGCAGTGGTCGGCCGTGGCGGGGGTGACCGGATAGGAGAACTCCATGGCCAAGGACTGCTACTGGAACGGCGACGCCGAGGATGGGCTGTGGGACTCGGCGGCCAACTGGGAGGATACTGCCGGCGATCCGCTCGGAGGGATCCCCCTGGACGGCGATGCCGCGCGGTTCGACGGCGAGCGGCTGACGGGCGCGGCCTGCACGACGGGCCCGACGGTGGCGGTGGCCCTGGCGGCGGTGCTGGGCTCCAACGGCTACGCGGGGCCGATCCTCTTCGAGAACGTCACGACGGCCGTCTTCACGCCGGGCTCGGAGGCCTGGTCGGCCGGGGGGATCGTCACGACGCTCACGAGCACCGCCGGCGGCACGCCGCTGCGGGGCGGGCAGTTCTCCGGAGGCATCCAGGTCGGCACCGCCCCCGACACGCGGTTCGACGACAGCGCCGGCTACCTGGATTTCGGCGGCGTGGACATCGAGGTCGCCAACAACCTGGCGATCGTGAACACGGGCGAGAACGGGGTCGACTTCTCCCTGGGCATCAACAGCCTGTCCCTCGCGGAGGCCGGCGCCGACGTGTCGCGGATCGTCCTGGACAATCTGATCTTCAGCGCGGACGTGGCCTTCGCCCACCGCTCGGCGGTCGTGGACCTGTGCGACAACACCGTGCTGCACTTCTCGACGGTCGACTGCACCGTCCCGACGGCCTGGCGGAGAGCGGGGGCGATCCTGGACAACGTGACGGTCCGCGTCAAGGCGGCCTCGACGCTCCGGCTCGGGGGCGCGGCGGTGGACGCGGTCGTGGGGATTAGCGTCTCCGGCGGGGGCACGGTCACGCTCGGCGAGGACCTGAACTGCCTCCAGGTCCTCACCTATGTGGCGTCCGTCCTGGACGCCGACGGACACGCGATCACGCTGGCCCCCGGCCAGAGCCCCGCCGGGGCGGGCAGCGTCATCAACGCCACCCTCCGCAACCGCGAGGACGGGGCGACCGGAACGGGAACGGATACGGGAGCGTGACGAGATGACCTGGAATCGCAGACAACAGAACCTGCTGCCCAAGACGGGCCAGACGACGAGCTATCGCAATGGAGACGACGGCTGGTTCGAGTCGGGCCTGCCGATCGGGACCCGCTTCATCGATCGCGGAAACGGGACCGTGAGGGATCGCGCGACGGGGCTCGTGTGGGTCAAGCAGCCCGAGCTGATCATCCCCGGCGCCGTCGGCGTCCACGCGACGAATCAGATTCAGGTGGCCCGAGGCGACTGGGCCCAGAGCACCGTATATGCCCAGGCCGATCTGGTCCGGGACGCCGTGCAGGGAACGTTTTGGGTATGCGCTCAGGCCCATATGTCCCTCGGTACCGGGACGTTCGCCGAATATCGGGCGGCGTACCCCGATGTCTGGCGCCAGACAGTCTGGACGGCCTCGGCGGCAAACCTCACCACGCCGGCGACGATGGACTGGAACAACTCCATCGACAACTGCCTGGCCCTGGAGTACGCGGGGTGCGACGACTGGAGGCTGCCGAACGACCCGGAGGCACATTCACTCATCAATCGTGGCAAGGCGACAACGCCGCAGACGTACACGTCGGAGTTTCCCAACAGCCAGACAGGATATTGGACTTCCACGTCCGACGGCGCGTCCGTGGCGATTGCGCTCAACCTGGCGTCCACGGCCTCCGTGGGTGGCTCAAGCAAGACCAACACGAAACACGTTCGCCCCGTGCGCGGCGGCAGGCCGATCGTCTGAGAAAGGATCGATCCCATGGCCGACAAGACCATACGGTTCCGGGCCGAGGCGACGGGGCGGACGCTGTACGCGGTCCTCTGCGTCCAGGACCCCGACAGCGCCGACTGCGGCAAGTACGTGGACGCCGCGACGGGAACGCCCGAGGCCATGGCCACGGCCAACTGGGGGAACTACGACATCCCCCTGACCGAATCGCCGGCGGGCGGCTACGAGTACGCCGCGGCGCTGCCGGCGAACGTGGCGGCGGGATTCTACCGCGCGATGATCTTCGAGCAGGCCGGCGGCGCCCCGGCGGTGGCCGACCAGATCCTGGCGGACGGCTCGTGGCACTACGACGGGGCGTGCCTCCGCGAGACGACCAAGGCGATCGAGCAGATGCTCGCCGTGATCGCCGGCAAGGCCGTCCACACGGCAGCCACGGGCGTGACGCAGTTCCGGTACCGCGACGGGACCACCCTCGCGGCGACGGTGACCACGACCGGAAGCGGAAACCGGTCGGCGAGTGTGATGACATGACAGAGGAAGGTCGAAGGTCGAAGGTCGAAGGTCGAAGGGAAGAGGGACTCCGCCATTGCGGAACTCCCCTCCCCTCCGCCTCCCCGCTTCCCCACTTCGACCTTCGACCTTCGACCTTCGACCTTTCCTCGACCTTCGACCTTTCCTCGACCTTCGACCTTCGACCTTCGACCTTCGACCTCTCTTCGACCTTCGACCTTTCCTCGACTTGCCGGACCGAACCATGGGCGTAGCGCACTTTCCATTCGGGCATTGGCCCGTCGGGCACTTCGACGGCTGGCACTTCGCCGGCGCCGGCGGCTACCTGGCGTACCTCGGCGCCGGCGACGAGGCGGGCGACGTCGACTTCACTGAGCCCGTCGGAGGGGCCCAGGCGGGCACGGGAGCCATCTACCTGAGCGGCCTGGGACTGGCGGCCGACACGCAATATATCATCGCGCTGCGCGGCGTCAGCGATGCGGGCGTGGTCGAGGAGGGCACGGGCTGCACGTGCCTGGTGCTGGTGACGGCGGGGGACGAGTTGGAGGGAGCGCGGCCCAATCCGCTGTCCAGCGCGTCGGCCGAGCAGGCGGCGGGGGGAAAGCTGCGCGTGGCGTTCATTTACAGCCGGTGGGCGGAGCCCGCCGCCGCGCTGAAGGTGCAGATCGCCGAGGTGGACGGCGCGCCCGACTGGGAGAGCCCGCTGGCGGAGGTCGCTCTCAACGCGTCGGGCCCCACGTCCTGGAGCGAGGTCCTCGATGACTCCTGGCCCCACGAGACGGGCGTGATCCTGGCGCTGCGTGCGGTCACGGCGGGCGGCGTGGCGGGGGACGCGACGACGCTCGATGAGATCGCCGTCGACGCCGTGGGGCCCGATCCGCTGTCGGAGATCTCGGCGGAGCAGGTGAGCTGATGGCGCACGAACGCGACATCCGGGACGTGTTTCAGAGGTCGCCCCTGGCCGACGCCGACGAGGCGTCGCCGTGGATCCACGGCGAGCCGGCGCTGCCGCCGATGCAGCCCCGCCGCGCGGGGATCGCCCGGGTCGACGTCAACCACGGCGGCGGCCGGTACAGGGTCACTCAGCAGACAGGAGATGGCAACCAGGGCCTCCAGGACGTCACGGAGGCCGAGGGGTTCGTCGGCTACGACGCCCGCGAGGTCTGGGGCCGCGACACGGCGGCGGTGGGCGATTACGTGCTGTACGACTGGATCCGGGAGCCGTCCGGCGGCCGGACCCTGTGGATCATGATCCTGCGGGAGTCGGAGGACGCCATGGACGGCGAGCTGAAGGAGTTCAGCATCTCGGGGATCAAGGGCTGCCGGTCGATCGTCGTCAGCCGGCTGGGAAAGGTGATCGGGGGATACACGAAAAGCGGCGTGTGGGTCGGCGTGCACGACCACGATGAGCCGGCTGCCACGACGCTGGTCGACCTGGGAGAGCCGTGATGGAAATCACCAAGACGCAGATCGCCGTCTTCGCGTACCGCTCAATGCCCAACCGCCCGCTGGAGGCGTGGCTCGACCGGATCCGCGTGGGCGGCGGACACGTCCGGTACGCCCCGGACACCAGCCCGGTGGAACTCGCACGCGAGCAGGTCTGCAACCGGTTCCTGGAGGAGGACGCCCCCGCCGGGCGGACGCACCTGCTCATGATCGATGGAGATATGGTCCCGCTCGCCGCGTCGGACCGCACGGCCGGCACGGCGCCGATCCTGACGGCCGACGGCGAGATGATCTACTGCGGCTTCGTCGGACGCGAGGGCATGGCCGGCCACTGGGGCGACGACGATTTCGGCATGGCCTGCTGCCGCCTGTCGGCGGACGTGCTGAGGGGCGTGGCGAAGCCGTGGTTCCCGCTGTCGATCGACGGCGATCGGCACGTGGGGTGCGAGTGTTTGGCGTTTTTCGCCAGGGCGGTCCAGGCGGGGGTGGCGTCGCGGATGGCCGGCTCCGTGGGCCACCTCCAGCACATCGTCCTGTTCCCGGACCGCCAGGGCCGCGTGGCGAGCACGTGGCCGTGGCAGGCGGCCGAGTCGGCTGAGGACGTGCCGATCGACGCGCAGACGGGAGGATCCGAGCCATGAACCGCCGCCAGAGAATTGTCATCCTGGCTGCGGCGGCCCGAACGCTCACCTGGCTGGCCGTCGCATTGGCCGTGCTGCTGGCGGCCGCCGTCCTGGCCATGGCGCTGGGCGGCTGCTCGGACGTCCTGCTGATCCCCGAGTACAGCGTGCTGCTGGATCGGACCGAGGAGATCAGCACGCGCGACGCGGGGCGGGCCCTGCGGGGCGAGATGACGGATGAGCAGATGGCCGCCAGCCTGGTGCTCCAGGCGGGCTTCCTGCGCCGCCTGCGGGCCGCCCGCGACGGCCGCGATGCGTCCGCCCCGAAGCCGAAGTGACTCCTTCTTGGCTTGTGCCGAGCGACGGTCGCCGGCGGAACACGATAGTCAACGCATACGGAGAGACGGACATGACACGGAAGATGATCGCGGTGTTTCTGATCCTGGCGATCCTGGGCATCAGCGGCTGCGGCGTGGTGATGACGGCGACGTACTCGCAGCTGCTCGATGAGACGGCGGCGCTGTCGGCCCGCACGAGCGCGGCGGCCGACGCCAACACGCTGAATGAGGGGGGCATGAAGGAGGCGCTCCGCAAGCAGGCGGCCGTCTGGCAGATGTTCCGCGACGCGCGGGACGGCAAGGTCAGCGGGAACTGACGATCCGGTCGGCATTGGGCCTCGCACGCGGCGGGGCCCGGGAGACATCCGATGGGCGAAACGATTGTGACGTTGGAAGACCTGCTGGCCAAGACCCCGATGGAGTTCCGGCCGGTGGTCGCGCAATACGGGCCGGCACTGGCGGCGATGACGGCGGCGGAGTTCGCGGCCTGGCTGGAGCTCCTGATCGCCGGCAAGACGTGGCCGGCGTGGCAGGCGGTGATGGACAAGCTGAGCGACCAGCCGGCCATCCTGGCGGCGTGGGATTCGGTCAAGGACAAGTGGGCCGAGGCGAATGAGGCCAATGCCCGCGCCCGCACGCTCGCTCAGGACGCGGCCATGGCGGTGCTCAAGGTGCTGCTGACCGTGGCGCTGGCCGCGGTGGGGCTTTAACGTCCTCATCACGTGGAGACTGCTGATGATGCTCAGCAAGGAACAGCTGCAGGGCCTGGTGCGGCCGCTGGTGGTCAAGTGGGCCACGCGAGGCGTGCTGTGGGTGATGACCACGTGGCTCGCAGTGGGAGCGGCGAATGCCGCCCAGGCCGAGCAGACGGCCGGTGCGATCGCCGAGGCGATCGGCGCGGTCGCCTGCCTCATTCTCTCGCTGCTGATCGACCGTTGGCACCACCGCAAGGACCTGGCGGCGACTGCCGCCCCGTACACGGCCGGTCAACAGCCGATTAATGCGCCGTAAAGGCGCTATTCCGAATACCCGGCGGGTCGCCATTTCCCGCCGGTTTGGCGTGCTGACATGCCCCGAAGCGTCGGGGCTTACGTTCCGAATGCCTGAGAGCGTGGCGCGGCGTTAGCTGATTGCATAACAACGCGTTGCGCTCGTGCTCTGCGCGGTGCCCCTTCCGCCGGCCTCGATTTCACTCCCATATTTAACGTCAGACTCCCACTATTTAGCGTCGGCTGTAGCGGAACGATGAATAAGGGGTGCGGCGGGGCGGAACGAGACGTTCATGGGTTTGCATGACCGACCATACTGGAAAGACAGCGACCAGACCGGCGGCGGGTCCGGCGGGATGTCCCTTGGCATGCCCAAACCCACGCGAATGGTCAAGTACCTGCTGATTATCAACCTGGCGGCGTTCCTGGCGCAGGTGTTCCTGGAGGTGACGCTGAAGTTCCGCCTGAGCACGATCTTCGGCGCGACGGTGGGGGGGTTCTGGCAGCTCTGGCGGTACGTGACGTTCCAGTTCCTCCACGACCCGCGGAGCCTGTGGCACATCGGGCTGAATCTGCTGGGCCTGTACATGTTCGGCACGCCGCTGGAGGGGCGCTGGGGCTCGCGGCGGTTCCTGACATTCTACCTGACCTGCGGGGCGGTCGCGGGAGTGGCCTACGTCGTGATGGGCGGCGTGCTGGCCCTGCCGCACGGCATCCCGCTGATCGGCGCGTCCGGGGGGGTGTACGGCATCCTGCTGGCCTGCGCGGTGCTGTTCCCCAACTTCCGCGTCATCCTGGTGCTGTTCCCCGTGCCGATCCGGCTGGCGGCGGTCATCATCTTCGGCGGAATG
>DATKXP010000302.1:0-4519 GCA_035529015.1 Phycisphaerae bacterium | reverse complement strand
ACCGTTTTGGTTGCCGACGGAAGGATGCGAACGGTGGCGGTCTCCTTCTGATTCTCGAACTCGGTCTTCTCGCCGCCGGCTTCGGCGCTCTTCAACCCGTATCCATCCGGGAGATGGACCGTCATCACGTACGGATCGCCGACGACCACGGCGCTCTTGCCGGAGAGGACCTTGCCGCCGCCGTCCCAACGCTCGTCGAGCAGGCTGACGCCGCCCTGTGAGATGTGGCGCGTGGTCGAGAGGACCCACGGATGCGGGCGGGCCTCGCGGACGGCGAAGACGTCCATTCCGGTATTCTTGTCCATCGCGGGAGCGGTGAACGACCCCTTGAACTTGCCAAGGTACGTCTGGTTCCAGAACTCGAAGACCAGGTACTCGCGGTCCGCCGGAAGGCCCAGGTCGGCGAACGTGACCTCTTGCTGCGGCGCGCCCTTGAAGTGGTACACGTGCTTGTCCTTCTCTTTCTCGCCCCACTGGATCCGCGCCAGCACCGACCAGTGGTCGAAGGGCCGGTCGATCTCCTGCAGCCACCAGGGCACCGTCTGACGGCCGCTGTCGTAGAGTTGCCCAGGCACGGTAAAGAGCACGGGCGCACTGCGCTTCATGCCCTCGATGTTCCGGTCCTCCTTGTACACCTCCACCTTGTCGCTGACCATGAGCACGCCGCCTGCCATGGTGCAAATGGCGGGCCGGACGATGGTTCGGACCGGCACGGGCGCCTCCATGGCGAAGACTGCCATCTGGGCATCCTCATCCATAAGCCACGTCCCCATGACATCGCAATGGTCGGGATCGCCCCGCCAGACCACGCCTTCCAGGGTGTTGTATTGTGCCAGCGTGCGCGGCTGGAACCCGTCGTTGCTCAGCCGGCCGCCGTCCACCAGCCCGATCACCCACCGGGCGTTCCCGACGGTGTGGCAAGCGAGGACGTAGACATCCGGTCCCAATTCTTCGCGAGCAATAATGTCCCACGTGCGCAGCGACTGCTCCGGAGTGGTGGGGTGGTTCTTGAAGAACTCGGCGCAGTTCTTGTTCTGGTATGCACGAAGCAGGTCCCCGGTCCCGTCGATCTTCACGTAGTCCCAGCCCTGCTTCGCCAGACCGCGATAGAGGGCACGGATCATCGTGTCCACGGCCTCCTTGTTGAGCGTGTTCAACGAATAGAATCCGCTTTGGTGATGCGGTTTGCCGTCGGCCCCCGGAACAAACCAGTCGGGATGCTTCTCTGCGATCTCCTTCACGCCGGGGTCAGTGGGCCGGTGCACGCGATGGACCCAGATGCCGGGTCTCATCCCGGCATCGCGGATAGCCTTCATGGCGTACTCCCAGCCGCCGGGGTACTTGTTCTTGTTCCAGTTCAACCAATTCCACGGCGCACTGCCGTTGCCCTGCTGATAGCAGTTGTCGAACTGCATGTAGTCGTAGCCGAAGTCGGGAAGATGCTTCTCGACAAACACCGCCAGCATCGCGTCGAGTGTTTCCTGCGTAAAGTTCCCGCGGTACGACCACCAGGTGCAGTAACCCGTAACCGAGCCCTTCCACACCTTGTATGTCCAGGGTTCGTAGTAGTTGAAGCCCTTGTGCTTCTGGTAGAAACGCGGGCGGAAGACGAGTTCGATACTCGCGCCGCGGCTCTCCCAGGAGAACACGCGCTGCTGCTTCTCTTGCGGCGAGGGCTTGATGTGCGTCCCGCCGTCGGCCGGACCGATCAGCACCCAGTCCCAGCGGCGGTCATAGACTGCATTGTTGCGCAGGTTGCGGCTCAGCCCGACACTGTTGCGGACGTATGGGAAACGTTTCTGCGCCTCGGACAGCGTTTCGGCCGGGAACGCTTCCTCGCTGCCTGTGACCGTGCCGCGCAAGACCAGTTCCACGCCCTCTTGCGGCTTGGCCGGGACGAACTTCAGCCGCTGCTCGACCTTCTCGCCTGTCGTTTCTGTCGGCTCCATCTTTATGCCGGTTCCTGTTTTCTTGCCGTCTTTGTCCTGTGCCGCGACCACGGCATCCATAATCACCGTGCCGTGATATCGCAGCGACAGCGTTCCTTCCCCGGCATTCCATTCGACCTTGGCCGGAGCGTTGGCGGGCGGAGCAACGTTTTGCGGGAGAGCGGCCCCGGACATGCCGGCCAGAGCAACGACCAGGCTCGCCGTGAATAACGGCCTCCAAAGCATCATGTCCTCCTTATGTGGCTTGTCAATGTGTGGGCGAACACCCGTCAAGCGGCGTTTCCCGGATAATCTCCGGCGCAGCACCATCGCTCGCCTTCCCGGCGATTGTATCCCTTCTCCAGTCTCCGGCAAGGCTTTCCCTGGACCCCGGACTTTGCACGTTGAACTCCCTCCCGCCTCGCGTTACCATCGCACCGGTCGGTTCACAGGAGCAAACCATGCCCAACCCCTCTCGACGGCAGTTTCTGAAAATGGTCGGCCTCAGTGCAGCCGCGGCTGCGGGGGGATGTGCCCTGCCCGGACAGCGCAAAGCCGAGGCGGCTGCGACCGCCGCGGCAGGCCGATCCAATTCCCCTGCCAAGCCCAACTTCGTCATCGTCATGGCCGACGACATGGGCTACGGCGACTCGAGCGTCTACGGCGGCTGGATCAAGACGCCCCACATGGAGGCGATGGCGGCCGGGGGGCTTACCTTCACCGACTTCCACTCCTCGGGTGCCGTGTGCAGCCCCACGCGCGCAGGGCTCATGACCGGCCGCTACCAGCAGCGGGCCGGTATCCCCAGCGTCATCAACGCCGACCCGAAAACGCCCGAGCACTGGCTCGGCCTCCAGACCTCGGAGGTCACCTTCCCGAAACTCCTCAAGACCGCCGGCTACACGTCGGCCATCTTCGGCAAGTGGCACCTGGGGTACACGACGAACTATAACCCCATCCACCACGGCTTTGACCGGTTCCGCGGATACGTCAGCGGCAACGTCGATTACTTCTCGCACCACGACCGCATGGGCGTCTACGACTGGTGGGACGGGCTGGAGCAGGTCAAGGAAGAGGGCTACGTCACGCACCTCATCACGAGACACTCCCTCGCCTTCCTGGAGGAGAACCGCGACAGGCCGTTCTGCCTGTACGTGGCCCACGAGGCGGTGCACACGCCTCTCCAGGCGCCCGGCGACCCGCCCGGCCGCGGGCCCGATAAGGGGAAGGGCGGCGGCGAGAAGCGGCCCGCCAAAGAGACCTACCGTCTCATGATGAAGGCCATGGACGACGGCCTCGGCGAAATCATCGCCAAGGTCAAGGCCCTGGGCCTGGCCGAGAGGACCCTCGTCATCTTCTTCTCCGACAACGGCGGCACGCAGTACGGGTCCAACGCGCCCTTGCGCGGCGGGAAGGGCAGTGCGTGGGAAGGCGGCCATCGCGTGCCGGCCATCGCGTGGTGGCCGGGCAAGATCAAGCCGGGGACCACCACCGACGACCTGTGCATCAGCCTGGACCTGATGCCGACGATGCTCGATTTGGCCGGCGCGGCGGCGCCCCAGGGGCACAAACTCGACGGCGTCAGCCTCGCGCCGCTCATGCTCGAGGGCAAGTCGCTCGGTCGCCGCCAACTCGTCTGGAACGGCACCGCCATGCGCGACGGTCCGTGGAAACTGGTCACCGCGGGCGGCAAGGCCCAACTGTTCGACCTCTCCAACGACATCGGCGAGCAGACCGACCTGGCCGCCCGGCATCCCGACCGCGTCCGAGAGATGGTCGCCGCCCTCGACGCGTGGAAACAGGACATGGCCGCCACCGCCACCCCCCAGCCGGGTCCGCCGCCCGGCGTCACGAAGAAAAAGGTTCCAGGTACCTTTTTGCCATTCTCCTCGTTTTCGATGGCAAGAAGGCCGTTTTGATCAAAAAGGTTCCTGGTACCTTTTTCGGGGTCCGTAGCCGTCCGCTAACCGACGCAGTTGCCAAGAGGGGGCAAGCCCGTGAAACGCCGTGACTTCCTGAAAGCCGCCGGCCTGGGCGCCGTTGCGGCCACAGGCGGATGTCTCAAGGCCGCAGGACGCACGGCTTCCGAAGCAGGCGCGGCGGGCAAGGCGGCCGAGGGCAGGACCAACGTCATCCTCATCATGGCCGACGACGTCAGCCACGACATGTACGGCTGTTACGGTAACGCCGAGGTCAAGACGCCGCACATCGACCGCATGGCCCGCGAAGGCGTCGTCTTCAAGACCGCCTGGGCCACGCCCATGTGCTCGCCGACCCGGGCGATGCTCATGACCGGCCGCTACGCCAGTCGCACGAAGTTCTACCACAATGCCCTCAGACTCCTCGGCCCGGGCGAAGAGGCCAACCTGGTGCGCGACCACCTGACCTTCGGCAAGGTGCTGAAACAGGCCGGTTACGCCACCGCCATCGCCGGCAAGTGGCACGTGACGGGCGACCCGCCCTACGCCGAAACCGCCGGCTTCGACGAGCACTCCCTGTGGTCGGGGCCGAAGGAACTCGCGAAACTCCCCGGCGCCCCCAAGTTCACCGGCCTCTGGGAAGACGACGCCACGCCCTCGCGGTACTGGCAC
>DATKXP010000301.1:0-2203 GCA_035529015.1 Phycisphaerae bacterium | reverse complement strand
TTCAGTTGCTCGCCGCCCTTCAGGCTCGACGCCATCGCCACGATGCCGGGCACCGTCATGGCGAGCGCCTCGTACAGGTCCACGGCGGGGGGACGGTCCTGGACGAGCGCCGCCACGAACTCGTGCGTCAGAAACGTGTGCGAGCCGCCGTGGCCGCTGGGCACACGCATCGGTTCGGGCAGCAGGTTCACGTAGTCGGGGTGCTCGCGCACGTCTTTCTTGCCGCGCTCGCGGATGACCAACGGTTGTCCGCTGGAACTGCCCATGTAGACCGACAGGTTCTCGCCGAGCCACTGGGCCCGTTCGCCGTCGGCGTGGATCCACCACAGGACGTTGCACCGGCAGATGTTCCCACCGCTCGCCGAGAACAGGGCGACCTGGTTCGAGAACGGGTTCCCGTAGGGGTTGTCCTTGAGGATGGGGTCATCGTTGCCCCACCCGAGGCACGAGACGCGGGTGAACCGTTCGCCCGTGACGCCGACGTGAAACGCCGTCGAGTGCGTCGGGTACCACATGGGCGGGAAACCGTACCGCCAGCCCTTGGGCGTCGGCTTGCCTTTCCAGAGGGCCTCGGCGGCGCCGACGCGCTGCACGTTGTGGTGGTAGTACTCGACCTCGGAGTACAGGAAGTTGCCGAACCTGCCCTGCTTCCACAGTTCGCGGGCGAAGATGCACGAGGCCCGGTAGTAACTCGTCTCGGCCATCATGTACCGAAGGCCCGTCTTCTCCTTCATCTCCTTCAGGGCCTGGGCCTCGTCGAGCGTCAGGCACGCCGGCACGGCCGAGATGACGTGCTTGCCGTGCTTCATGCAGTCCAGCACGTGCCGCGCGTGGTCCGGGGCGCCCGTGAAGACGGCGACGGCCTCGATCCTGGGATCAAGGACGAGTTGCTCGAGCGACTCGTGGGCCTTCTCGCACTTATAGACCTTCTGGAGGCGCTCGCGGCGGCTGGGGATAAGGTCGCTGACGGCCTCGACCGTGCAGTTCGGGTCGAGGTGCCACTGGAACGATGCGCCGAACCCGCCGCCCACGACGCCGATGCGGACCTTGCGGCCGGACTCGAGTTTCGGCGCGGCTACGGCTTCGCGGGCGCCCGCGGCGCCGATGAGCGCCGCCGCACCGACGGCGCTCAGAAAATCGCGGCGAGACAGGTCGCCATTCGCCTCCGACATGACCACCCTCCTTCCCAGGATAGACGGTTCCTCACCCTTGAACCCCACGATACACCGGCCGCGCTGGGGAATCCAGCGGCGTGCCGTTCCGTTTGGCCGTCGGCCCCACGCCGACGCGAACGGGCATCGGCGTGCCACCGGCAACGACCGTCGCCGTTCCGGCGACGGCTAAACGCGGCGCGTTGCCGTGTCGTTTAGCCGTCGGCGGCACGCCGACGTGAACGGGCATCGGCGTGACAACGGCAACGACCGTCGCCGTTCCGGCGACGGCTAAACGCGGCGCGTGGCGGGTGCGGAGACCCGCCGCGCACGGCCCGTTTCAGACCGGCCGGCGCGCGCGGTCCGCAAGGCGCTTGGCAATCCGGCGCCGGGCCATGTATACTCCGGAGCCGTTGTTCACAAAGGCCAACTGCAGGAGGAGATGACGATGGCAATCACGAGACGCGATCTGCTGAAGGGCATCGGCGCAGGAACGGTGTGGGCCATGGTGCCGCACGCATCGGCCGCACAGGGAGGCGACGCGTGGCCGCACCCCAACGTCGTCCTGGTCATCACCGACGACCAGGGGTACGGTGAACTGGCCTGCCACGGGAACAAGGTCATCAAGACGCCGAACCTGGACCACCTCCACAGCCAGAGCGTGCGGCTGACGGCGTTCCACGTCAGCCCGACGTGTGCCCCGACGCGGGCCAGCCTGATGACCGGCCGGCACGAGTTCCGCTCCGGCGTCACGCACACCATCCTGGAGCGCGAGCGGCTGGGTCTGGAGGCGGTGACCGTCGCCCAGATGCTCAAGGGGGCGGGGTACACCACCGGCGTCTTCGGCAAGTGGCACCTGGGCGACCAGGAGCCGTACCAGCCGCACAGCCGCGGCTTCGACGAGGTGTTCGTCCACGGCGCCGGTGGCATCGGCCAGTCGTACCCGGGCAGTTGCGGCGACGCGCCGGGCAACAAGTACTTCGACCCGGCCATCCGGCACAACCGGACGTTCGTCAAGACCACGGGGTTCTGCACCGACATCTTCTTCACGC
>DATKXP010000300.1:0-6049 GCA_035529015.1 Phycisphaerae bacterium | reverse complement strand
GTCGCCGTCGCCGAATTCTTTGAAGCCGGCATGCTCATCTGTTTCGGGTTCGCCTGGCCGGTGGACGTCATCCGTACGCTGCGCACCCGCCGCGTCGAGGGCAAGAGTCCGGGGTTCATGTCGCTGATTCTGTTGGGGTACCTGTTCGGCATGACGGCCAAGTTCCTGCGTGCCTGGGGCGACTGGCCGGAACTCGTGACCGCCCTCTACGCCTTTAACGCCACGATGCTGATGATCGACATCTGGCTGTGCTTCCACTTTCGCAAGAAGCCGGACGACATGTAGGCCGGCCTCGGCGACGATCGGTAGGATGTGAACAGCAAGCCGCGGGAGAACGGTATGAGGTCGGCTCCAGTTCATCCCGGCAGGTTCAATGCCTGCCTTCTCGCCGCGCCGGTCCTGCTGGTCGGCCTTGGCGCCACAGTTGTGTGGCTGGCGTCTTCGAGGGCTGTTGAGGCAAAGGCGGCCGAGTCGCCGTCCGAGGGCGCGGCAAAGGCGAGGGATCTCGTCCTGGACCTCGGCAGCGGCGTCTCGATGAAACTCGTTCTCATCCGCGCAGGCACGTTCATCATGGGCAGCCCCGAGATCAGCCCGCTCGACAAGAGGCTCCGTCGGACAAACGCCGAGCAGCCGCTGCACGAAGTGACGATCAGGAGCGATTTCTACCTGGGGGCCTTCGAGGTCACGCGCGGCCAGTTTGCCGCTTTTGCCGCGGACACCGGCTACAAGACCGAGGCGGAGCGAGACGGCTGGGCCTTCGCCTGGGACGGCAGGAAGTGGGACAAGGTCGAGGGCGCGTCGTGGCGAAGCGTCGGGTTCGACCAGACCGACGACCACCCGGTCCTGTGCGTCAGTTGGGCCGATGCGGTGGTCTTCTGCGACTGGCTCACGCGCAAGGGCAGGCACCCCGTCCGGCTCCCCACCGAAACGGAATGGGAGTATGCGTGCCGCGCGGGAAGCACCGCCGCCTTCTGTTGGGGCGACGATCCCAAGGACGGAAAAGGCTGCTGCAACGCGGCGGACGAGACGGGCCGAAAAAAGTACCGGGCATGGCGGGCCGCCCCCTGGGATGACGGCTACGTCTTCACGGCCCCGGTGGGCACCTTCCGGGCCAACCGGTTCGGCCTGCACGACATGCACGGAAACGTGTGGGAGTGGTGCAGCGACAACGTCGCCGAGCCTGGCGCCGGTGGCGCTGCATACGGCGGCGGAAAGCGGGAAGGCCGTGCCGTGCACCGCGTTATCCGTGGCGGATCGTGGATGAGCACGCCCGGCCGGTGCCGCTCGGCGTTTCGGGCGGTTATCCCGCCCGTGGGTGAGGGGTGTGACAACATCGTCGGGTTCCGGGTGGCCGCCGACGCCGGCCTCGCGGCCGGGAATCCGACGCCGTGACGACGTGTGTCCTGGGTCCGGCCCATCGGAGGATGCCTTGGCGCGAATCGCCCTGCTCGTGTTGTGTCTGACGCTCGCCTGGCCCGCCGCTTGCGCCGCGCCGGCCGCGCGGTCCGTCGAGAAGATGGCCGCCATGCCGGACTACTTTCAGGCCGACAAGGCCTACGGTCAACTGCCGCGCGGCGGCGCTGCGTACTGCGGGCCGACGGCGGCGGCGAACGCTCTCATCTGGCTCGACACGAACGGCTTCGATAACCTCCACCCGGCGGCCGCGCCCGACGCCAGGGACCAGTGCGAACTCATCCGCGCCCTCGGCTCGCCCCAGTTCATGAAGACCGACCCCGTGAAGGGGACCGGGCCGGTCGGCGTGATGAGGGGCATTGAGGCGTACTGCCGCGAGCGCGGCTACCTCGCGGCGGCCGAGTACGCTGGCTGGCGCACCGGCATGAACCGAGTTGCCGAGCGGCCGGGGATCGAGTGGATGCGGCGGGGCGTCGCGGGCAAGGCGAACCTGCTCCTGAACATCGGATGGTACGCGAACGAGAAGGAGGGGGCGGTCCGCACACGCATCGGCGGCCACTGGATCACCGCCGTCGCCTGCGAGACGCAGGGCAACGAGACGTGGCTCATCATCCACGACCCCGCGAAGCGCACCCAGACGCCGCGGCGGGACAGTCTGAAGCGGTGCCCCGTGAAGTGCCTCCTGAAGCCGCTTGTCGCCGGCACGACGCTCCGCAAGAAGAAGGACGGCGACACCTTCGCCGGCGACGGCCTTTTCGTCCTCGACGGCATCCGCCTGAAGAAAGGCGCCGACCTGGCCATCCTCGACGGTGCCGTCGCCTTCACCCTGACCGCGAAGTAACGGCGGGTGCTGGTGGCATCGGCGGTATGTAGGCCGCGGCGCGCCGCGGCATTTGTCCTCCACGGGTGGCATGGCCACGCTTGCGTGGCCATGAGCACCGGTGGTTGGAAGGGCTAACATGGCCACGCAAGCGTGGCCATGCCACCCGCCAAGAGGCGCCTCAGGATTCCGGGCGCACCACCAGGCGCAGCCGCTGCGCCCGCACGCGCATGTAGGCCGCGGCGCGCCGCGGCCTACTCACTGCACCAGCAGCCGCAGTTCCTTTCCCGGCTCAAGCGTCGCCGCCACCCCCTCGCGCATCTGGCGGCCGGTGAAGGTCTTTTTCGACCCGGCGGCAAGGTCTTCGACGGTGTACGACGCCGCATCCTCGACGGTGAACCACTCGGGGAACTGGTTGATGCGCGGCCAGTCGAGCGGCATCTTCATGGTGACCTTGTGGCGGGGCACGTCGAACAGGAGTCGCCCCGTCCACGGCTCGTCGGCCGCCAGGCTGACACAGACCGCGTCGCCCTGGCGGACGGCGCCGAACCGCACGTCCTTGCGCCACGGCCGGATCGTGACGCCCTGTGTCTTCCAGAGGACGTACATGATGGCGGTGCGGGCGGAGTTGCCGTCGCCGTGCCATCCTTCGACGACGCCGTCGGCCCGCTGCTTGCTCCACATGTCCTTGATTTCGCTGTCGATCCAGTCGGCCGCCGAGGCGTCGGGCTCGCGGTTCGTCAGGTTGATGGCCCCCTCGATGGAGTCGGCGAATTCGTCGGCCGACCCCCAGTTGTACGCCGTGACGTGCTCCTTCAGGTTCGAGAGGACGTGCCGGACCGCGTCGCGGTAGGCGGGCGTCTTGTCCACCAGGTACACCGTGTAGATGCCGTTGTAGTTGTAGCCCCAGGTGTCGCAGATGCCCTTGGAATGGGTGCCCGCGACCGGGTCGACGCTTGAGTACATCATGCCGCGCGGGTCGCGGCCGACTTCCAGGATGCGGTCGCACATCGCGTGGATGGGTTCGGCGTAGGCCTTCTTCTTCTCGGGCGCTGCGAAGTGGCAGGCGGCGTAGAGTTC
The DNA here is from genome assembly GCA_035529015.1 of Phycisphaerae bacterium. Taxonomy (GTDB): domain Bacteria; phylum Planctomycetota; class Phycisphaerae; order FEN-1346; family FEN-1346; genus JAUVZF01. The sequence goes on along the minus strand of DATKXP010000300.1, from coordinate 2,736 downwards.
GCACAGCCCGGAGACGATCTCGCAGCCGTGGTCGCGGAGGCGCAATTGTTTTGAGTCCCGCGTCGGATGGTTCTTGCCGAGCAGGTAGTAGTCGCCCAGGCGGATGGCCCAGTCGAGGTACTTCTTCTGGCCCGTCATCCAATAGACGCGCGACAGGGCCTGGAGCATCTCGCCGTTCACCTCCTGGCTCGTCGAGACGATCTTCCCGTGCGGCGTCTCGACGGGCGCGCGCTTCCAGATCTCGTCGAGGATCGAGAGCATGCGGTCGCACCACGGGCTGGGGCCGAGCCATTCGGTCAGCGGCAGAAGGCCGTCCTTGACGTACTCCGACGAGCCGAACAGGATGCTCCCCAGGTTCGGCTCCGCGCTCGCGAACCCTTTCTTCGTGAACGAGTACGTGTCGGGCAGGGGGCCCAGGCGGCTGGTCAGGCGCGTCTCGGTCTTGAGCATGTCGAGCATTCGACCGTCGAACAGGGGCCGGTCGGTGATGGCGCACGTCAGGACCATGAACGGGTAGTTGTCGGCGGCCGAGTCCTGCGCGTTCCAGATGTCCTTATTGCGGTTGAGGTTCCTCGGAATGAGGCCCGTCTCGGGGTCGGCCTGGGCCAGCCATCCGTCCACGAACCGCCGGCAGCGGTAGAGCGATTCGGCCGCCTGGCGAGCGTTTCGCTCAGCCTGCCGGTACGCCGCTTCGCGCGCCGCGTCGGCGAGCGGTTTGGCCGGCGCGGGCGGCTCGCGGTCCCAGAGCGCACGCATCTCCGGAAACACCGCCGCCGGCGGCGGCACCGGTGCCACCGCACCGTCGGTCTTGAGGGTGATCTTGTATGCGGTGGATTTCGGGTCGGCCTTGGGCGCTTCGGCGCTCGTGCCGGTCGCGATGAGACGGGCCGCCGAGATGAACCCCGCCTTCCCCGTCGCGGCCGACAGGCGGACCTCGTACCGCTTGCCCGTCACGCCGTCGGGGACGGCGACGCGAAGCGGCCGGAACCCGTCGTACCCCCCGCCGCGCACCGCGACCTCTTTCCCGTTAATCGTCGCGACGGCCGCGCGGGCGTCGTTCTTCGAGCCCCACTCCAGTTCCAGTGCGTGTCCCGGCGCCGGCGGCACGTCGATCACCAGGTGAATCGTCGCGGCCCCCGTCCAGATGTACGCCGCGCCGTTGTACTCCTGGGCGTGGGGGGCGTCGGCCGTCACGCGGTACCAGGCCAGGACGGTTTCTTTCGTCGCGCCGTCGGCGGTCGCCGAAACGGCCAGCAGCAGTGCGGCACTCAGCGCCATGGCTCGTCTCATGGGTGTCTCCTTTTTCAGTCGCCGTCCTGCCGCAAGTCCCCGTTGGAGGCAACCTGGACCACGGTCTGCTTCGACCACACCCCGCGAGTGTATCAGCGTTGCGGCCCGAGTTACAGCCTTTGCCTTGCCGCTCAACAAGCAGGCCGGAACGGCCCCCGGCGTCCGTTTGCGGGGCGGCAGAAGAATCGAGCAACTTCCCGCGGGCAGCGCCGTTTAAGATGGCGGCCGGAGTGTGCCCCGGCATCTGTCTTTCCACGTTCGAGAGGAAGGGACGGAGCCTGACCATGAAACGAACGAGTCTGCTTGCCGCGATCGGGTTGGCCCTGTTCGCATCCGGGCCGGTGGCCGCCGCGCTTGAGCCGACCGAGGCAAACGTCAAGTACGACACCCGCCACGAGCGGAACGTGCTCGATTTCTGGAAGGCCGAGTCCGACAAGCCCACGGCGGTCTTCGTCTGGTTCCACGGGGGCGGCTTCAGGGCAGGCGACAAGAGCAGTGTCGGAAGGGGCGGTCTGCTGGAAGAGTTTCTCAGGCAAGGCATCTCGGTCGCCAGTTGCAATTACCCGTTCCTCAAAGACGCCTCCTACGAGGAGATCATGCACCACTGCGCACGGGCGATCCAGTTCATCCGGGCCAGGTCGAAGCAGTGGAACATCGACCCCCGGCGGGTCGGCGCCTGCGGCGCATCGGCAGGAGCCCTCATCTCGGAGTGGGTCGGGTACCACTCGGATCTGGCCAACCCGCGCAGCAGCAACCCCGTCGAACGCATCACGACGCAACTGCTGGTCGTCGGGTCGCACTTGCAGCCGATGGGAACCGAGGGTCTTGCCATGCGGCACATGCGCAAAGGCGGCCCGGCCCTGTTTATCTACACGAGCGCCCCGACCGGCGACAAGGTCCACAACCCCAAGTACGCCAGGATGATCAAGGCCCGGGCCGACGAACTGGGCATCCCCGCCCAACTCGTTGGCGGCAGCAAGAACGACATCCCGCCCCCGCCCGAGGGCGAGACCTGGCTCTCGCTGCAAGTCAGGTTCTTCTGCAAACACTACGGCGTGCCGTACAAGCCCCCTGAGTCCAAGTGAGCCACACGTCCTGGGAGAGGCGTGGCATGAAGCCGAAAGGATCAATGCGTTTGGTCCGGGTATGCGTGGTTCTCTCGCTTGCTGTTTCCTGGACCGCCACCGCGATTGGCCAAGCGCAGCCGGGTCCCGGCGATCAGCCGGAAGGCGAAGACGCCATCCCGTTCGAGGTGTTCGCAGGTTTCAAGAGGATCGAGAAGGGCAACCCGATCCTTGCCCTCGATCCGCCGCTGTGGGCGGCGGCGACCCACGCCATCGTCGTCGATGACACGGTACACTATTTCTGGTGCAAGCGCGAGGGCGGCGCACGCTGGCTGCTGATGCACGCCACGGCTCCCGTCGGCAACCTCACCGATATCAAGCA
>DATKXP010000299.1:0-5108 GCA_035529015.1 Phycisphaerae bacterium | reverse complement strand
CGACTCCGGAGGACTCTGGGACGAGGCCGCCGTCACGGTGAACGTGGGCGACGTCAACGAGACGCCCAGCATCGACGATGCCACCTTCGCCATCTATGAGGACGCCGCCAACGACAGCAACGTCGGAACGCCGCTCGTCGTAACCGACCCCGACGCCGGCGACACCACCGCCTGGACCATCACGGGCGGCAACGGCGCCGGCGTCTTCGCCATCGACTTGGGTACCGGGCAGATCACCGTCACCGACAACTCGACCCTCGACTTCGAGACCACGCCGCAGTACGTCCTCACCGTCCGGGTCACCGACTTCGGCGGGTTGTGGGACGAGGCCACCGTCACGGTCGACGTCGCCGACGTCAACGAAGCCCCGACGGTGCAGGCTGCTCAGGTCTTCAGCGTGGCTGAGGATGCGGCAAACACGACGGTGGTCGGCACGGTCCTGGCGACCGATCCCGAGGACAACATCACGGCCTTTGCCATCACCGCCGGGAACGGCGACGGCATCTTCGGCATCGACAACTCCGGCGAGATCGCCGTCGTGGACAACACCAACCTCGACTTCGAGACGACCAACCAGTACGTCCTGACGATCAAAGCCACCGATGCTGGTGGCCTGTGGCACGAAGACGACGTGACGATTAACGTTACGGACGTTGCGGAGTAACGTGACGGACGGCTGACGCAGAAGAGTGGCACACGTCCCGGCACCGGGCGCGGCGGGCACGAGGGGGCCGGCCGCGCCCGCGCGCTCTCTCCCAACGGCGCACGCAAAACGCGGCAGGCAAAGCACCTGCCGCGCAAATCGTTCTCAGCCCCGATACCGTCGGGTCAGAAACTGAAGTTGAAGGCGGTGTAGAGGAAATCCCGCGGCTTGCGGTCGAAGTAGGCCTGGCCCGGGAAGAACCGGCCGTAGTGCAGCGTCCACGAGAGGTCGCTCAGAATCCGCCACTCGACGAACACGTCGATCTCGTGGCCGATGTCGGCGGAGGTATCCATGGCGCGGAAGTCGCTGATGGGGCCGTCCTTGTCGGTCTTGAACAGGAAGTAGTAGTCGGCGCCGACGTTCACGCGTCCGGCCCCCATCTTCTTCTCGTACGGCGTGAACCGCCCCCCCAGCCGCACGAACTGCAGGTTCGTGAACCGGGCGCCCAACGCCAGACCCGAGTTCACGTAGCCGAACCCCTGGAAGGCGTTGTCCTTGGTCCACATCGTGTTGCCGAGGAACGCCGTGGTCGCGTTCCCGCGGTCGCCGTCGCCGGAGGCGTACGCGTATTCGCCGGTGAAGACGGGCCTGAGGTCGTGGTCCATGTAGTAGGTCACCTCGGCGTCGAAGGCGCACGCGCGGATCGCCTCGTCGGCGTCCTGCTGGACGTTGGCGACGCTGCGGCCTTTCTCCCAGATGGCCTCCACCTCGTACCGCAGGTTCGGCGCCAGGCTCCCCCGGCTGCCGATGCCGTAGTACTGCGAGTGGTACCGGTAATCCTGGAACATGGTGTAGGGCTTCTCTTCGGACCAGTCGCGCTGAAAGACGAAGAAGGCGTACGGCTCGTGGCGTTCCAGTCGCGTCACGCTCACCTCGCCGCCGTAGAAGGTGCGGCGGCTGCGCGTGAACCCCGGCGTGCTGCGGTCGATGTTGTCCTCGCTCTCGACCGATCGCCCGGCGAAGCCCCGGAACGAGAAGTCCCTGGCGTGGATCTCAAACAGACCGGCATCGAGGATCTTGCCCAGCGCGATGCCGCGCCCCACCTCGATGTACTGTCGCCCGCCGCGGCCGATGATCTGGACGGGCCATTTCTGGCCCCAGTATTTCTCGGCCGCCGCCGTCAGATCCAACTCCCAGTAGCCGACCTCCAGATTCGGCCCCACCAGGTCGTGCTGGCGGAACCCCTGGGCGTCGCCCGCCGCGAAATCAATGTAATTCAACTGCATCCGCGCAAAGATGTGATGGACCTCGTCCAGGTGAATCTGCGTCCACAGCCGCAGGTCCTGACGCGTCAGATGGGCATGGCCGCCGTCGACGTCGTCGTAGTACGTGTACGAGGGGATGTAGAACCCGCCCCATTCGAGGAGGGCCTTCTGGTCGGGCGGCACCTCGCGTTCCAGACGCTCCCGGATGTCACGCTCCAGGAACATGGTCCGCTGAAACACCTCTTCCGGACGGGGCTGGGCCGAGGACGACGCCGCCAGGCCGCCAACCACGATGCCTGCAACGAGCAGACCTGTCAGATGCTTCATGGAGTACCCCCACCTCGACCGTCCTCGGCGACGGCCCGTACCCTAGCCGGGCCGGCGTCGGTCCGTCAACAAAAAACGGACACCCGGACGGCAAGCGCTTGCGTAGGGTTCGCCGCGAGGGGCTGGATACAGCCGTCGTGCCCCGCGGCGCCGCTCTCACCCTTCTTATCGTGCCCGGAAGTCCGCAGGGTCCAGTTATTTCTACAACGCCACTTCCCGCACGAGTTTGCGCGGTCGGTGCGGAGGCCCACCGCGCACGACCTGCCTGTCCCCACTTGGCAGCCGTTGACATCCCTCGCGCGATCCGCTAGCGTGTGACCGTGGCAGTGACGGGGTGCGCGGCCGCCGGGCGTCGGCGCCGGCCTCCGACGTGGAACGGACTGAAAGGGGAAGACCCCCATGACTCGCAGGCTCACTCGCCGTGCCCTGGGCAAGGCTGCTGCGGCCGCCGCCATGACGGCCGCGTCGGCCACGAAGGTTCGGGGAGCGGGAGAACGGGTCCGCCTCGGCTTCGTCGGCGTCGGCAACCGCGGACGCCAACTCCAGCAGGCCTTCGCCAAACACGGCGATTGCGAGGCCGTCGCCTTCTGCGACGTCTGGCAACCCTACCTCGACCGCGCCAAGGGCGATAACGGCGGCAAGGGCGACACCTGCGTCGATTTCCGCAAGATGTACCAGCGCAAGGACCTCGACGCCGTCGTCGTCGCCACCCCCGACCACTGGCACGCCATCCAGACCATCGACGCCTGCGACGCCGGCATGGACGTGTACGTCGAGAAACCCCTCTCCATCGTCGTCCACGAGGGCCGCCGCATGGTGGCGGCCGCACGGCGGAACAAACGCGTCGTCCAGGTCGGCACCCACCGCCGCTCGTCGCGCCTGTACGCCGGGCTGGCCGAGATGATCCAGGGCGGCGGCATCGGCAAGGTCACCGTGGCCCGCGCCTACCGCCTCAGCAACATGGCCCCCGGCGGCATGGGCAAGGCGAACGACGCCGAGGCCCCCGACGGCATGAACTGGGACCTGTGGATCGGCCCGCGGCCCATGCGCCCCTTCCGCGAGACCATCGCCCCGTACAAATTCCGGTGGTGGCACCTGTATTCGTCGCAGATGGCCAACTGGGGCGTCCACTACCTCGACGCCATCCGCTGGGTGACGGGCGACGAGGCGCCGGCCTCCGTCTCGGCCCACGGCGGCCGCTTCGCCGTGGACGACGACCGCACCATCCCCGACACGCTCGAAACCGTGTTCCAGTTCGACTCCGGACGCCTGGCCATCTTCGGACAGTACGAGGCCAGCGGCGTGCCGGCCTTGAAACGCGGCGAGATTGAACTGCGCGGCACGCAGGGCGCCGTCTACGCGGACGAACGGGCCTACGAGATCGTGCCGGAGCGCGGCGGCCAGTTCCAGGACCGAAAGCCGCGCACGGAAGCCAGGACCGTCGAGAGCACCGACGGCGACCTGACGGTGCAGCACGCGCGGAACTTCCTCGATTGCATCAAGTCGCGCAAGCGGCCGAGCGCCGACGTCGAAGACGGCCACCGCTCGACCACCATGTCGCTCCTGGCAAACATCGCCCTGGCCACCGGCCTGCGCCTGGAGTGGGACGCCAGGGCCGAGAAGACGAACCACGACGAAGCCAACCGCCTGCTCACCTACGAGTACCGCAAACCGTGGGTCCTGCGCTGAGGAGGCGTTCCAGAATGCGCGGTTCGGGGGATACGATATTCAATCCCCCGCCCAATCCCCCCGTCGCCCGTAACCACTCTCACGCCAGACGGCGATGCCGCCCGGTCCGCACCCATGGCGACCGAATCGTCACCGCCTCTTGTGCGGTTTGAAAGCGCCGCGGTACAATGCCGCCGCACTCTGACCGAGGGAGGACTCCATGAGCCGCCATCCGCTGACACCGAAATCCACCATCTTCGCTGCTGCCGCCTGCGTCCTTGTGGCGCTGGCCGGCTGCGCGGCCGAGCAACGTCAGCCCCCGCCGTCGCCCACGCCCAAACTCATCGTCGTCAAGGCCCTCTACGGCGCCCTGCCCGACGGCGTTACGATCGACGTCACGGCCAAGGTGGCCGCCATGGTCAAGGACAACACGCTCCGCGTCGATGCCTCGAACGACCTGTTCGGCGACCCCGCCGACGGCGCCTTCAAGCGACTCCGCGTCGATTACACGCTGGGCGGCGTGCCCGGGTCCAAGACCGTCGGTGAAGACACCACGCTGACGCTCCCGATGGACGAGAAGCCCCTCGTGGGCAAACTCGTCATCGTCAAGGCGATCTACGGCGACCTGGCCGGCGGCCAGACCGTGGATGTGACCGCCCAGGTGGCCGCCATGGTCAAGGACAACACCCTCACCGTGGTGGCGTCGAACGACCACTTCGACGACCCGGCGTCGGGCGCGTGGAAACGCCTGCGCGTGCACTACACGATCGATGGGGTGGCCCGGACCAGGACCGTCGGCGAGGACCGGAAACTGACCATCTCCGGCAACCCGCCCCGCAAACGGTGACCGGCGGACGGCGCCCGCAGCCCCCAGCCTACGGGCTGCCCGCGGCCTCCTGCTTCCGTTTGCCCGTCCTGCCTTTCTTGCCCGTGCCGGCGGGTTCCTTGCCCGGCAGGATGGGGGCGGGGAGGCCTTTGAGGATCCCCTCGAAGCGTTTCCGGATGGCGAGCACGTCGGCGTCGTCGGAGTCGGTCACGTCCTTGTAGCCGGAGCCATCGCGGCTGTCGGCGCAGTCGTAGAGGCGTCCGAACTCGCGGGGCGTGTTCTTTTCGAGCAGGTAGCGGCGGGTCCTTAGAATCCGCCCGTCGCCCAGGTACGCAAAGACCCACTCGCGCTCCTTGAACGGCTCGCCGCGCAGCAGCGG
>DATKXP010000298.1:0-30279 GCA_035529015.1 Phycisphaerae bacterium | reverse complement strand
GATTTGAGATCTCAGATGCCGGGCATGTGGCGGAAGAGCGGACGCGGCGGACGCGAGAGAAGGCAGACAGGAGACGGCAGAAGGGGAAGGGTATGGGCGTCGGAATCTGGGGACTGAAACGGTCGCCGTGGGTGTACCACGTCAATGTCGGCGCGTGCAACAACTGCGACATCGAGATCCTGGAACTCCTGACGCCGCGCTACGACGTCGAGCGTCTGGGCATGGTCCTGGTGGGTAGCCCGCGGCATGCCGACGCGCTGCTGGTGACGGGATGCTGCACGCGTCAGGCGGCGCCGCGGCTCGTTGAACTCTATAACCAGACGGCCAAGCCGTGCGTCGTCTTTTGCATCGGGGCGTGCGCGTGCACGGGCGGCATCTTCCGTCACGCGTACCACTTCAGCCGGCCGGTGGACGAGGTCATTCGGGAAATCGACCCGAACGCCATCATTGCGTACGTGCCGGGCTGTCCGCCGAAGCCGGAAGCGATGATCGCGGGGGCGGCCGCCGCCCTCGCCACACTGTAGGTGGGGAAGCAACCGCCCGGGGGCGCCGTACTCGGGCCAGGAATGCCAACGGTCCTTGGCAGGGGCAGGTGAGATGTCTGAGGTCAGAGACGCAACCCAGGCTCAGGTCGAGAGCGACGTGCTGTCGCGCGTCGTGACGGCCCTGGGAGGCATGGTGCTGGAGGTGACCGAGCAGAACGCTCGGCGCGGGTGGGTGCGTGTGGACCCGGCCCGCATCCGCGAGGCGTCGCGCGTCATGTTCGAGGAGCAGAAGGGCCGTCTGGCCACGGTCAGCGGTATCGATGTCCGCGACGGCATCGACATTCTGTACCACTGGTGCCTCGACAGCGAGACGTACGTCGTCACGGTCAAGGCCCTGGCGGCCCGTCCGTCGATGGAGATCGATTCGGTGGGCCAGGACCTGCCGGCGTGCAACTGGATCGAGCGCGAGATGCACGACCTGCTGGGCGCCTCGTTTGCTGGCCATCCGGACATGCGGCGGCTGATCCTGGCCGACGACTGGCCCGAGGGCGCGTATCCGCTCCGCCGCGATTTCCACGTGCCGAAGGTCGATGCTGCCGGGAAGCGGGAGACCGACGACTGGGCCGGCGCGGCCGACCCGGCCAAGACGCCGACGCCGTCGCCCTCGACGCCGAAGAAGCCCAAGCCCGGCCGGACGCTCATCAACGTCGGCCCGGTCCATCCGCTCCAGGAAGAGATGGAGTTCTTCCAACTCTACTGCGAGGGCGAGACGGTCGTCGATATGGACGTGCGGATCTCGTACAACCATCGCGGCATCGAGGAACTCTCGAGCCGCCTGACGTGGGACCAGGTGCCGTTCCTGGTGGAGCGGGTGTGCGGCATCTGCTCGGCCAGTCACCCGTGGGCGTATATCCGGGCGGTCGAGGATATCTGCGGCATCCAGGCCCCGCCGCGGGCCGAGTACCTGCGGACCATCGTCGCGGAACTCGAACGCCTTCACAGCCACATGCTCTGGATCGGCCTGGCAGGCCACTTCCTCGGCTACAACACCGTCTGGATGTGGGCCTGGAAATACCGCGAGCCGGTCATGGATATCCTGGAACTGATCACCGGCAGCCGCATCCACTATGCCAACAACCGGATCGGCGGCGTGCGCCGGGATGTCTCGCCCGACCTGTACCCCGAGATCCGCAAGGCGATGGATTCGCTCAAGGCGCCGCTGGAGTTGATTACGAATGCCGTCATCGACGATCCGGTGCTGCACACCCGCCTCAAGAACGTGGGCGTGCTCTCCTACGAGGATGCGCTGAGGTGGGGCGCCACGGGTCCGACGGCGCGCGGCAGCGGCGTGCCGATCGACGTCCGCCGCGACGACCCCCACGGCGCCTACGAACAGGTGCAATGGGACGTCATCACGCGGCCGGAAGGCGATGTCTTCGCCAAGGCCGTCGTGCGGTGCCTGGAGTGCTTCGAGGCGGTCAAGATCATCGAGCAGTGCCTTGACCAGATTCCCGACGGCCCGATCGCGGTGGACGTGGACCACGTTCCGCCGGGCGAGGGGTGCAGCCACTACGAAGCGCCGCGGGGCGAGACGTTCCACTACGTCCGAAGCGACGGCGGCCCCGGGCCCGTGCGGCACAAGATCCGTGCCCCGACATTCGTGAACCTGCCGTCCTTCAAGTCCTCGTGTATCGGCCAGCACATTGCCGACGTCACGATTATCCTGGCGTCGATTGACCCGTGTTACTCGTGTACCGAACGGATGGCCCGCCTGGTGGATGCCGACACGGGCAAGCCGTTCGGTACGTTCGACGATATGGTGCGCATCAGCCAGGAGCGGACGCGCCGCCTGCGCAAGGAGGCTTAGGAGCCGGGCATGGACGACTACACCAGGCTCATCTCAGTGCCGCTGATCGCCGGGGCCTTGATCTACGCCGCCTGGATTCTCGGCGGCCGCAAGAGCCCCGCGGGGCTTGGGCGCATCGCGTCGATCGTGGCCATCGTGGCCGTGGCGTGGACGCTCTGGGGGGCGATCGGCATGTTCCAGTCCCCGCCGCCACCCACATCGCCCGGAGGCCAGATTGAACTGGGGCCGTTATCGCTGGCCTTGCGGTTTCGGGCCGACGCGCTCTCGAGCCTCATTGTGGTAGCGGCGTCGGGCATCGCCCTGATGGTCACGCTGTACAGTTACCGCGCCATGGCCGACCACGACCGCGCTCCGGTCTACTACGCGTGGGTGCTATGGACGGTGTCGGCGGTGTCGGCGGCGGCGCTGGCCAACACGTTCCTGATTCTGATTCTGGCGTGGGAGGTGGCGACGGTCCTGCTGTACCTGTTGATCGGTCTGGGCCGGCCGCAGAGCCGGGCCGGCGCCATGAAGACGTTCGCCATCCTCGGCTTTGCCGACCTGTGCCTGCTCATGGGCGTGGTGCTCCTGTTCCAGGCCCAGGGCGGCGTTAACCACGTGTTGTTGATTGGCGGCGTCCTCCCGCAGCCGACCGACCGGGCGCTGACGGTAGTGGCGTACCTGCTGATGCTGGCGGCAGCCTTCGCGAAAGCGGGGGCCATGCCGCTTCACACGTGGATTCCGGCGGCCAGCGAGCACGCGCCCACGACGGTGTTCGCGCTGCTGCCGGCGGCGCTCGACAAACTCCTGGGCATCTATCTGCTGGTCCGGATCACCTTCGAGGTCTTCGTCGTCAACACGTACCTGGCAGGGCTCCTGATGGTCGTCGGCGCCGCGACGATCCTGTTTGCGGTGATGATGGCGATGGTTCAGCACAACCTGAAGCGGCTGCTGGCGTTCCACGCCGTCAGCCAGGTGGGGTACATGGTGCTGGGCATGGGTCTGGCGGCCTGGGTGCTGGCGAAGGGCCGGCTCCAGCCTGACGGCCTGACGCCCACGCAGCAGGGGATTGTGGCGATTGCCTTCTGCGGCGGCTTGCTCCACTTGTTCAACAACGCCATTTACAAGTGCGCGTTGTTCCTGGCTGCCGGGTCGGCCGAGCGCGTGACGGGAACAAGCGATCTGGACCGGCTGGGTGGCCTCGCCCGCGTCCTGCCCGTGACGTTCGTCTGCTGCCTGATCGCGGCGCTGGCCATTTCGGGCGTGCCGCCGATGAACGGATTCGTCTCGAAGTGGCTCATCTACAACGGGGCGCTCGGCGCCGGGTCGGGGCTGGCGACGGTGTGTCTGGTGGCGGCCGTCTTCGGGTCGGCCCTGACGCTTGCGAGTTTCGTCAAGGTCCTGCACTCGGTCTTCCTGGGAACGAAAGGCTCGGCGGTGCCGGTCGGCGATGAGCGGAAGGAAAACGCGCCGATGGCCGTCGCCATGGTGGTCCTGGCCCTGGCGTGCGTGTTCGTGGGTATCTGGGGCGGCCTGGTTGTGGATCGGCTGATTCTGCCGGCGGCCAACGCGGTCAAGATTCAATCGGTCGGCATCGACACCACGAACTGGGCCCTGCGGCTCGGCGGCGCCAAGGCGACCGGCCTCTGGGCGCCGTCAACCGCGTCGGTGCTGATCGTGGTCGGCGTCCTCCTTGGCTTGCTGCTGTACCTGTATGCCCGCGCGATGCGTGTCCGTGTGGTGCCGAACTTCGTGGGCGGCGAGGACACGTCGTCGGACGCCATCTGGCACGTCTCGGGGACGCATTTTTACGAAACGATTCGCCGGCTGCCGGCCCTGAAGTGGGCCTTCGGCGACGCCTCCGCCGGGGCCTTCGACGTGTATCGGCTCGTCGGACGGTACGGCGATACGCTGGTCCAGCGTCTGCGCGGCTGGCACACGGGGCTGGTGGCGGTGTACGCGAGTTGGGTGATGATCGGCCTGGTGGTGCTCGTGGTGGTGCTCGCCTTGGGTTAAGGCCGTATCCGAGCCCGCTGCGGGAGCAGCGGGGCACGCTAGAGTACAGTTGCGACTGCCGCAGAGAGAAGGGGATCGCTCGATGGATCCGGTGCTCCTGTTACTGCTCGCCCTTTTGGGTTTCATGCTCGCCGGCTCGCTGATTGCGGTGGAGACCCGTGACCTTCTCTCGAGCGTCATCTGTGTCGGCGCGGTGGGGTTCGGCACGAGCCTCGTGTTTCTGCTGCTCGGGGCGCCGGACCTGGCACTGACGCAGGTCGTCGTCGAGATCCTGATCCTGGTGGTGTTGGTGCGCGTTATCATCACGCGCCGCGACGAGACGACGGTGACGAGCCGGGCGACGCTGCCGGTTGGACTGGTGCTCCTGGCGTTGGGGATCATGGCGGCGGTGGTGTTCGGCATGTTCGCGACCGGCAAGGACGAGGCGCTTCGGATGCGTCCGTTCGGCGACCCGCTTCTGAACGAGGAGGCCGAGGCGTCCATCATGGCGCCGGCGGGCGAACCGCAGGTTGCCCTCACGACGACCGAGCCGAAGAGCATCGGCGGGGCGTACCTGAAGCACGGAGTGAAATCGGCCGAAGAGGCCGAAGCGCAGGCGGCGAAGAATCTGCCCAGACCTCCGAACGCCTCGAACTATGTCATGGCCATTCTGCTCGATTTCCGGGCTTACGACACGCTCGGCGAGGCGACCGTCATTTTCGTCGCCATCGTCGGGGCGTATGCGGTCCTTCGCAAGGTGGGGAGAAGCCGTCATGCAGGGAATGAGCCTGATCGTTAAGAACATCACGCGGCTGGTGGCCGGATTCATCGCCGTCTTCGCCGTTTACGACATCGTTTACGGACACGTGGAGCCGGGCGGCGGATTCTCGGGCGGCGTGATGTTGGCGGCGTCGGTGGTCCTGGTGGTATTGGCCTTCGGCGGGGAGTTCGCCGGGCGGGTCCTGTCGGTCGAGGTCGCGCGGTGGACCGCCTCGCTGGCGGTGCTGGCGTTCCTCGTCGTGGGGCTCGGCGGGTACATGGTGGGGCAGTTTTTCCAGAACTTCCTGTGGCGGGGCGAGGTCGGCGAACTGGCCTCGGCCGGGACGCTCGCGATCACGAGCCTGGCGGTCGGCATCGAGGTCGGGGCCGGCCTGTTCGCCGTGTTCGTGGCCCTGGCCGTGTTCCGTCGTGGGAGTCAGGCTTCTGCGGGTTCGGGAGGGATGCTTCAGCCATAAGGCGGCTCCGAACGCGGGGACGCGGGGCGTTGCACGTTCAGGGAGTGCACAATGACGCTGGCCATGGTTCCGTTCATGCTGACGTTTCTGCTCCTGGTGGTCGGCCTGTACGCCGTTGTGGCGAAACGCAACCTCATCAAGGTCATTGTGGGCCTGCTGGTCATGGACTACGCGGCCAACCTGTTTCTGGTCCTGATCGGGTACCGGTCGCAGGGCCATGGGGAGGCGCCGGTGGCGCCCATTCTGATAGGCGGCCCGGAGAAGGTGGCGGACATGGTGGCCCGCTCGGTGGATCCCCTGCCGCAGGCCCTCGTCCTGACGAGCATCGTCATCGGCCTGAGTGTCACGGCGCTGGTCGTGGCGCTGGCGATCCGTCTGTACGAGAAGCACGGGACGTTCGATACGGAACTGATGCGGAACCTGAAAGGATAACGCCGTGGACCAGGTGGTGCCGCTGCTGGTTGCGATTCCGCTGGCGGGCGGCTTTCTGATGCCGGTTATCGGCCGGCTGACGAAGTCGCACCGCGCCATAGCCATCCTGCCCATCCTCATGGCCTGCGGTCTGGTGGTGATTGCCATCTCGCTGCTTGCGCGTCCCGACCAGACGATCGTCTACTGGGTCGGCGGGTGGAAGTTCCCCGTCGGGATCAGCATGGTTGTCGACGGTCTGACGCGGCTGGTGTTGCTGGTCATCGCGAGCGTCAGCCTGTTGACGCTTCTCTTCAGCCTGGAGTACATGACCCGTTACACCAGCCCGGGCCTGTACTACGGCTTATTTTTGCTGATGGTTGCGGGGATGAACGGCGTGGTTATCTCGGGCGACATCTTCAACATCTTCGTGTTCCTCGAGATCGCCAGCATCGCCAGTTACGCCCTGGTGGCGTACGGAACGGAGTCGGACGAACTGGAGGCCAGTTTCAAGTACCTCGTCCTCAGCGCCATCGCCAGCGTCTTCATCCTCGTGGGCATCGCCTTTGTGTACAACGTGACGGGCCACCTGAACTGGGCGAAGATCGCACAGGTGATCCAGGCAGGCGGCGGTCTGACGATGCCCTTGTACGTGGCGGCGGCGTTCTTCTTCATGGGGTTCGGCCTGAAGGCGGCCATGGTGCCGTTCCATGCCTGGCTGCCCGACGCCCACCCGTCGGCGCCGGCACCGGTTTCGGCCATGCTCTCCGGCGTGCTGATCAAGGCGTGCGGCGTGTACGTGCTGTGCCGGCTGGCCTTCTCGGTCCTGGGCAGCCACCAGACCTTCGGCACGGTCCTGCTCGTCCTGGGCGCCCTCTCGATGGTCCTGGGGGCGCTGATGGCCATCGGGCAGGGCGACCTCAAGCGACTGCTCGCTTACTCCTCGATCAGCCAGGTCGGGTATGTGGTCGTGGCGGTTGGCGCGGGACTGGTGGGACTGGGGTTGGCGAAGGGCTCCGAGCCGCTGACGGCGGCGTCGCAGTTCGCCGTGTTTGGCGGCCTGTTCCACCTCGTCAACCACGCCGTATTCAAGAGCCTGTTGTTCCTTTGCAGCGGGTCCATCGAGCACGCCACGGGGACGCGGCGGATGGATCAACTCGGCGGCCTCGCGCAGCGGATGCCCGTGACCGGGTGGTGCCTGCGGGTCGGCGCGCTGGCGATCAGTGGCGTCCCGCCCTTCGGCGGCTTCTGGTCGAAACTGGTCATCATCGTGGCGCTGGCGCAACTGGCCGCCCTGGCGCACTGGGCCTTCTACATTCCGGCGGCTCTGGCCGTCGTGACGGCGGCCGTCACGCTGGTGTACTACGCGAAGGTGTGGCGCTCGGTCAGCGGTGAACCCTCAGGCGTGACCGACGGCGCGCGCGAAGTCCCGGTCGCCATGTGCCTGGCATCGGTGGTTCTGGCGGTGCTGTGTCTGGCGACCGCGCTGGTGATCCTGCCGTCGGTCCGAAACCGCCTGATCGATCCGGCGGTGCGGGTCTTTGCGCCCGCAGAGGCGGCATCGGAGTCGGCCACGGTGCAGGCGGCCCCCGCCGATGGCCGGATCAGCACCCCGGCCGCGGCGCAGGTCGCCGCGAAGAGAGGGATGACGCCATGAAACAACTGTTGTGCACCATCTTCACGTTCGCCCTGTGGCTGCTGCTGACGTGGGCGTGGCCGCCGGACATCGCCGACGTGTTCGTCGGCCTGGTGGTGGCGCTGCTGGTGGCGACGCTCTTGTCGCACATCTATCCGGACAACCCCCACAAAGCGCTCGACCCGCGGCGGTGGTTCTGGATGGCCCTGTACGTCCCGTACTTCCTCTGGTACTGCGTGCGGGCGAACCTCGACGTGGCCTACCGCGTGCTGCATCCCGACATGCCCATTCACCCCGGCATCGTGAAGGTCCGGACCGACCTCCAGAGCGAGATGGCCAAGACGTTCCTCGCCAACTCCATCACCCTGACGCCCGGCACGCTGACCGTGGACATCGACGGCCCGGACCTCTACATCCACTGGATCAACGTGGTGGGCGAGGGCGTCGAAGAGCACTCGGCCATCATCGTCAGGCGGTTCGAGAAACTGTTGAGGAGGGTTTTCGAGTGACCACCTTTCTCCTGATTGGCGCGTGTGTCCTCCTGCTGTCGGCGTTTCTGTGTCTGTACCGCATCGGGCAGGGGCCGACCGCACCGGACCGGACCGTGGCCATCGACATCCTCGGGACGCTCATCGTGGGCTTCTGCTGCATCATGGCCCTGTGGAGCGGCCACGACTTCTACATGAACGTTGCCATCGCCTGGGCGCTGCTCTCGTTCATCGGGACCATCGCCCTGGCGAAGTACCTGGAGGGCCGCTACTACGATGAATGAGATTGCGGCACACATCCTGATCGGCGTCGGCCTGGCGTTCGACCTGTTCGGCTGCATCGGACTCGTGCGCCTGCCCGACGTGTACAACCGCGTGCAGGCCGCCACCAAGTGTGTGACGCTCGGCACGTGCATGATCCTGGTCGGGACCGTTGTCAAGGCGTGGGGTGCGGACATCGAGGGTGGGGCGGCCATGGGCATCAAGGCGCTGCTCTGCGCTATCTTCATCCTCCTGACAAACCCGGTGGCGGCCCATGCCATCGCACGCGGGGCCTACAAGTCCGGCGTGCGGCTGTGGGAAGGCAGCGTGATCGACCGTTACGGCGAGGAGAAGCACCCGTCGCGGCCGCCGGATGAACGGACCGAGCCCACCCAGACCGGTCAGGCCCTTGGCGCAGGCAGGGAGTCGAGATGAAGAAGCCCAAACTCCGAGAACTCGGCGAAGCCATCAAGGCGGTCATTCGCGGGCCGGCCACGATCAAGTTTCCCGCCGAGCCGTACGAGGCGCCCGACACCTTCCGCGGCAAGCCGCAGTACTCTGAGGACGACTGCGTCGGCTGCGGGGCCTGTGCCGAAGTCTGTCCCAGCCAGTGCATCGCCCTCACCGACGACGTCGAGGCCGCCCCGCCCCTCCGGCGCCTGACGATCCACACCGACGCGTGCATCTTCTGCGGCCAGTGCGAACTCAACTGCACCACCGAGAAGGGCGTCAAACTGACCACCGAGTACAACCTCGCCTGCTTCGACCGGTCTACCTGCCGCGAGTCGGTCGAGAAGGAACTCGTTCTGTGCGAGGTGTGCGGTGCCGTCATCGGCTGCCGCGACCATCTGCTCTGGGTGGCCGAGCGGCTGGGCGCCAAGCGGTACGCCAACCCCACCCTCATCCTGTTGGCCGACGGAGACCTGGGGCTCGTCGGCGGCGAGTCGCACCGGGACCCCACCCGGCCCATCGACCGCAGCGACACCATGCGGGTCCTGTGCAGTGCGTGCCGGCGGACCACGGTTCTGCGCGAGACGTGGGGCGCGTAGCGGCGAGAGAACGTGATAGGCTTCCTTCGCGGCGGGCAGAGGTGTCCGCCGCGTTCGTTTGCGGGTACGTGTTTGGCGTTGTCATTCTGAGGGTCGCCTCGGCGACCCGAAGAATCTCGCCGTGGCCGTTGCTGTTTCGTCGTTCCCACGGCCAGACCCTTCGCTTCGTTCAGGGTGACAGCCTTGATGGGCACGCTAAAGACGTACGTTTGCGGTAACATGGCGCTGCGGCTTCGGAAGACCTGCCGCACGCTTCGGCACGGCTCTGGAGGAGACCGATGGCCGACGGCCGTTTTCGTTTCTGCGATTCGCCCCAGGACCTGGCCCGTGCCCTGCGCGAGGTCGTTCCGCGTCCGACGGCCGTCGTCGGCGTGGGGATGCCGCTGTGCGGGGACGACGGCTTCGGGCCGGCCGTGGCGGCGGCGCTGGAACCATCCGATGCCTTGCGTGTCTTCGATGTCCAGGGCGTGCCGGAGAGTTTCCTTGGCCCCATCGTCCAGACGGACTGCCCGGGCGTGCTGTTCGTGGACACGGCCGACCTGCAGACCGAGCCGGGGCGCGTGGCGCTCGTGGGGCCTGAGCACTTGGCGGAAGTGGACGTCTCCACGCACGTGGTCTCCCTGGGATTGATGGCCGAGGCGGTCAGAAACCTGGCCCGCGAAACGGGCGGCGGTCGCGACGTCCGCTGTGCCCTGCTGGCCGCGCAACCCGAGAGCCTTGAGCACATTGACCGCCTGACGGCGGCCATCCGCGGGGCCGTCGAACTGACGGTGGCCGGCATTAAGGCCTTTGCAGAAGCGCCGCCGGCGCGGTAGGATTCCTTGGCAGACGCGAAGGCCGACGCATGACGCACGACGCTACAGCCGATCACTCCTCGCTGTCCCTCCAGGACCTGACCCTGACCGAGCGCATCCTGTTCGAGCGGCTGGGCTGGTTCGTGGAGGTACGGTGGGTGGCAGGGCTCTGCGCGCTGGCGTTCATGGCGTTGGGGTGGTACGTCTTCGACGTCCGGTTTGCGGCCGGCGAGGCGGTCGTCGTGATCTTCGCCCTGTTCTTCTACAACGCGTTCTTCTCGCTGTGTGCGCGAGCCGTGTACCAGCGGGGCCGCGTGAGCAGGCGATGGGTCCGAAGCCTGGCGCACGCCCAAATCATCTGCGACCTGTTGGCCGTCGCGGCGCTCGTGCACTACATCGGCGGGGTGGAGAACCACTTCGTCGTCCTGTTTGTCTTTCCGATGATCGTGGCGAGCGAGTTCTTCTCGAAAGCGGTCGCTTATGCGTACGCCACGGTGGCGGCGGCCCTGGTCAACCTGATTGGTTGGGGTGAGTACTGGCTGTACGAGTCGGCCCATTATCCGCTGAGCGTCCTCGTTGCCCAGGACCCGGCCCGTTACGAGCCGCTTGTGGCGCCCGGCGCCGCCCAGCACTGGGTCTTCGTGTTGCAGGTCTGCTTCGTCATATCGTTCGCGGCGTACGTGACGGTGTTCATTGCCTCGGGCATTGCCACGCAATTGCGGAGCCGCGAGGAGGAACTGCAGGTGGCGTACGAGGACCTGCAGTCGCTGGAACTCGTGAAGTCGCAGTTCATGCGAAAGACGAGCCACGAACTTCGCGCGCCGGTCGGCGCGCTTCAGAGCCTGCTCAAGGCCGCCCTGCACGGGTTGCCGGAGGACGCCGGAGCCAGAGATCTGGTCACGCGGGCGGTGGACCGGACCGAAAACATGCTCGATCTCATCGACGATCTGCTCCGTTACAGCCGTCTGCGGACCGCGGTTCGGGACATGCCCCGCGAGCGCGTCGAACTGGCCGAGATCGTTCGGGGTACGGCCGATCTGTTCCGCCCGCATGCCGAGGAGAAACAGATTCGCCTCGATGTCCACATCCAGCCCGCCGCCGTCGCGGGTAGCCGCGACGGGCTGACCGACCTGGTGAACAACCTGGTCTCGAACGCCATCCGGTACACGCCGCCGGACGGCTCGGTGACCGTCCGCGTCGGCGCGCCCGGCGGCCGCGCGCGCCTGACGGTCGAGGACACCGGCGTCGGGATTCCCGAGGACGAGTTGCCGCGCGTCTTCGACGAGTTCTTCCGCGGGCGCGAAGCCAAGAAGATGGCGGCTCACGGGACCGGACTCGGCATGACCATCATCCGGCGCGTTGTCGAGCTGCACGCGGGCCGGATCGACGTCGAGAGCACGCCCGGCCAGGGCACGACGTTTCGTGTGACGTTCCCGTCGGCCGGCGACCAGGCCGGTGAGCCCGTATGATCCGCGCGGCCCCTCGTACGGGAATTCGCCGGCGCGGGGCGTTGACAGCCGACCGGGTTCGGCTATAATGCCACACCCATTGGGCCACTAGCTCAGTTGGCAGAGCAGCTGACTCTTAATCAGCGGGTCCGGGGTTCGAATCCCTGGTGGCCCACCATTGACATATGATGGCGAGTGGACGCAAGTATTGGCAAGTGCCAGACTTGTGCGCCCTCGTCTTTCTTCCTCTCCGACTCCCCGTCTTGGCAGGTGATGGCAGGTAATGGCGTACCGGGGCAAGTGCGCGCTGAATAGGCGCTGCGCGCGAATGGTCGGCCAGGCCATGCGGAGAAACCAGTGGGGGCCCGGCCACGTGTTGAGAATCCGGCTTGTCGCGCTTGCGGCAGGAACCGTTCGGGGATACCCTGTGCTCCCTGAGGGGGCTAGCGTCCCTGTTTGCTGGGGGTGCCCATGCGGAAGTACTCCAGACGCCGTTTCATAGGATCGCTCGCGTGCGGCGGCCTCGCTGCTGCGCTGCCGAGCGCGTATGCCACAGCGGCGGCCCGGAAGCCGACCAGCCCCAACGTCGTGATGATCGTCATCGATGACCTGAACGACTACGTCACCGGCATGGGAGGGCATCCGCAGGCGAAGACGCCCCACATGGCGAAACTGGCGGCATCCGGCGTCCAGTTTCGGCGGGCCTACAGCAACAACCCCATCTGTGCGCCGTCGCGCGGCAGCCTCTTCACGGGAATCTACCCTCATACGTCCCGCCTGATCCACTTCGGAAAGTGGTACGAGAACGAGGTGCTCGCGAACTCCAGGACGCTCATGGAGCACTTCCGGGCCAACGGCTATCGGGCGATGGGCACGGGGAAACTGCTGCACCATTTCCGGCCGCACGTCTGGGATGAGTTCGGACACCGCGCCAACTACGGCCCCTTCGCGTACGACGGGAAGCAGACCGTCGGGCACCCGTCCGTCCCGGAGCCGTTCCGCTCGATCGGTCCCGTGGACGGTTCGTTCGCGCCGATCTCCGACGTGCCCAGCGTGCCGCCGAGCGACGAGGCTCCCGGCTACACCGGGTGGATCGACACCCCGGATTGGAAGACGCGCCGGCCGTTGCGCTACGTCAGCGAGACAGACCGCGACCTGTTGCCGGACGAACGCTGCGCCCAATGGGCCGTCGAGAAGATCCAGCACCTCGCCCAACAGAAGCCGCGGCAGCCGTTCTTCCTGGGTGTGGGTTTTATCCGACCGCACACACCGCTCTACGCGCCGAAACGCTTCTTCGACATGTTCCCGCCGGAGGATATCCGGTTGCCGGTCATCCAGCCGGGCGACGCGGCGGACACGCATTACAAGGACGTCTTCAGCCCGGAGCAGAAAGGCCTGCGGTACTTCCGGCTCCTGAAGGAGTCGTATCCCACGCTCGATGAGGGGCTGAAGACCTACGTACGCGCCTACCTGGCCTGTGTGGCCTTCGTGGACGAGCAGGTCGGCAAGGTTGTGGACGCCGTCGACCAGAGCGGCCTGCGCGAGGACACGATCATTCTGTTGACGAGCGACCACGGCTACAACCTGGGCCAGAAGGACTACCTGTTCAAGAATTCCCTGTGGGAAGAGAGCGGGCGGGTCCCGCTGATCGTCCGCGCGCCGGGCGTCGGCAAGGCGGGGGCGGTCGTCGAGCACCCCGTTTCGCTGGTCGACGTCTACCCGACGCTGGCCGACCTGTGCGGTTTGCAGGGCGACACCCGCAAGAACGCCAAGGGCGCCCCGCCGGACGGCCACAGCCTCAGGCCGTTTCTCGCCGATCCACAGACCGACAAGTGGGAGGGTTCCGAGGCGGCGCTGACCGTCATCAAGGCCGAGAATCGCTCCAGCGAGAAGATTCACCAGCATCATTACTCGGTCCGCACGCGGCGATGGCGCTACACGCTCTATAACAACGGCAGCGAGGAGTTGTATGACCACGACACGGATCCGCGTGAGTGGACGAATCTGGCCGGCGATACACGCTACAGGGATGCGAAAGCGGATCTGAAGGCCCTCTTGTTCCGGATGACGGGGAATCCGCGGACACCATCGTGATTCCATGAGGCTGGCCGGAGCAGACGCTGCAGCCACAGCGGCGGTAGGCCGGACGCTCGGCAACATCTCACGCGGCGGCCGCATTTCTCTTACCGTGACACAGTGGCCTGGTCCGTGCCCGTGGCCCGGGCCGACTCCTTCTCACCCGCCTTCGCCCCCAGTTCCGGCAACCGCGCGAGCGCCGACCGTTCGTCCTCGATGAACGTGTGCGCGCGAGTGGTCCATCGTGAGCGCGGGGCCTGAGTGGCGGGCCAGCCGCGTGACGAGCGTGTGCCGCAGGGCGTGGAAGCCCGCCATGTGGTCGGAAGCGTCGCGGCAGGGAACGCCGGCCGCCCGGGGAATCCTCTCCGGCCCGTCCTCCCGGTCTCCCGACAAGAACGTTTTGCGTCAAGACTCCTGTGGACAATCGGCGCGGTTTCCTGCAGAATGTGGCCGGTGGGACTATCGCGACCGCACGCGGAACAGGGACACAGAGTCAGCGACGGCTCTCGATCCAGGAGGAGACGAGCGATGAAGACCGCAGGGGCCAAACACTTCAGCCGGAGACAGTTCTTGCGGGGGGCTGTGGCGGCGGCAGGCGGCGTCCTGGCGGCGCCGTATGTGCTTCCGGGCGCCGCCCTGGGCAAGAACGGCGCGGTGGTCCCCAGCGAACAGATTGCGCTGGGCGGCATCGGAATCGGCAACCGGGGCTCCTATGACCTGGGATGCTTCCTGCGGGAACCGGACGTGCGGTTCCTGGCCATCTGCGACGTGAAAGACGCCCGCCGCAAGGCCGTCAAAAAAATGGCCGACTCCAAGTACGGCAACGAGGACTGCGCCATGTACCGCGATTTCCGCGAACTGCTGGCCCGGCCCGACATCGATGCCGTGCTCATCGCCACGGGGCCGAACTGGCACGCGACGGCCTCGATTGCAGCGGCCAAGGCCGGCAAGGACGTCTATTGCGAGAAGCCCTGCACGAAGAACATCGTCCAGAGCCTGATGCTGGCCGAGACGTTCCGCCGGACGGGGCGCGTGTTCCAGGGCGGCATGCAGCGGCGGAACCTGCCCCACGTCGCGCTGGCGGTCGAGTTGGCTCGCACCGGGAAACTCGGCAAACTCCAGACGGTCCACGCCCATCCGGGCGGCATGGGAACCGGAAGCAGCGGCTGGCTCCCGGCCGAGCCCGAACCGCCCAAGGAAGAGGTGGACTGGGACCTCTACCTCGGGCCCGCGGCCTGGCGGCCGTTCAACCGGCGGCTGCTGAACGGGTTCAACTTCGAGAAAGGCGGCGGACTGGTGGGCGGCGGCGTGCTGGAATGGGGGTCCCACTGCGTGGACCTCTGCCAGTGGGCCAACAGCGCCGATGACACGGCACCGGTGGAGTATGAGCCGCCCGAGGGCGGCCAGGCAGTCGCCCGGTACGCCAACGGGGTCAGACTGGTGGTACGCGGAAGCGGGTGGCTGCCCCTCGGATCGTGCCCGGTCCGGTTCGAGGGGGACACGGGCTGGGTGGAGACGGGCGATAACGGCGACATGGTCGCCAGTTCGCCCGCGCTGCTGGCCGCAAGGGGCGCCAAGGTCGGCGGTTACCCGGCGAACAACCACATCCGCGACTTCCTCAACTGCGTCAAAACACGGGGGCTGCCCCGGGCCAACCACGACGTGGCCTGCCACACCCACATTGCCTGCCATGCCGTAGGCATCGCCATATTTCTGAAGCGCAAGGTCACGCTTGATCCCAGGACGTACAGGTTCGTCGGCGACGAGGAAGCGAACCGGTTGCGGTCGGAGGCGCTGCGCGAACCGTGGCGGCTCTAGGATCGGGTATCCCGGAAGAAACCACCTGCCTGCGAGGAGAATGATGATGTTCAGGATTCGGTTTTTCGCACTGTGTGCCGCTTTCGCCGCGTCGGCGGCCTTCGCGATGGCCGCCGCCGGGGCCCCCTCGGCCGCCGCCGAGAATGCCGCCGACCAGAATGCCGCAGACGAGAGGCAGCGCAAACTCATCGGCGTGCTCCAGTCCGACGCGCCGCCCCAGGACAAGGCCATCACCTGCAAGCACCTGGCCATCTACGGAAACGAGGAAGCCGTCCCGGCCCTGGCGGCGCTCCTGCCGGACAAGGAACTTGCATCGTGGGCGCGGATCGCTCTGGAGGCCATTCCCGGTCCGGCCGCCGACGAGGCCCTGCGCGAGGCCATGGGCAAGGTGCAGGGCAGGCTGCTCGTCGGCGTGATCAACTCGATCGGCGTGCGGCGCGACACCAAGGCCGTCGGCGTGCTCGTGCCAAGGCTCAAGGACGCCGACGCGGATGTGGCGTCGGCTGCGGCCGCGGCCTTGGGCCGCATCGGCGGCCCTGCGGCTGCCAAGGCCCTGGAGCCGTTGCTGGCCACCGCGCCGGCCGCGGTCCGCTCGACGGTGGCGGAGGGCTGCGTCCTGTGCGCGGAACGGTTCCTTGCCGACGGCGATCGCAACGAAGCCGTGAGGTTGTACGACGTCGTCCGCAAGGCGGACGTGCTCAAGCAGAGAGTGCTCGAGGCGACCCGCGGGGCCATTCTCGCCCGCCAGGCCGCCGGCGTGCCGCTGCTGGTCGAGCAACTCAGGTCAACCGACAAGGCGTTTTTCAACATCGGACTTCGCACGGCCCGCGAACTGCCCGGCCCCGAAGCGACCGAGGCGCTGGCGGCCGAACTGGGCAACGCGGCGTCGGACCGGCAGGCCCTGATGCTCCTTGCCCTGGCCGACCGCGGCGACGCCAAGGCGCTGCCCGCCGTGCTCGATGCCGTCAAGAGCGGCGCGGATCACGTGCGGACGGCGGCCATGAGCGCGCTCGCACGCTTCGCCGACGCCTCTTGCGTCCCGGTGCTCCTGGATGCCGCGCTCGATGAGAATGCCCAACTCGCTCAAACGGCCAAGGCGACGCTGGCAAGGCTGCCCGGCCGGGACGTGGACGCGGACCTTGCGGCCCGCCTGCCGAAAGAGACCGGCAGGAAACGCCAGGTCCTCATCGAGGTTGCAGGGCAGCGACGCATCGAGGCGGCCCTTCCCGCCATCGTGCGGTGCGCCGAAGACGCCGATGCGGAGATCCGCGCGGCCGCCGTCGGCGCCATCGGCACCATCGGCGGGGCCAGGCAGGCCGCCGACCTCGTGAGGGTCCTTCAAAAGACCGACGACCCCAAGGAGCAGGCGGCCATCGAGAAGGCGCTCATGGCGATCGGCGGCCGCGCGGGCACGGCCTGTGGGCCGCACCTGATGCCCCTCGCCAGGAGCGGCGCGCCCGCCCTTCGCGTGATCGGGCTGCATGCACTGGCGTGCGCGGGCGGCCCCGATGCCTTGGCCGCCGTCCGGTCAGCGATCGGCGACACCGATGAAACCGTCCAGGATGAAGCGGTGCGCACTTTGTCAACCTGGCCGAGCCGGTGGCCGGAGGACGACGGCGTGGCCGAACCGCTTCTGGCCCTGGCCAAGTCCGCCAGGAAAGCGCCGCACCAGGTCCTGGCGCTCCGCGGGTACCTCCAGTGGGTCCAGGCAACCCGGAAACTCAAGGACGATGAGAGGCTGGCCAAGGTCAACGAGATCCTGCCGCTCGTCACGCGGCCCGAGGACAAGAAACTCGTGCTGGCCAGCCTGAGCGAGTTCCCTCACCCCGGCGCCCTGAAGATCGTGGAATCGCTGCTGAAGGAAGAGGCCGTCCGGGCCGAGGCCGAACTGGCCATGCTCAAGATCGCCCAGGGAATCGCCGGATCGAACCGCCAGGAGGCCCGGGCCGCCGCCGACATGCTCAGGACGCAGGCCAAGAACCCCACCGTCCGCAAACGGGCCGCACAGGTCATCCAGCAGATGGAGAAGTTCGAGGACTACGTGACGGCCTGGCAGGTCAGCGGCCCGTACACCGAGGGCAGCGTGTTCGCCACCGCCTATCCGCCGGAGAAGGATCCCGCCAAGGCCCAGTGGAAGGCGCTGCCGCCCGGCGGGGCCGCGCAGCCCTGGATGATGGACCTCTCGGCCGCCCTCGGCGGCGAGAACCGCGCGTGCTACGTCCGCACCTACGTCCACTGCGACGCTGAGCGACGGGCCCGCCTCGAGTTCGGCGTGGACGACGGGAGCAAGGTCTGGCTCAACGGGAAACTGGTGCACGCCGACGGGGCAGGCGGGGCCGCCACCCCCGGCGAGCACAAGGTGCCTGTCGCCCTGCGAAAAGGCTGGAACGCCCTGATGCTGAAGATCACCCAGGACAGCGGCCCGTGGGAGTTCTGCCTCCGCATCGGCGGCGCCGACGGCGGAAAACTCGACGGCCTCAAGGTGCAGCCGCTGCCTCCCGCCGACTGACCCGCGGGGGCCGCCGGGCGGCCCGCGCCCGACGATCACCGAACCCGTCGAGCACGCCGACCCTACGGCAGGACCATGGCGGTGAGCCGGACCCTGCCGGCATAGTCGCCGGGTGGCTTGGCGGCGTCGTTCTGGTTCCAGGCGACGCCGATGCGGACGTCCTGGCTGAAACGCCCCTTCTGCTTGCTCTCGAACGCGATACGTTCGGTGACCCGCGCCGGGAACTCCTCAATCTGCCCGTGCCCGGTGAAGGCGGCGACGTTGGAACGGCCCCCCTGCGGACGGGCCTCGGACGCGTCGATCCGGACTCCCCTCGATGCGTCGAGCGGAATGGGGGTAACCGTGGGACCCTCGGCAACGCCTCCCTTGTAGAGCCCCGTGGCGCTGACGAACATCTCGACCGCCCCGGCGTTGGATTCGACGCGGAACCCGACGGTTGCCGACACGTTGCCCGTCTCGATGGTCCCCACGTGGACGACGGGCGTGGTCGCGGCGACGGCGATGCGCGGCTTGACGTGAACCACCACCTTGGCGGTGGCCGAGGCGCTCGGGGTGGTGCCGCTCGCCGGCGTCATCGGTCCCCAGCCGATGACGGCCGCAACGATGCCGAACGCGAGCGTGAGGGTGTGTCTCATGGCCCTCCCGAGGACCATTATCCCCATGTCCCGTCTCATCGGCAAGGGGAACCCGCAGAAATGAGCCTTTGGTTTTGGCCTGGGGCCTTTCGGCCGGCTCGACGGACCCGCAGGGAGAAAGGGCACGGCCGGTCACGCCGTCCCCGGCGAGGGGCCGGCAGGGGGCGCCCCGGCCTTGCCAGGCCGCTGCGCACCGGCATGGACAGATTGGTGTCAGACGGGCCGGGTCCGGCGCCGAGCGAGGAGGCTCACCGCGCCGAGCCCGATCAGCAGCGCCGACGCGGGCTCGGGGACGCTGTTCAGCGCTCCCAGGCCGGCGATCTCCGTGCCGTTTTGGTCCTCTGACTGGACGAGCAGCCGCGTGACCTCGGCGTCCGGCGGAAGCCCGTAATCGCTCAGGTCGATCAGGGCCGCGTTCATCGGCATTCCATCGATGATCCCCTGTGCGACGGGCACGTACGACTGGTAGGCCGACGGTGCGGCCTCGCCACTGGCGTAGACCGCGACCCTGAACAGGTTGACGGCCAGGGCTTCGAAGACAACCAGGTCGTTTCCGGGGCCGTTGACGACGGCGTTGTCGGTGAAGGTGACCTCCAGGATCTCGCCCATGTCGAAGGCGTCGATGTAACTGCTCAGAAGGGGTCCTGTGACAGCGGCCTCTACGGTGGCTGCCCCGTGTGGTATCGCCCCGCCGGGCGGGAGGATCCTGGCCTCATCGGCGAAGGCGTTGCCAACGAAGGCCAGGGACCCCTTGATGATGGCGGCGTCGGCCCCACCGGCCGCCAGTGCCGCCGTCAGCGCAGCCAGCGCCATCGCTACGCCTCTGTTTCCAAGTATCCATTTCATGACTATCCCCTCTCTGCCAGGCTGAGCGGAAAACGCCGTCATCGCGCGTCCCTCCGCGTCACCACCCAGCCGCGGCTTGTACGCCATCTGCGGTCCTGTGCCGACGGTCGGCACAACAGGACGGTCTGCCCGTCCCTGCTGCCGCAGGATGGCCTCTCTCAATGCAATGGCAGTCCCGCCTCCGGCGGGCCGTGGGGAGGCATCCTGAACGCAGGTGCCTCCGCATCACCGCCAGGTTGCGGACGGTGCCCTCGTATTCAGTTCGGCTCCGCAGACCGGTCCGACGGGGTGGCTGAACCCGCGGCTGCGGGCCGTACCGGGATCAGACCGCTCACGACCACGTGCCGGCCATTCCCCGGACCCTGCGGCCAGGATTGACTCTCGCCCTCACCCGGACAGGCTGCTTCACTCGCGTGGGAGACCTATGAGCAATTGCCCTGCCAATCGGCGGGAAAGGGACCGATAGCCGGTCCGAACCCCCATGAAGGGCGATAGGGGAGGGTTTTCCGGCGCCAGCGCGCCAAGTGGGACTGTGCCGACGGCGTTGCTTTTGGGCATCATTCTCGGAATCGTGAAGAGGATGTTCGCGCGGCAATGGGCCTCAAAAACTTGTAAGACAAATACTTACGCGCTGCGCGCTTGTGAGTGGAGGCATGTTGCAGCCCTCTCCCAAGTGATGATTCGTGGCATCATCTGTGTGGCGCGGCCGGTGCCGATCTGTCCATCGGTTGCATGGGTCTGTGGGCGGTTTAGGCCGGATAGAGGGGTCTTGTGGGGGCCGAGCCGGCCGCCTCGCAGAGGGTGGCGGAACGATGGCGCGCAGGATGGATGATAGTTCAGGCAACCGGTTGGTCAGTGTTTTGATCGTATATGACGGAAATTAAGATGGCCGACCGGTTTGACTACCGCCGGAACTTGGGGTATACTAAGCGGTAATTTTCCCCCGTTTGCGCGGGGCAGTCTTCTGTGACGTTTGACTTTGGGCCGTCAGGCACCGGATCAGCCGAGGGGTGCCGGGGGGAGTGCGAGTGCCGATTCCGAGTCACTGTCGGCGCGGGATGAAGCCTCTGGTTGGGCGAGTGGTTGCGGCGGCGAGGCCGTGAGCCATCCGCCCGTGTTGCATACAGGAGAAGGCGTTAGCCTACGGGTCGGCGGACGCGGGCGCCTCGCGTCACGAGAGCGAAGCCGGCCGAGCAGGCCCCGAGACGCGTAATCCGCCCTGGCTGCCGGTTTCAGTCGCGAGTGCGGCTGACGCTTGTTGCGGCCGAACGGACACCCGTGGGCGGTAGCAAAAAGTGAACCAGCGGTCAGCCTTGCGGGAAGACGCTGGTTCACCGTGGTTGGAGGTCAGCGCCCTTTTTGCGCCGTGCCTCCACCATGCGCATTATAGCCCGGGTGGGGTTTCGATGCAAGGGCCCACCCAGAGGGGCTTTCAGCAGATACAAGGCGCTAAAGTCGTATCGGCTGGGCGGCGGCTGCGCTTTGGCGAAAACGAGAGGATTCCCACCGGTGGGGCTGTCCCACGGTGGCACGTGACAAGGCTGTTAGCGGGACGGACTGGCACGAACGCCTGCTGCAAATCGAAAGGAGGCTGTAATGAGGAAGCCGACTGCCTTACTCATGAGCATCGTGCTTGTGGCGGCGATGACCGCCGCGGCACGGGGCGACATGGAGGGTTCGGCGGTGGCTGCGGTTCACGCCACAGTCACGGCGAACATCTCTGTGACGCCGTCAGTGCCGATCGTGGATGCGGGTTCGCTCCAGATCGGCGATCTGGTTGGAAGGATCCCGTTTCTCGTTCATGCGAACACCGAAGCAGTGAAGATGTGGGTGACGGCCACCGACCTGTACAAGGGCGATGTGCCATCTGAGCCCACGGTCGATCCCATTCCGCTGAACACCTCGGCGGGCGCGACCATCGATCCGGCCGGTGCCACCGTTTTCGGCGGGGGCAGCAACGTAGCCCTTCTGCCGGCTTCGCCGGACACCATGATCGGAGAGTTCCCGGCTTATCAGTCTCAGCCGATCGTCTTCGAGAGCATGGACAATGGCACCTTCAGTCATGACGTTCTCGTCATCGTCATCTGGACCTTGACGAACAACGAGCAGCCGATGGGTGACTATGGCGGAAGAGTGATGCTCTCCGCCATGGTGATGCCGTAGTCGGACGCTAAGCCGCAAGGGGCGTCCCTCGCGGGTGTCCGATGTTCGGCCTTAAAGGCGTTCGTGCCAGTCGCCCGCATCCGTCAGGTATGACGTAAGACGTCCGATTTGAGGAAGGGTGAAGCCATGCGTCTGCGAACCAGCGTGTTGGCGGCCGTCGTCCTGGCCGCAGGATCGGCCTGGGTCTGGGCGGGTATCTCGGTCGCGCCGGCCTTCGTTGAGGTGACCCTCGACAAGGGGCGGCCGGCCGGCCGATTCGAGATCGCGAACCTGGGCGAGAAGGTCGAGCGGTACCGGGTCAGGGCGCTGCACTTCCGTTTCGCGGCCGACGGCAGCCTGCTCCGGCTCAAGGCCGACGAGCGCTCCCTGGCCCCGTGGGTGAAGTTCAACCCCGCCGAACTGACCGTCGCCCCCAAGACCAGCCGCGCCGTCCGGTTTGTCATCATTCCGCGAGGCAAACTGGCGCCGGGCGAGTACTGGGGGGCCATGGAACTCGAAAACCTCGATACCCAGGTCGGCAAGGGTAAGGACAAGGAGGGCCGGGAACTCAAGATCGAGGTCGTCTCGACCGTCCTCGTCCCCATCTTCGGCACCGTCGGAACCGTCAGCCGCCAGGGGAGCCTCGACCATGTCAAGGCGGCGCCGGACGAGGAAGGAACCCTCATCCAGGCACGGGTGACCAACCAGGGCACCGGCCGCCTGCTCGTCAAGGGCCGGTACGAAATCCAGAACGCCTCGGGCGAGGTGCTCGAGGAAGAGGAACTGGGCTACGCCTACATCCTGCCGCAGGCCGACCGCAAGTTCTCACGCCGCGTGAAGGTCGGCCTGCCCAAGGGCGATTACACCGTTTCGGTCAAGTACGAGTCGCCCCAACTCGCCCAGCCTCTGACGGGCGAAGCCACGTTGACGTTGGCGTCGCCGTCCGTGCCGCCGCCTCCGAAAGCCGACGAATCGGCCCGCGCGCGGTCGCCGGCGGCTGCCAGCCCCACGTCATGAGCCAATGAACCGCCACCGTCGTTGCCGAACCGGCCGGGAAGGGAACAGGGCCCGCGCCCGCCGCGGGGGCCTGCCGGCGGTGCGCGCGGTGCTCGCCCTGACGGCCATTGGGGCCGTCCTCCTGTCGGCCGGTTGGGCCCTCGGGGCGCGAGACGACCGCTTCGTGACGCCGACCTTGCCTGAAGGCGGCACGGCCCCCCCCGCGCGGGTCGAGAAACCGGGGCCCGGCGGCCCGGTCGTCGATGCGCAGAATCCCCCGGAGACCGCCGCACCGGAGACCGAAGTGGTGGGGTTCACGCTCCAGGGCAGCCGGTCGTGGCATCGGCTGACGATCGACGACCTTGACGTCCTTGTGACGCCGGGCAACCGGCGGCTGCTGCCGCTGCTGCGGCTGTTGAAGGCCTTTCGGGTTGAACTCAAACAGGAGGCGGGCACCCTCACGTTCCAGGTGGAAGGGGCCAACAAGACCGCCCTGAACGTTGCGGCGCGGCGGATCCGCCTCAACGGCAGCGAAGGCCAGGTCGAGGTGGTCGAGGCCATCTCCGACATCACGCTCCAGCGCGAGATCTACCTGCCGCAGCAGACCATCGCCGAGATCTTTGCCGTCCAACTGGAATGGGACGAAGAGCAGTACGCGTTCGTCGCCCAAGCCGGCCGCCATCTGAAAATGTGGGACCTGATGCGCACCACCCTGGCCGACATCGAGGCCGTGGACGAGATGCTGCCCGAGGCGCTTCCCTGTGCCCGCCCCAGCCGCGACGGTCTCCAGTTCATGGAACTGGAGGTGGCCTCGCAACTGTCGGTCCTCGATGACCGCGACAGCCTGCGCGACTTCTCCATCGACGGACTGCGGCAAACCTTCTGGGGAACCTTCCAGGGCGGACGCTACAAACTGCGGTTCACCGAACCGCAGATCTTCATCGACCGCGAGGGGTACCGCGAGATCGACGCCGACCCGATCATGCTCGACTGGGGCGAATGGACGTATCGCTTCCCCACGGCCGAGATCGCCCTGGGCGACAGCACCTTCGGCGTCTCGAACCTCGTCTTCCCGAGCGTGACGATGACGGGCGTTCGAGCCAGCGGCATCCTCGGACCCGTGGACGGGAATGCCCTGAACGGTCCGTCGCCCGGCCTGCGGAGTTACTTCGTTCAGCCCTACGACTTCGAGGGGTACGCGCGGGCGGGTTCCCGCGTCCAACTGCTCATCAACGATCGCGTGGTCGAGCAGCGCGACGTGGTGGCCGACAGCCCCACGAAGCCGGGACAGGGTGCCTACCGGTTCGAGGACATCCGTCTCAGCCCGGGCGTCCTGAACGACGTCCGGATCGTGATTGCCGATCCCGACGGCGTCGAGACGCAGATCCGCAAACGCATCGTCCCGACCTCGGTGCTCCTGCCGAAGGGCACGGCCGCCTGGCTGGGCGCCCTGGGGACCTTCCGCGACCGCACCGAGTGGCGCGGGGGCGGCGTCCTGGGGGCGGGCCGGATCCTGTACGGCCTGACCGACGACCTGACGGTGGGCGGCGCCGTGGCCTGCCACCAGGACTTCTTCGACCCGGAGATGGCCAACGGCGATGCGCTCGACCAGCGGGGGTTCCCCCAGGAGGGCATCCTCCTGGGCGGACAGGCCGCCTGGAAACCCATCGACGCCCTCCTGGTGTCCGCCGAGGGGGTCGTGGGCCGACACGACGAGAACGGCGGGTCCTTCGACGACGCCGCCATCAACCTGCAGACCGACCTGTATCCGGCGAAGGACCTCCACCTGGGAGCACGCTTCTTCCGGTACAGCCCCGGATTCTTCAACGGCCAGAACCTCGACCTGCACGACCGCCAGGGCTACGCGCTGTCCGGGTCGTGGCGTCCGCACCCGGAGTGGACGTTCAACGGCGCCGTCGGCAGCGTCCACGATAACCTCGACGGCGAACTGCCCGACACCCTCACGGTGGACTTCCAGCATCTGGAGGTCGCTTCGAGCGCCATCCCGCGCACCAGGGCGACCCTGGCCTTCGACCGCACCGAGCCTTCCGCGACCGGCGTGCCCCAATCCCTCTGGACCGTCAGGGGCAGGTCCCAGTTGCCCTGGGGCATCACGTTCTACGGCGAGGCCATGACCGGCGACTTCCTGACCCCCGAGGCGAACCCCCAGTTCTTCTCCGGCCTGGCCATTTCCGGTCTCTCCCTGTACCAGGGCCCCTCGGCGTCGGCCACGCTCATCAAAAACCTGACGTACACGCAGGCCGTGGGCACCCGGTACTGGAAGGCCGCCGACCGCCAGCGGGCGTCGCTCGTGCACACGTACCGGTCGCCCGGCGTCAAGTCCGTTCAGTTGCGGACCGAGGTCGGCATGGACGTCTTTCGGCGCGGCACCGGCGACACCGAGGGCAAGCACAACTGCTTCTTCGAGAATCGTACCGAGTACCTCATGGACCCCAGCGGACGCAACCGCGTCGGACTGCTCTCACGCCTGGAACGCGACGAGTGGACCGTGCTCGCCTTCGCCAGTTTCTCGAACCGCTTCGCCTTCCCCGAGGGAAAGGCCGTCCGCATCGCCGACACAAGCGTCCACCCCGACCGCGGCGGCGTCCACGGCAAGGTGTTCCTCGACTACAACGCCAACGCCCGAC
The DNA here is from genome assembly GCA_035529015.1 of Phycisphaerae bacterium. Lineage (GTDB taxonomy): Bacteria > Planctomycetota > Phycisphaerae > FEN-1346 > FEN-1346 > JAUVZF01. Next base: position 4,964 of record DATKXP010000298.1, on the reverse strand, counting down.
TCGACCCCGGCGAACCCGGACTGGCCGACGTCAAGATCGCCCTGCGAAAGATCTACACGGCCGTGACCGACTCGGACGGCTATTACGTCCTGCCCGGCCTGCGGGCGACCCACGAGGTCCGCGTCGCCCTCGATCTCGACACTGTCCCCGCCATCTACACGCCCACGCACGGGACCCAGATGGCCGACGTCCAGCCGCGAAGCCTGACCCGCGTGGACCTGGGCGTGGCGCCGGCCCATTCGATCTCCGGCACCGTCCTGCTGGCCGGCCAGACCAAGGACCACAAACCCCTGTCGGGCGTCCGCGTGTGCCTGAAAGACCGCAAAGAGGACGCCCTGGTCGCCGATTCCGTGACGGCCGGCGACGGCAGTTACTACCTCGGCAACGTCGTGAGCGGCCACTACGTTCTCAGGCTCGACTTCATGACGCTGCCGAAGGACTTCACCGCGCCCGATCCCGTCAGAAAACTCGACGTGCCCCCGTCAGAGGAACCGCAGGACCTGACCGTGCCCCCCGTCCTGGTTGCCGCCAAGGTCGAGAAGAAGCCGCCCCCGCCTCCGTGACCCGTCGTCCTGACGCTGCGGACCACCCAGGAAGGCGTCCGCATCTTCGCCGAGCCCGTCGAGGAGATCGAACTCCTCCGCGCGAAGGGGGACACCTGGGAAGACAGGACACTTGGAGGAAGGCGGCAAGAACCTGCTCGACGGCGTCATCCCGCCCGACGAGGAACGGTCCCTGGCGGTCTTTGCCAAGGGCGGCACCGCGAAGGTGAAATCGCTCCAGGTCTTCCGGCTGAAGTCGGCCTGGCCGTGAGAACGGGCAGCAGCGTTCGTCGAGTTCTGCGCGGTGGGTCTCCGCACCCACCGCGCATGACGACACCCCTGAAACGGGCCGCAAGGAAAAAAGAGCCCGCGCTACCGGCATCTGCGACGCGCCAGGAAGCATTGCCGCAGCGCGAAAAAAAAAGCGGGACGGTGGTCGAGGGGGGACACAAACCACCGCCCCAGTCACCGGGAGACACTCCCGGCAACATAATAGTATTCGCGCCCGGTCCCGCCGCAGTCAAGGGCTGCGGCCATATTTACCCCCCCTCTGACCGGCGCCCTCATCTGCCCTCGGCCGTGACCTCGATCCCGCTGAGGATCGGGGCCGTCGATGCCGTGACCTCCTTCGCCTTGGGCGCCAGTTCCAGCGCGAGCGCCCCGGAGACGACGACGCCGTCGAACTGCTTGACCACCGCGCGGCCCCTCCCGCCCGCGGCCTTGACCACGTCGAAGTCCTTCAGGACGGTCTTGCCCTGCAACCTGACGTCGAACACCCGCTCGCCGGGCCCGGTGTCATCGAGTTCGGCAAAGTGCAGCCGCACCGAAAGCGTCTTGGGCGCGGCTCCGGCCTCGGGGACCACGATCAGGCGTTCGAATCCCCGGCCCAGGAGCGGGGGCTGACGCAGCGGGCCGCGGCTCTCCAGGTCGATCATCAGGTCCGCCCCGCCCAGACCCGCGTCCGTCAACGTTTTCCACGGCACGGCCAGTTCGGCGATGAAGGCCTCCCCGTCGGCCCGCACGGCGCTCGACCATGCGGCGGAGTGCTCGGCCTTCTCGCCGTCGGCGCCGAGAGGCGCGAGGCTCACCGGAAGCGGATGCGGCGGCACCGCGCCGAAGAACCCGTCCCGGTCCTTCTTCGCGCCACGTTTGAACGCGATTCGCTCGCCCGGTTCGGCCGCAAGGCGGAATCGCTGGTACGCGAACGGATCCTTCTGCGGGTCGCCGGCCTGGTGCCAGAGGGCACGGAACCGGTGCCGGTCGCCCTTCCGGTCGTCGTCCGTGACGATCAGTTGCATGGCAACCTCGTCCCCGGCGCGGGGCGCCATCCCGAGGTTCGTCCACGGCAGCAGGGCTTCCAGGACGTACCCGTCCGGCGTCCTGCGTCCCGAGACGTCGGCGGCCAGGTTCCCGCCCGTCTTCGTCTTTCCAAAGTGCGAGAGATGGCATCGCCCCTCGTGCTTCGGCGCCGGGCCCGGCGTCAGGACGCACCGGTACCCCTCGCGGGCGCCCGGTTTCGGCGCCAGGAAGATCTCGACCGAATCGCCCAGCGTCAGCGCGGACTCCTCCTCCCATTCGTGGACCACGTTGTCCTTGACCTCGGCGAGCAGGAGCAGGCCCTTCTCGTTCCAGCCGATCCTGAAGGAGGCGTCGAAATCGCTCTCCGCACGCAGTCTGCCGAGCGGCCCGGGAAGCGACGTCACCGCGAGGCCCTTCTCGCCCCAATCGCCGGCCGTGCCGTCGATCTCGGCGTCGAGACGGCCGATGTCGCGCACGGCCAGGCGCGGCGTGGCGTACGTCCACAGCGCATCGTAGCGGGCGCCCGATGCCGAGACGCCCAGGTGCAGGCACCGGGCGGAGGCGGCCTTGGCATCGCGGGGCAGGGCGCTCAGGTACGCCTCGAACGAATCGTCGCGCCACACCTGCGCGTCGTTGCCCTTGGTCGCGGCCTTCCAGCGGACGGGCTTTTCCTTGGGGTCTTTCGCCGCCGGTCTCGCGTAGGCCACGTACAGGTTCTCGTCGTCGTGCCGGAGCGTGACGGAGGCCTTTCCACCGGCGAGGGCCACGGTCTTGTACCCGTCCCAGCACACCTCGGCCGTGTTGCCGTCCACGGTCGGAGCGGCCCTGGCGGGCCACGCCGCGACGCCGCGGTCAAGGATCTCCAGGTCCAGTTCCGCGCGCCTCAGCCCTTTCAGACCGCTGGCGTAGATCCAGGGCCGGTCGGTCCCGGCGACGGGCGTGCGGTCGGTGTTGTGGCTGTAGGCGCCGAACCCCTCGTGGAAGGTGAACCGGAACGGCTCGGCCAGCGCCGACCGGCGCGTGCGGGTCACGGGCCGGGGCAGGGCGAGCCAGATCGTCTTGGCCGGGTCGCGCCGGTCGCCGGGCGCGCCGAGGTTGAAGGCGCCCTGCGTCACGGGCGTCGTGGGCAGCCGGTCGTAGAAGACGGACCAGTTGCGCTCCTCGTGGGCGGGCATCAGGGCAACCGTCGTCCGCAGACTGTACGAGCACGTGCACGCCGCGTCGGCCGGCGGCGCCAGCACCAGGCCGTTTGCCGCGATCGCGTTGACGTAGCACCCGGCCCGGACGCCGCCGAAGTTGAACACGCCGCCGTCGCCCGCCAGGTCGTACATCCCCAGCGTGCCGGAGCGGAACATGAGCAGGTTCGGCCCGGCCGAGATGGCTCCGCACCCGTACGACCGGCGGAACTCCCACGCCGTCTGGCCACCCGTGAACGGATTGGTCCGCTGGTGCGGGTAGCCCGTCCGAAGATCGTAGGCGGCCGGTTCGGTGTAGACCGTCTCGCCGGCGATCACGGGGAACCGGCGTATCCTGGCGGGGCGGGCGTACAACAGTTTGCCGTCGGCGGCCGCGTACCCCGTCATGCCGGAGGACCCGGTGGCCAGCAGCACGCCTTCCGACAACCACAGGGCCGTGTGGCCGCGGATGCCCTCGTCGGTCTGCCAGAGGGTCTTGCCCGTCTGGGCATCGAGGGCGAGCAGCGTCCAGCCGGCTGCTATCTTCTGGCCGCGCCGCTTCGCCCGGTCCACGTCGCCGGGGCTGGTGCGGTCGATCACGTACACCCGGCCCTCGTCCATGGAGAGGGCGTTGTTGTCCACAACGCCTTTGGCGGCGTAGGTCCATCGCGGCTTGCCGTCCTTGCCGAGGAGGAAGACGCACCGGGCGTCGGTGCGGCCGCCCATGCTGCCGAGGACGCGGTCGCGGCCGACGGCCAGATAACTCCAGTCCAGTTTCTCGGCCGTCTCCTTCGCCGTCTCTGCCGGCGGCGCGGGCATCCGGTACGTCTGCACCGTTTGGCCGGTGGCGGCGTCGAGGCGCAGGCAGGTCTGGCCCTGGACCAGGTAGACGCTGTCGGCGTCGGCGGCGGCGCTGCTGCCCCGGCTCCGGATCGGCCACCAGGCCACGCTGGGGAAATCGCGGCGCCACAGGTGGCGGCCGTTGTAGGCGTCGGTGGCCATGAGGCTGCGCTGTCCGATGACGAACATCCGCCCGTTGACGCACAGCGGCGCCGGGCCGCCCCAGTGCCGCGTCACCAGCCGGGCCGGACCCGGCTCGCCGAACCAGAGCAGCCTGAGCGGCAGGCGGACGCGCTGGTCGTCGGAGCAGCCCGTCCGGGCGGCGCTGGCGTACTGATGCGTCCAGTTGCCAGCCCCGGGCAGGGGGCCTCGCACGATCTGCACCGCGCCTTTGGCAGCCTTGACCTCATCCTCCGGCACGTTGCCGCGCTCCAGCCAACTCACGATGGCCGTCCGCGACGCTTCCTCGTCCTCGGCAAGGGCGATACGCGCGCAGCCGCCGTAAGGCCGCAACACGCGGTAGACGTGCTCGGCCGACCACGTCTGGAGGTCCATCGGTGTGCCGCCTGCCACGACCAGGTCGGCCACGTAATCGGGGTACCCCAGGGAGCCGAGCGTTCCCTGGTGCACCGTGACGCGTACGCCGTAGAGGCCGTCGGCATCGAGGGCCTGCCGGGCGGCGTCGGCCTTCCCGGCGTCGGGCTCGGCGCAGTAGACCACCAGGTCCGACTGCTTCGCCAGGTGGTGGAGGAGCCGCCCGTCGCCGGCGCCGAGGACGACGCAGATGCCGGCCTTCTTGCCCGTTTCGACGATGATGCCTCGGGCCGTCCGGGCGGCCTCCAACTCAGGCTGGCCGACGGCGGACGGGGGCGGACCCGCCTGGGCGGAGATGACGGGCGGCTCGGCTGCGGCCGTCGGGCCGTAGCAGTAGACACGGCCCTCGGTCGTGCTGGCGAGGAGCCGCCCGTTGGCGGCGGTGAGGCTTCGCGCCTGGCCCTTCACCTTGTCTTGCCAGAGGAGGCGGCCGGTGTCGGCGGCGATGGCCGTCACGGTGTCCTTGCCGCCGACCACCAGCGTTCCCGCGGCCAGGATGAGGGCGTAGGCGCGG
>DATKXP010000297.1:0-5986 GCA_035529015.1 Phycisphaerae bacterium | reverse complement strand
CTGCGGACCGCGGCGACGCGCCAGCGTGCCCCGGACCACCGGCTGCTTGGCCCCGTTCAGATAGACCTCGTAGTCCTTGAAGCACTCCAGCAGCGAACTGGTCACCCGGGCGTAGTAGATGATCTGGGCCGCGTCGACCGGTTTGCTCCACTGAAGCGCGAACTCCCCGTCCTGCGTGCCTCGGACCGCCCAATCCTTGTCCTGCTGGAACTCGGACGGAACGGCGCCGCTGACGGCCATCTCCGGGCGATACGCATCGCTGAACTGGCTGCTCGCCGAGACCTTCGCTCGGGGAGCCAGGTTCTCGGGCATGGCGTCGGCCCGAGCCGTGCCCCACGGGAGAACTGCCGCAAAAGCGGCAATCAACACACATGCGCGAGGTGCGGCACCGTTTCGCATCGTTCCCTCCCTGTCTGCGGGGAAAGGATACCGTTTTCCGGGGGCCGGAACAACCCGCCGTAACATCCCGCGCGCCGTCGCTCAGTAACTCCGTGCGTAGGGTGGGTGCTCGCACCCGCGCGGCCCAGGACCTTATGAATGAGCGTGGGTCCACAGGACCCACCGTACATGCTCGATGCCGCTTCGCGCCCGCCTTCCTTCTGGCACGCATAGGGATGACCTCGTACAACAGAATACCTGGGGCGTCAGGCGACCGGGCCACCAGGCCAGAGGAGAAAAGGGCATCCTGTCGCCGGAATCTGCTGCCGCTTGAGTCCTACCTCGACGCAACGCACCCTAGGCCGAGTGAACTCGCAATGAGTGACACAGGTTGTTGGTGGGGCTACATTGGCACTTGGAAGATCGAGGGTGGGTACCTAAGCCCCTCCGCGTGACTTCATCCAGACATCGATACTGTCCAACACCTTGGCTACAGAATCGAAACGACATGCTCCCAGTCAGCCAGAGCCAGGTCAAGCCCATGCTTGACCGACTGGGCGACTCGCTCGTCATGGTAGTCAATCTCCACGTGAGTGCTGTCGTGTCCCAACTCAACATCCACGCCTTGCAGTGGCATCGATCCGCCAATCACGGGCTCCCTGGAGACCGTGTATCGGTCCCACTCCTGAAGGCAGTCCACCAGGATGCCAAGGTAGGCGAGCGGATCCTCATCGATCGGCAGCTGCTCGGTTTCTCCGATGTCGTCCGGCCAACTCGCGTCAAGCTGTTGAGCATTATGCAAGGCTGTTGCTGCCGTACCCCAGAGAATGGCGGACCACCACCAGAGGCATTCGTACTGTCCAGCGGAACCGTTGTACCGGTCTCTGAATCGCTGCCATATATCACGGTCGTAAGCGGGGTCCGGCCCTGACGAGCCAAGGCCGAAGTGCACCCTGAAGTAGTAAGTCGACATCTGGAGCATCAGGAGCCCGCTGCAGATGCCATGATCGAGCAGCCTCAAGCCCGTCGCTCCAAGTCCCTCAGAGAGCATGAACTCAAACGCACGCTCAAGCCGCGTGATACGTTGACCCATCAACGGGAATCCGTAGTACTCGTAGTGCTTGCGCCACACGTCGAACGCATCTCCTGGCAGTCCCTCTTCCGCAGCCAGATGGTCGGAACCCCGAGCCGCCAAACCCTTGGACTTTCTCTCTTCGACCACGGCATCTCTCAGCGAGTCCAGATCCCCGATGCCGCGAAGGCCATCCGCCACTGCGGTGAGGGACTCGCCTAGGAACTGCGGCGGGGAGGTCCCAGATAGCTCGAGGAGGCGATTGCGTTCGCACACAGAATGGAACCCGCAGGCAGCCCACAAGTCGTGCGTGAAGTAGTCTCGGACGACGTCCAGTGCCATCTGCATATGCGTGTGCTTCCCACCCACAGTCAACGGGGATAGAGCCCCTTCGAACAGGTACCCCACGTCGTGAGTCAGGCTGGCAAACGGCCACAGGTCGCCGAAGTCCTTGGGACCGCCGGTCCACCCGCGGAAGACGAAGTGCTTCTTGAGAGCCTCACGGATCCGCTCCGAGAAAGCGTACACGTACCACCCAAGAAGGTAGTTGTAGAGTGTGTGGGCGGAATGGTCTCGTTGGTGCGCGTAGTCAATCATCCCTGACACTTCTCGCCGCAGAAGGCCGCGTCTGAAGTAGTCTGCGTCGTCCATATCGATGATCGCCAGCGTCTTGCGTGAGCATTCCGCAGCGTATCGCAGCCGGACCTCATCCATACTCGATCGAAGGAAGCACGAGAGAGATGGCATGACATCCACCTTGGCGCCCGAATGGTAGATGCCGAATGGTGTTGAGGGGTCCTGTACGTGGTCGGCGATCTCTTGAGTGACAGCATTCATTGACGACATGTCCTCTACCTAGTGTGTTTGCTCGGCCCCTCGCCTCCAGATCAGCAGCCCCACAGGTTCCTGCTTGGCCACGTCGTAGAAGGAACCACGGGCCACGAGGGTTTGGTCTGTGCAGGTCTCGCGCTCGATTGAGACATTCCACGGCACATTGCGGGAAGGTGGTCTACCAAGTGGATCGAGGAGGAGAATCCGTTGTGGGGTAACACCAACCGCGACGGCAACGTGGTCTGCTGTCAGACCAATCTTGGCGTATATGCCGCCGAAGCCTATCAACGTGGGGCGATCGGCCTGCCGAAGCTGCCTGCTTAGGCGTGCCGCAATGTTCTCGAAAACGAACTCAGGATACCAACGCCAGTGAGCCCGACAAACAGACGCCTCCGCCATGAAGACTGAGCAGACAGCCTGGTGCGATGGCCGATCCCGAGCGTCTATGCCACGCCTGGCGAACGCTCGGATCGACTGGGAACGGTCGAAAACCCTGCCGAACCACGAGAGGAGCATCCCAAGCGAGTAGACAGCGCAGTAGTCTGAACGAACAGACTGGCACAGAAACAGGCTACCGTGCGCGTTCGCTTGCCGAACGAAAGAACTCGCCGAAACCGCCCGGACCCTTCTTCTTCGGCTTCTTCTTCGGCTTCTTCTTCGCCTTCTTCTTGGCAGCTTTCTTCTTAGCCATCGGTACCTCCTGCTTCCAAGACTGACCTAGCGAAACGCGGCCTCAACTCGAATCGCTACTGCCCGCTTCGGCTTCCCCCTGCAGGGATCGTGCCACCTATTGTACTTATCGGCTCGGCGCTGTCAAGGCCAATCTTTAGAGCCTATCCCATCAGACTGTATTTTGCCGATGCAACCTGTGGCACACGGGCGCTCCGCAGGAGAGCCACGATGAAGAACCAGCGGCCGAAGAAGCCGGTGTCCAACAAGTGGCGGATTTCCGATGCGCTGTGGGCCAAGATCGAACCGTTGCTTCCGCCCCGGAAGCCGCACCCGTTGGGGTGCCACAACCCACGGGTGCCCGAGCGGGATGCGATGGACGCGATCTTTTTCGTTCTGGGCACGGGGTGTCAATGGAACGCCCTGAATGCCACAGGCATCTGTTCGAGTTCCTCGGCCCAACGGCGGTTTCAGGAATGGACGGGCGCCGGCGACTTCGAGAAGCTCTGGGCCCTGGGCCTGAAGGATGGGCTTCCAGGGACAGGATACAGTTTTCTGGGGACCGGAATAACCCACAGTAACATGCCAGGCGCCGCCGATCAGTGCGTAAGGTGAGTGCCCGCCCCGGCGGGTAAACTCTGCACCCGCGCGGCCATGACCTTGTGAATCGGCGTGGGTCCACAGGACCCACCCTGCATCCTCGACGCCGCTCCGCGCCTGCCTTTCCGCTGGCACGCACCCCGATCCAACCGTACCATGCAGCATCCAGGGCGTCGGGCGGCCAGGCCGGACAACGGTCGCCCGATGGGAAGGGTCCCTGGGATAACGGAGAGACGACGATGAAGACGCTGCGGACGATGATGGTCGTGACGGCCCTGGTGTTGGGCGTTCTCGCCGCGCCGCTGTTCGGTGCGGCGGGCACGGTCAAGGTGTTCATCCTGGCCGGTCAGTCCAACATGGAGGGCAAGGCGAACAACGAGTTGCTGGATCACCAGGCGACCGACGCCAGGACCCAGGACCTGTTCGCGCACCTGCGCAAGGACGGCAAGTGGATCGTGCGCGACGACGTGTTCATCAAGTTCCTGGGCCGCAACGGACCGCTGACGATCGGCTACGGCTCGCCGGGACGCACGGGCGTGGAACTGGAGTTCGGCCATGCGATGGGCAATCGCTTCGACGAACCGGTCGTGCTGATCAAGGCCGCGTGGGGCGGCCATTCGTTGTACAAACTCTTCCGGTCGCCCTCGGCCGGCATGCCGAGCGACGACGTCCTCCAGGCCGAACTGGCCCAGGCGCAGAAACGCGCCCAGCAGAACAACGAGAAACGCAAACGCACCGATCCCCTGCCGACGATGGACGACATCAGGAAGCCGTACGGATCGTCCTACCGCAACATGATGGCCGAGGTCAAAGACGTCTTCGACAACTGCGAGAGCCTCTTCCCCGCGCTCAAGGGCAAGACGCTCGAGCCGGCCGGGTTCGTCTGGTTCCAGGGGTTCAACGACCAGTTCGGCGACCAGGCGCCGGCCGAGTACGCGTCGAACATGAAGCACTTCATCAACGACGTCCGCAAGGACCTCAAGGCCCCGAATCTGCCCTTCGTCATCGCCGCCATCGGCACCAACGGGCTGAACGAGGCCAAGGGCGGATGCCTGGCCGTGCGGACGGCGCAACTGGCGATGAACGACGTGCCGGAGTTCAAGGGCAACGTCAAGGCCTTCCGCACCGACCTGCTGGTGGACAAGGCCGCCTGGGAACTGTACCCCACGTGGCGCGAGAACCTCGAGCAGTGGAAGAAGACCGGCTCGGACCGGCCGTACCACTACCTCGGCAGCGCGATCTGGTACAACCGCATCGGCCAGGCATGCGGCCAATCCATGCTGGAACTGCTGCCGAAGAAGTAGCCGTCGGGTGCCGTGTGGCATGGTCAGCCCGCAGGGTGACCATGTTTCGACCCCCCCGGCGCTACGGCTCCTTGGCGTCAGGCGGCCGGGCAAGACACGGAAACCGTATCCTGTCCGCGGGATACGCCCGGAATACCGCCTTGTGCGGTGAAGCCGATACCGATTGAACCAAGGGGAGTGACGTCGCCATGAAGTACGCTATCACCTGCACGATTGCGGCAGCGGCACTGGTTCTGATCGGCGCTGCCGCACGCGCCGGCCGGGCCGCCGAGCCGCGGCCGCAGGATCCGACCCAGCCGGCTGCGTTCCAAGTCCCCGCCATGTGGGAATACAGCGCCCCGCTGATCGCTCCCGAGAAGCGTGAGCGCGATCCCAGCCGGGCACAGAAGGACCCCACCGTGGTCTTCTACGGAGGGAAGTGGCACGTCTTCATGACCGTCAAACTGCCGGGCAGATCGGCCATCGAGTACTGCTCGTTCGCCGGATGGGAAGACGCCGACCGGTCCCCGCGCACGATCCTGAAGGTCAGCGATAGCAACTACTATTGCGCTCCGCAGGTCTTCTACTTCGCCCCGCACAAGAAATGGTATCTGATCTACCAGATGGCCGTGGCCGGCGCCAAATCCATGTGGGTCGCCTTTTCCACGACAACCACCATCGACGACCCCGACTCGTGGACTCAAGGCCGGCCGATCCTTGACGGCGGCCCGAACGACCCGCGCAAGACCGGAGGGCTCGATTACTGGATTATCTGCGACGATCGGCGCGCCTACCTGTTCCTGACCAGCCTCAACGGCAAGATGTGGCGGCTGTGGACGAACCTGGAGGATTTCCCGAGGGGCTTCGACCATTGCGAACTCGCCCTCGAGGCCAAAATCTTCGAGGCCAGCCATACGTACAGGCTCAAGGGCACGCAGAAGTATCTGACCATCATCGAGGAGAACGGCCGGCGGTACTACAAGGCCTATCTGGCCGACCGCCTGGACGGCCGGTGGACGCCGGTGGCCGACACGGCAGACAGACCGTTCGCCGGATGGAAGAACATCCGCCCGGCGCGCGGCGTGGAACCCTGGACCGACAACGTCAGCCACGGTGAACTCATCCGCGACGGTTGCGATCAGACGTTGACCGT
>DATKXP010000296.1:0-4073 GCA_035529015.1 Phycisphaerae bacterium | reverse complement strand
CCCCAGTTCATCGAGGCGATCGCGGGCGGCCTGGTACGAGGGTGCGAGTTTGAGGACGCGCTGATAGAGGGCGACGGCATCGTCCGTGCTGACGGTTCCCTTGTCGGCGGCGTCGGGCGCGTCGCGGCCGGAGGCGGCCGCGTCTTCGTACGCCAGGCCGAGGTTGAAGAGCACGTCCGGGTCGTTCGGCGCCAGCCGCCGCGCCCGTTCGAAGACGCGGAGGCAGTCGGCCGGCCGGCCGAGCGCGGCGTGACACATGCCCAGGGCGATGGCCGTGTCCACCTGTGTCGGATCGAGGCGGGAGGCGCGGTCGAGGGCCCGCTCGGCCTCGTCGTAGCGGTCCAGGTCGTAGAGGGCCCGGCCCGTCAGGTAGTATCCGCGCGGGTCGAAGGGGGCGAGGTCGCACATCCGTTCGGCCACCGCCAGCGACGGCTCCACCTGGCCGACTTCGAGCAGGACGGAGGAGAGGTTTCCGAGGGCGTCGAGGTTGTCGGGGTTGTCTCGGGCGATCCGGGCGAGTTGTTCGAGGGCGAGGTCGCGCTGGCCCAGGTCGGCCTCGATCAGGGCACGGTTGATCTGAAGGGGGAGGTCCTCGGGGTGGCTCGCCAGGCCGCGGTCGAAGGCGTCGCGTGCCTCCTCGAACTTGCCCTGGATGGCGAGGAGGACCCCCAGGTCGTTCTCCAGTTCGTGGGCGCGGCCGGAGAAGGCCATGGCCTGCCGCAACTGCTCCTCGGCTTCGTCGAACCGCCCTTCGCCGGCGAAGAGCGACGAGAGGTTCCGGTAGAGTTCGTCGCGGTGTGGCTCTTCGCGAAGCGCCCGACGCAGGACACGGGCCGCCCGGGCCATGGCCGACCGCGAGTGGCCGGCGCTCGTCAGGTGCGAGAGGATGAGCGGGTCGGACGGGCTCAGTTCCAGCGCCCGCAGCAGGTGCTTGCGGGCCTTGGCGTCCTGGCCGAGGTGCATCAGGGCGACGCCCAGGTCCAGGTGGGCGCGGGAATCGTCCTCGGCCTCGGCGAGCAGTTCGCGGTAGATCGCGATGGAACGCTTGGGCTCGCCGTGCTGGACGTGGTATCCGCCGAGGGCCAGGCGCGCTTCGCGCGAATCGGGGTACAGGGCCAGTTCGCGCTCCAGTTCGTCGTAGGCGCGGTCCATGTCGCCTCGGGCGGCAAAGGCGCGGGCCATCGAGAGGTGGAGTTCCGGGAACTCGTCGTCGGCTTCGACGGCGCGGCGCCAGACGTCGATGGCCTGGTCGTAGTGTCCCTGCTTGAACAGCGCCAGGCCCCAGTGGTACGGGATCTCGGCCGAGTCGGGATGGATGCCGATGGCCTCTTCGTAGAGGCGTTCGGCCCGGTCGAAGTGTTCGACGTTGCCGTAGGTCCCGATGAGTTGGGCGAGGACGGCCTCGTCGTCGGGGGCCAGGCGGCGGGCCCGTTCGAGGTGCCCGAGGGCCTCGCGGTCGTCGGCCCGGAGCCACGAGACGAAGGCCAGGCCGAACCACGCCTCGACGCAGTCGCGGTCCATGTCGGCGGCCTTGAGCAGTTCGCGCTCGGCCTCGTCCACGCGGTTCAGGTACGCCAGGCACCGTCCGGCCATGGCGTGGGCGTCGGGGATGTCGGGAGCGACCTCGATGGCCCGGCGGCAGGCCGCCAGGGCTTCCTCGTACGCGCCCTCTTCGAGCAGACGGTCGGCCCGCTCGAGGAACTCTTCCGGATCCTGCCAGTCGGACATCGGCTGCTCCTGCGTCTGGGCGGTGGCCTGGGAGGGCCGCCACGCGGGAATCCGGACAAGGCATGCCTTGCCGCTGTGCGCTGCTCGACGTCTACGGTCGCGAGAACGGCCGGCCGCCCACCTCCGGGTTCACCTCCACACGGTGGATGCGAACCGTGTATTGGACCGGCCCCGTGGCCGCACCCGACTCGTCGATGGGCGTCAGGCGCCACCGGCGGCTGACCACGAGGTCGTCGGCCGGACGCCAGTCGTCCATCCGCACGCGCATCCGGCGCCCGAAGAACGGGTCCTGGGACCACCGGATCAACACGTTCTCCACGCGGCGGGCTCCCTTGCGGACCTCCACGACGGTCCGATCCTGGCCTGAGTATCCGGATGCCGTGCCGTCGGTGACCGCGAGCCCCTGCCAGGTGCGTGCCTCGGCCGTGCCGGTCCGCGTGCCGGCGTAGGCCACGGTGCGTCCGTCGCCGAGGAGGCTGATCGGCATCGCCAGCAGTTCGCCGACGAGCCGGGCCTGGCCGGCCGCGCGGCCTCGGGCCGCCGCGTCGTCTGTCTCGGCCCCGTCGCGGAAGACGCGCAGGCGCCGGCCGTCGAAGACGGCCACGGCGCTCTGTGCGGGCGTCTCGATGCGCAGGTGCCCTGTGACCGGGTCCAGGAGCCAGACCTCATCGGTGGCCGTGTCGCCGCCCGGCCGGTGCTCGGTCCGGGTGACCTCGGCCCGAAGGGCCGTGCACTCGGCCCAGCGGTACTTGGACCCGTGTGCCCAGACGGCGTCGCGGACGATGCGGCGTGCGTCGTCGTCTTCGATGGCGTCGAGGCGGCAGTTCAGCGTGTGGCAGCGGGAACATCCCCCGGCGACGGCCGCCGCGACGGCTGCCGCCAGAAAGACGCCCACGGCCCGCCGGAGCGAGCCGCGGTGCTCGCGACTGCTGCAATGGCTGCGCCCGTCGATCACCACGAGGACCTCTCGCGCATATCGCTGGCTGCGCGACCGGCCAGGCATTATACTCTGCGGACCCGGCCGTCCACAAGGCGGCTTCGGAGTGGGCCCAGAGTCGGGGCGACCGTCCGTGCTGCGATCCGATTACTTCTACCGATTTCCATGGCTGCTTCTGGCGGCGGCGCTGGGGCTGTCGGCGCTGGGTATCGCGGGCATCTACGCGGCCACCTCGGGTGGCGAAGGCGACCCGTTCTGGGGCACCGCCGCCGGCAAACAGACCGTGTTTCTGGGCGCGGCGATGGCGGTTTTCGTTCTGGCCCTGATGCCCAGTTACGTTCGCCTGGCGAAGTACAGTTACGCCCTCTACGCCGTGAGCCTGCTGGCGCTGGCGGTGCTGGCGGTGATGCGAAACCGCGGATGGACGATTCCACGCCTCATCTATCCCACCAACTATGCGTACTCGTGGATTAACATTCCGGGAACGAGCCTGAAACTGCAGCCGTCGGAACTCGCGAAGATCGCCTTCATCATGTCGCTGGCGTATTACCTGCGGTTTCGCAAGAACTACCGGACCTTCACGGGGCTGTTGGTGCCGTTCGTCATGGCGCTCGTGCCCACGGCGCTCATTCTGTATCAGCCCGACCTGGGCACGGCGATGCTCTTCCTGCCGGTGCTGTTCCTGATGCTGTTTGCCGCCGGCGCGCGGGGGAAGCACCTGGCGGCGATCATCGCGATGGGGCTGGCCATGGTCCCCGTCTTCTACTCGTCGATGCACGGGTATCAGCGGATGCGGATCGACTCGTGGCTGCTGCACGGCTGCGCCGAACGGATGCACTTTGCGCTCGCGCCGAAGGCCGACGGCGCCGGCGGCGCCGAGGATCAGACGGAGGCCGGCGACGGGAGCGAGGCCGAGAAGAAGCCCGCCGCCGCGAACCATGCGCCCGTCTCGCGCTTGGCCGGAATGTCCGACGCCGAGAAGGCCGACCTGGTGCGCGAGGTCACGGGCATGTGGCGGTTTCGCCTGTGGCGACTGGCGACGGCCGTCTCGTGGGGACAGGAAAAAGCCGAATTCGTCCAAGCGAGGGAAACGCTGTTCGAGGCCCTCGATGCCGGGCCGGGGCCGGCGAGTTTCAACGCCCTGCGGTTCTTCTTCGGCAGTTTGCTCGATGACTACGGCCACCAGTTGTTCCAGGCGAAGGTGGCGGTCGGGGCCGGCGGGCTGACGGGCCGGGGGTGGCTCGAAGGGACGCAGACCCGCTACGGATTCCTTCCGGAGGCGCACACGGACTTTCTGTATCCGACGCTGGCCGAGCAGTTCGGCTTCCTGGGCGCGGCGGGGGTGGTGGTGCTCTACGGCCTGATCTGCCTGTTCGGCGTGGACGTCAGTTTCTCGACCACCGAACCG
>DATKXP010000295.1:0-7786 GCA_035529015.1 Phycisphaerae bacterium | reverse complement strand
CCATGGTACACCTCCTCGGTGGCCGAGAGGGTCTCGGCGTCTCGGTGGGCCCGCATCCGCATGCGCTCCAGGACCTTGCGGTAATCGGTCGGCATGACCTTGACGAACAGGGGCACCTGGGCCTGCCAGTCATCGAGAATGGCCTTGGCGCGTCGGCTGCCGGTGCACGAGTGATGCTTCTCGATGAGGGTGCGGAGGCGGTGCTGGTCCTCGTCGGTCCAGACGCTTTCGAGGTCCACCATGTCGAGGTTGCATCGTGTGCCGAACCACTCCGATTCGTCGTAGACGTACGCGACGCCGCCGCTCATGCCGGCCGCGAAGTTGTACCCCGTGGGACCGAGGACGACCACCACGCCGCCCGTCATGTACTCGCATCCGTGGTCGCCGAGGCCCTCGACCACGGCGGTGGCGCCGGAGTTTCGGACGGCGAACCGTTCGCCCGCCAGGCCGTTCGCGTAGACCTCGCCGCCGGTTGCCCCGTAGAGGACCACGTTGCCGACGATGATGTTCTCTTCGGGCCGGAACCGCGCGTCGGGCGGCGGCGTCAGGATGACCCGGCCGCCCGACATCCCTTTGCACAGGTAATCGTTCGCGTCGCCTTCGATGCGGATCGTGACGCCGGGCGCCAGAAACGCGCCGAGGCTCTGGCCGGCGCTGCCCCGGAAATCGAGCCGGATGGTCGAGTCGGGCAACCCCTCGGGCCCGAACCGCCGGACGATCTCGCCGGCGAGACCCGCGCCGACGGCGCGGTGGACGTTGCGGATGGGCATCGCCAGGTGCACCGCCTTGCCCTCCTGGAGCGCGGGCCGGACCTGCTCGAGAATCTGGAAGTCCATCCGGTCCCCGAGTTCGTGGTCCTGAGCGCGGGTGCACCGCAGGTCTGTCCGGCCGTCCGGTTCGGGCAGCGCGAGGACGGCGCCGAAGTCGAGGCCCTTCGCCTTCCAGTGGTCGACGGCCGGTTCGGCGTCGAGCATCTCCACGCGGCCGACCATCTCATCGACCGTACGAAAGCCCAACTCGGCCATGATCTCGCGCAGGTCCTCGGCGATGAACCGCAGAAACCGTTCGACGTACTCGGGCTTGCCGGCGAACCGGGCCCGCAGCCGCTCGTCCTGCGTCGCCACGCCCACGGGGCACGTGTTCAGGTGACACTTGCGGGCCATGACGCAGCCGAGCGTCACCAGGAGCGTGGTGCCGAAGCCGAACTCCTCTGCCCCCAGCAGGGCGGCGACGGCGACGTCGCGGCCGGTCTTGAGTTGCCCGTCGCACTGAACGCGGATGCGGTCGCGCAGGCGGTTGGCCACCAGCGTCTGCTGGGTCTCGGCCAGGCCGAGTTCCCACGGCACGCCGGCGTGTTTGATGGACGTCAGGGGGCTGGCGCCCGTGCCGCCGTCGTGGCCGGCGACGAGGACCATGTCGGCCTTGCCCTTCGCGACGCCGGCGGCGACGGTGCCGACGCCGATCTCGGACACCAGTTTCACCGAAACGCGGGCCTTCGGGTTGACGGACTTCAGGTCGTAGATGAGTTGCGCGAGGTCCTCGATGGAGTAGATGTCGTGGTGCGGCGGTGGCGAGATGAGGGTGACGCCGGGCATCGTGTGACGGACGCGGGCGATCTCGTCGCTGACCTTGTGTCCGGGCAGTTGGCCGCCCTCGCCGGGCTTGGCGCCCTGGGCCATCTTGATCTGGAGTTCGTCGGCGCTGACGAGGTACTCGGTGGTCACGCCGAATCGTCCGGAGGCGACCTGCTTGGTGGCGGAGCGTTTGCTGTCGCCGCCGGGCATCGGGCGGCTGCGGTCGGGGTCCTCGCCCCCCTCGCCGGAGTTGCTCCGTGCGCCGAGCCGGTTCATCGCGATGGCGATGGTTTCGTGGGCTTCCTTGCTGATGGACCCGAACGACATGGCGGCCGAGCAGAACCGCTTGACGATCTGCTCGACCGGTTCGACCTCGGCGATGGCGACCGGCTCGCCCTTCTTGAAGGCGAGGAGGCTGCGGAGCGTCACGCGTGCGCGCGACTGGTCGTTGATGAGGGCGGCGTACTCTTTGTAGACGGCGTAATCGCCGGTGCGGGTGGCGTGCTGGAGTTTCGAGATCGCCTCGGGCGACCACAGATGGTCCGCGCCGCCCGCCCGGACGTGGTAGTCGCCGCCGGCGTCGAGCAGGTCGGACCGCGCCCCGTCACGGGGAAAGGCGCGGCGGTGCCGCGCGGCAACCTCCGCGGCGATCTCATCCAGGCCGATGCCCTCGATCCGCGAGGCCGTGCCCGTGAAGTACGTATCGACGAGTCGGCGCGACAGGCCGACCGCCTCGAAGACTTGCGCCCCGCGGTAGGACCGGATCGTGGAGATGCCCATGCGGCTGAAGGTTTTGAGCAGGCCCTTCTTGAGGGCGGTGAGCACATTGTCCACGGCCTCCTCGGGCGGCAGGGGCGCGTCGAGGCGGTTCGCCTCGGCCATCCAGATGGCGGTCGAAAGGGCCACGTGCGGGCAGACCGCGCTGGCGCCGTAGCCGATAAGCAGCGCCACGTGCATGACCTCCCGGGCCTCGCCCGTTTCGACGAGGATACCCGCCCGCGTCCGCAGACCCGCCCGCGTCAGGTGATGGTGGAGGCCCGCGGTCGCGAGCAGGGCCGGGATGGCGGCCCGGTCGGCATCCAGATGGCGGTCGGTCAGGACGAGGATGGTCGCGCCGTCGGCGATGGCGACCTCGGCCTGGTGGAAGACCTCGTCGAGGGCCTCTTCGAGGGCGCGGCCGCCTGAGTCGGCGGGGAAGAGCATGTCGATGTCTCGTGTGACCACGTCGCCGTGGCGTGCGCCGCGCAGGCGCGCCATGTCTTCGGGCGTCAGGATGGGGTGATGGAGTTTGAGCTGGCGGCAGTGCTGGGGCGTTTCGTCGAGCAGGTTCCGCTCGGGTCCAACGAAACTCATGAGCGACATGACGAGTTCTTCGCGCAGCGGATCGATGGGCGGGTTGGTCACCTGGGCGAAGAGTTGCTTGAAGTAGGCGAAGAGCGACTGCGGTCGCTGTGAGAGGACGGCCAGCGCCGCGTCGTTGCCCATGGAGCCGACGGCCTCCTGGCCGCGCGACGCCATCGGGCCGATGACCATCCGCAGTTCCTCTTCGGTGTAGCCGAAGGCGAGTTGTTTGGTGCGGAGCGTCTCGGGCCGTTCGGGGGGGATCTGCGCCGGGCTCAGCAGGCCGCGCAGTTCGACGCGAGAGTCCCTGACCCAGCGGCGATAGGGTTTCTGTCGGGAGATCTTGCCCTTGATCTCTGAGTCGGGCACGATGCGGCCCTGCTCGGTGTCCACCAGGAGCATCTTGCCCGGCTGAAGGCGGCCCAAACGCAGGATGCGCTCGGGCTCGAACTCCAGGACGCCCGTCTCCGACGCCAGGACGACGCAGCCGTCGCGCGTGACGGTGTACCGGCACGGGCGCAGGCCGTTGCGGTCGAGTGTGGCTCCGATGTAGCGGCCGTCGGTGAAGGCGAGGGCGGCGGGGCCGTCCCACGGTTCCATGATGGCGGCGTGGTACTCGTAGAAGCCGCGTTTGTCGGCCCCCATGTGGAACGTGGCGCCCCAGGCCTCGGGCACCATCATCATGGCGGCGTGGGGCAGACTGCGTCCGGCCATGACGAGCAACTCCAGGACGTTGTCGAACGTGGCCGAATCGCTGCCGCCCTCGACGATGACCGGCTTGATCCTCTCGATCCGCGAGCCGAACAGGGGCGACTCCAGGTCGGCCTCGCGGGCCCGCATGTGCCCCACGTTACCGCGCAGGGCGTTGATCTCGCCGTTGTGCGCCAGCATCCGGAACGGCTGGGCCAGGCTCCACGTCGGGAAGGTGTTCGTGGAGTATCGCTGATGGACGACGGCGAAGGCCGTCGCGAAGGCCGGGTCCACCAGGTCCGGGTAGAACCGCTCCAGTTGCGTGCCGCTCAGCATCCCCTTGTAGACGATCGTCCTGGAGGAGAGGCTGGGGACGTAGAACTGGCTGGCATCGACGCCGGTCCAGGCGGCGACGTCATTCTCGGCGCGGCGTCGGATGACGTAGAGGCGGCGCTCGAAGTCCTCGCGGCCGGCCCCTCGCGGCGCCACGAAGACCTGGGCGACGGCCGGTTGAGTCGAACGGGCGAGGTCGCCCAGATGGTCGCCGCTCGTCGGCACGTCGCGCCAGCCGAGCACTTCGCAGCCTTCGTCGTCGACGCTGCGTTCCACGGCGCTCAGGCACCGCTCGCGCAGGTCGCGGTCGGTGGGCAGAAAGAGCATGCCGACGGCATACCGGCCAAGGGGGGGCAGGTCGATGCCCTCGGCCTGGGCCGCCCGGCGCAGGAACGCATCGGGCATGCCGAGCAGGAGTCCGGCGCCGTCTCCGGTGGCGGCGTCGCCGCCGCGCGCACCGCGGTGCTCGAGGTTCACGAGCACGCGAACGGCGTCGCGGACGACGTCGTGTTGCGGCCGGGCGTCGAGACGGGCGACGAACCCCACGCCGCACGCGTCGTGCTCATGGGCCGGATCGTAGAGTCCGTGGGCCGGCACGGACCCGGCCGCATTGGGTCGTGCGTCTTGCGTGGCGCGGCACATCCGTGCAACCTCCGTTCACAGCACGGGCTACTGCGCGGCGGGCCTCGGCACCCACCGCGCCGCACGACCAGGCAACAATGATGAACAAGGAATGCTCAATGGTGAATGACGAACGAACGGCCCGCTGGGGCCGAAGATTCGCGTTCATCATTCTGCATTCATCATTCGCTATTGTTGTTCTGCCTTTGGCGAGGCGGGGCGTAATCTCTCGGGGAAACCGCAGGGGCGCCCCCCGGTGGAGCGCCCCCTTGGCCACGCAAGAGGGACACGACCCTCTTTTTCCTTGAGCGTCCGGCCCGCTTAACTGTCGTAGTACAGGTGGAACTCGTAGGGGTGCGGCCGGAGGGCCATTTCGTTGAGTTCGTGCTTGCGTTTCCACGCGATCCAGCCATGGACGAGGTCGTCGGTAAAGACGCCGCCCTCGGTCAGGAACGCGTAATCGGCTTCGAGCGCGTTGATGGCCTCTTCGAGCGAAGCGGGTGTCTTGGGGTACCTGGCCAGTTCCTCGGCGCTCATCTCGTAGATGTCGCAGTCGAGCGGTTCGCCGGGGTCGATCTGGTTCTTGATGCCGTCGATGGCGGCCATGAGCATGGCCGTCCAGGCGATATAGCCGTTGCAGGTGGGGTCGGGGCATCGGAATTCGAGGCGCTTGGCCTTCGGCTTGGCCGAGTACATGGGGATCCGGATCCCGGCCGACCGGTTGCGGGCCGACATCACGAGATTCACCGGCGCCTCGAAGCCGGGGACGAGGCGCCGGTACGAGTTGGTCGTCGGCGCCGCGAACGCCAGGATGGCCGGCGCGTGTTTCAGGATGCCGCCGATCGAGAAGAGGCCGATCTCGCTCAGGCCGGCGTACCCGTCGCCGGCGAAGAGCGGCTCGCCGCCTTTCCAGAGCGAAAAGTGCGAGTGCATGCCGGAGCCGTTGTCCTCGAACACCGGCTTGGGCATGAACGTGACGGTCTTGCCGCGCGCCTTGGCAATGTTCTTGATGATGTACTTGTACCACATGAACTGGTCGGCCATCTTGAGGAGCGGCTCGAACTTCATGTCGATCTCGGCCTGTCCGGCGGTGGCGACCTCATGGTGATGCGCTTCGACGGTGATTCCGAGTTTGCGCATGGCGTACACCATCTCGCCGCGCAGGTCGTGGTAGGTGTCGGTCGGGCTGACGGGGAAGTAGCCGCCCTTGAAACTCGGCTTGTACCCCAGGTTCGGCTCTTCGAAGCGGGCGGTGTTCCAGGCGCCTTCGACCGAGTCGATGCGGTACATGCCGGTGTGCTGGTTCTGTTCGTAACGGACCTCGTCGAAGATGAAGAACTCCGGCTCGGGTCCGATGTAGCACGTGTCGGCGATGCCGGTGCTCTTGAGGTACTCCTCGCCCTTGCGGGCCACGTGGCGCGGGTCGCGCGTGTAGTCCTCGCGGCTGATCGGGTCCACGATGTTCGCGAGGACACTGACCGTGGGCTCGGCGAAGAACGGGTCGATGCAGGCCGTCGACGGGTCGGGGACGGCCATCATGTCCGAGACGTGGATGCTCTGCCAGCCGCGGATGGAGGACCCGTCGAAGCCGACGCCCTCCTCGAACGTCGCCTCGTCCCACGTCTCGATGGGGAACGAGCAGTGCTGCCACGTGCCGAGGAGGTCGGTGAACTTCAGGTCCACCATCTCGGCATCGTGTTTCTTGGCGAACTCGAAGAATTCCTTGGGGGCCATGTCCCAACTCCTTTCCGGCAGAGGGTTCAGAGCACTTGCGTGATGGCTCATCTTAGGGCAATCAGTGTGCCAATCTGGCCGAGAATACGCAAGTCATTTTATTTCAAAGGCTTAGCATCGTCTTCCGGGATTCGGCCCCGTGCCCACATCCTACATTAGCGTAGGATTTGGCCGGCGGTTCCTACCGCACGGTAGGTCCAGGTTGGTCAGCCGATGGCCTCGCTGCCCGTGTCGCCGGTGCGGATCCGGATGCACTCATCGAGCGGCAGGATGAAGATCTTGCCGTCAAGCGGGAACCGGGCAGGCTGACAGACTGCTACCTGGACGTGCGAAATCGCTTCGCTTCGATGGCGTGTTTTCTCACGCGGAGGCCGATGAGCCGCTCGCTGATGCCCAGGGCCCGGGCGGCCTTGGTCATATTGCCGCGCGACGACTTCAGGGCGTCGAGGATCATCTCGCGTTCCAGGCCGTCGAGGGCGGCCTGGAGGTCGCCGGCGGGTGGGGTGCCGGACGCTTCGGCCGTCTGGAGGGTGGGCGGCAGGTGATGGCCGTGGATGACGTCGTCGTGGCCCAGGAGGACGGCCCGTTCGATGCAATTCTCGAGTTCCCGCACGTTGCCCGGCCAGTGGTAACTCATGAGCATGTCGATGGCTGGCGTGGAGATGCGGCGGACGTTCTTGCCGTGGGCCTTGCCGTACTTCTCGACAAAATGATCGGCCAGCAGCAGGATGTCGGTCTTGCGGTCTCTGAGCGGCGGGACGTGGATAGGGAAGACGTTCAGGCGATAGTAGAGGTCCTGGCGGAACGTGCCTTGCTCGACCAGGGTTTCGAGGTCGCGGTTTGTGGCGGTGATGACCCGGGCGTTGGTCTTGAGGGTCTGGCTGCTGCCGACGCGCCGGAACTCCTTCTCCTGGAGCACACGAAGGAGGAGGATCTGGGTGTTGGCGGAGAGGTCCCCGATCTCGTCGAGGAAGATCGTGCCCCCCTCGGCCGTCTCGAAGTCGCCCTTGCGCTGCGCGATGGCTCCCGTGAAGGCGCCCCTCTCGTGGCCGAAGAGTTCGCTCTCGACGATCGACTCGGGCAGCGCGCCGATATTGACGCGGACGAAAGCCCTGTCGGCCCGATGACTGTTGTAGTGGATGGCATGGGAAACGAGTTCCTTCCCGACGCCGCTTTCACCGCGCAGCAAGACGGTCGCATTCGACTTGGCGACCTGCGCAATGAGGTCGTAGACGGCCTGCATGGCATGAGAACGCCCGATGATGTTGGCGGGACGGAACCGTTCCTTGAGTTCCTCTCGGAGGCGTTCGCTCTCGGCCAGGAGGCGTTCGCGTTCCTCCTCGGCCGCCTGACGCAGGCGCACCGCCTGGCTGATCATCGAGGCGATGATCCGCAGCAGCCGCACGTCCTCTTCGAGCGACACGTCCTCGGCGAAAAGGCGGCTGGCGCTGAGGGCCCCGATGGCCTGGTTACCGAGTTTGATGGGCACGCAG
>DATKXP010000294.1:0-11999 GCA_035529015.1 Phycisphaerae bacterium | reverse complement strand
CATCCTCCGCTCAGTTCTCGGCCAAGCCGCGCCGCCCGGCGAGGCGGTCCGCGAGACCTCTTTGCCGCCGGCCGCGTGCGATGGGACCGCGTGGGCGACCGCGCCCAGAGCGCGCCGCGCCGGACGGTCGAGCAAATGCTCCGGCAAACGGCCCCCGCCCCGCAGGTGCTGCGTCCTCCGGCGCGTATCGCGGCGACGCACCTCGCGACCTACGTCCAATGCCCGCGGTTGTACTGGTGGACGCACGTCCTCGGCGTCGAACGCCCGGAACCGGCGCCCGCGGCAGCGGGCCTGTCGCCGCTGCGATGGGGCACCGTGTGCCACCGCGCGATGGAACTTGTGCATGACGGCAGCGGCGCGGCCGTCCGGGCCGCGGCCCGCCAGGCGCTTCGCGAGGTCGCGGTCACCGAAAGCGATCGCCGCAAACTCGGCGACCGGCTGGTGGCTTCGCTCTCGGCTTTCTGGGACAGCGCGGTCGGGCGCCGGGTGGCGGCGGCGCGGCAGACACGGCGCGAGATGCCGTTTGTCCTGGCGCTCGACGGCACGGAGGTTCGCGGCACGATCGACCTGGCGTTTGAGGACGCCCAGGGCGCGTGGGAGATCGTGGACTACAAGTCCTCGGCGCCGTCGCCGGAGCGCGCCGACCAAGCCGCCGCGCTGTTCGATCTTCAGTTGGGCCTCTACGCGCTGGCCGCCGGCCGATGGCTCGGCCGCGACGTGGCGCGGTGGTCGGTGTACTTCCTCGGCCCGGCCGTTGCGGTCGAGCACCAGGTGGCCGCCGGTGACCTCGAGCGCGCAGACGCAGCCGCCAGAAAAGCCCTGGCAGGCATTGCCGCCGCGCGGTATGATTGCATAGACGAGCACATGTGCTTGCCCTGCCGATACAGGGGCCTTTGCGGCAGCGGCCTGGAACGAGAAGAGGCCCGTTCAGAGTCGGGGGGAAGGCGATGACTTACGATTTCTCGGTGTTGCGGCAGATTCGCAAGAGGCGCAAGATAACGATTGACAAGTTGAGCCAGATGGCCGGCGTCAGTTACGTCGCGATATCAAAACTTGAGCGAAACGAGGGCAATCCCGGCCTCAAAACCCTCGACCGGATCTGCCGGGCGATCAAGATACCCACGCACAACCTGCTGGCGCTGGCCGAGCGCAAGCACCCCGCCTTGGTCGCCGAAGAGACGTTCAAGACACTGGACGGCAAGGCCAAGTGCCGTCTCGTGGAACTGGACGACATGCGCATCTTCCACATCACGGCCCAGAAGGGCGCACGCGGCACCGCCGTCGAGTCCACCGAAGACGATTACGAGCGGTGTTTCGTGCTCGAAGGCAGCGTCACCATCACGATCCACGGCAGCCCGTACACGCTCAAGGCGGGAGACGGCCTCTCCTGGGACTGCTTCTACGAGCACGAGTACGAGGTGCTGGATCGGTCCACGTTCATCACGATCCTGACGGCCAAGCGGCCCTGACGTCCAGGCGGCGCGGCGCCTACGGTCGGATGGCACGAAGTGGCGTAGCGGCGTAGCATGGTATGCCCATACAGCGGCGCGGCGCCTACGGTCGGATGGCAGGCAGCGGATAGACTTTCATCTTGTTCCCGCCGAAGAGGCGGACGCAGGTGGTGTCGCCGTCTTCGCCCTTCGGGAACACTCCCCGGTACTCGCGGCTCGAGAGCAGTCTGTCCTGGGCCCGCCGCGACAGTTCCGCGCCGGCCAACGGCACCCAGACGGCCTCCGCCTGCTTGGGCGTCAGGCGAACCAGGTGATAGGCCAGCGGCCAGACACCGGCGCTCGGCGAGGACAGGTACACGATCGAGCCGCCGACCTGCGCTCCTGCGAAGTGGTGATGCCCGGTGACAACCATCAGGACGTTCGGATGGCGTTCCAGCACGTCGCGGACGGCGGCGGCGTTATCGACCATCAGGTGCCGCCAGGCCGTCCCCTCGTCGAGCGGATGCAGCGGAACCAGCCCGTGGTGCGCGACCACCACAACCACGTTGTCGGCGCAGCGCGTCAGCGTGCGGTCGAGCCACGCCAGTTGCGCGGCATCGACGTGCCCCCCGCGACGGCCGGGCTGCACCGTGTCCAACCCCACCAGCACCAGGCCGGGCGCCACCGGGGCCACCCAGTAGCCTTCCGATCCGGAAAGGCCGTGACCCTGAAAGGCCCAGATGACGGTGCTGCGGCTGCCGCCCGCGCCGGGCGCCGCAGCCGTTTCGGTCTCCGGAGCGGCCGCCTCGGCCGACGCGACCGGCGGCCCCGGGCCGTCGTGATCGCCGAGGACCACGTAATACGGCACACGCAGTTCGGCCAGGAGGGACTTGGCCCGATCGAGGCTCAGCGGGTCGCTCCGTGCCAGGAGGTCGCCGGCCACGACGACGAAGTCGAGGTCGTTGCGGGCATTGAAGTCGGCCACCGCCTTCTTCAGGAGCGTCTCGGCATCTTCCACCATCGCCCCCTCAACCGTCACGCCGGGGACGGCCGAGAAATACGCTCCGGCGAGTACGGCGAACGTCGTCCGCTCGCGCCCAAGCGTGGGCGTGCATCCGGCGGCCAGGGCCGTCGCCAGAACAATCCACCACGCACGGCGTCGCATCAGGAGGGCTCCACCTATAGAAGCAGGTCGCGGCATTATACCGCGACCGTTCACAGAAAGCCAAGCGGTTCGCCGCGTGTGCGCGGCGAGGATCATATTCCGCGGGCAAGCGTTTCGCGCAGCCGCGTGGCTCGCCCCAGGAGTTGACCGTCGGTCAGTTGGGCGACGAGTTGCGGCGGGAGCCGGTCGCCGCTTGCCAGCAGTGCGAACGTCGTCTCAAGGGGCGCGAGGTCCTTGGCCCACGTCGGTTCGGCGCGCGACCGAGCTTCGACAAACCGCTCGGGCAGCGCGAGTTTCTTGGTTTCCTCCCTGGCCCACGCCAGCCGGCCCCGGTCGTCAGCCTTCCCGACGTAGACCAGCCGCACAAGCACACGCTCGGCATCGGCCAGGACCGGCGCCGTCTGCCGCGCCCAATCGCGGCGCGTCACGTAATCGGCCCCCGAGACGCCAAGCATCAGGATGCCGGCCGCCACGGCAAGCGCTGCCACCATGCGGCCGGACATGAGGCTCTCGCCAAACATCCGCCGCTTGCCCGCCGTCACGCGGGCCTTGAAAAACGCTCCCCGTCGCCGCAGATCGTCGGTCACGCGGGAGGCGACATCGGGCGCGTCGCCCAACGTGTGTGCTGCCCCGCGGATCGCGCTATCGAGGGCACGCACCTCGTGAAGCCTCTGGCGGCAACGGTCGCAGCCAGCGAGGTGCGCGGCAACCTTCGCGGCCGCCGCCGGCGTCAGATCGCCGTCGAGGTACCGACCAAGCGTCCTCTCGCTTGCGCATTCACCCACCGAACCACCCTTGACATGCACGCCCGGCTGACGTGATGGTCACGAATCGGCAGTCGCTGCCGCCCCGGCGTACATCGCGGCCAGGTGCTCGGCAGCGGTACTGCGCTTCAGAATCGCAAGTGCTTCCTGACGGGCCCGGAACAAACGGCTGCGGACGGCGTTCACCGAGAGGCCCAGAACGTCGGCCAGTTCCTCGTAACTCAGGCCCTCGACGGTCCGCAGCAACAACACGCTCCTGAGTTTGGCCGGCAACGCCTCGACGGCCCCACGCACCGCGTCGGTGGCCTCCCTCGACTCCATGCGGCTGGAAGGCCGGACCACGTGGCGTGCGATGGGGTGTTCGCGAAGCACCTGCATCCGCCGCTCGCGGGCCTCTTCCTTGCGCCAGTGGTCGATCACGGCATTGGCTGCAACCCGGCGAAGCCACGCCGGCAGCATCTCGGCACCGTCGATCCGGGCCAGGTGGTGCCACAACCGAACGAACACCTCCTGTGCCAGGTCCTCGGCGACGGCCGGACGGCCGACCATGCGGAGAATAAAGTGGTACGTCGGCGTCTGGAATCGCTGAACGAGGGCCGCAAAGGCGTCGGCGTCGCCGTCCCGAGCAGCCTCAAAAACTGACGGTAAGGCTTCGCGAGAGTGACTGACGGCCTCGGCAAGGGCAGAAAGCGGATTGACCCCGAGGACCCCAACGGCGGCAGTCATCTGCGGCTCCTTGTTGGGCTGGTCTTGCCGCATAGTTAGACGTACCTCGCGCCAAGGAGTTTGGCGAAAAAACGGCCGCCCTCTCCTCTTGATTATACGGCCGAATCACCGCCGTCGCCGACGCAATCCGGGTCGGTTCCAGACGGTTCCGGCTTCGACGGCGCCGGACCGCCGGCGCTGCCTCCCGCCAAGGCCGCTGTCTTCTCCCTTACGTTGCGCAGCAGTGTCGCCTCCCATGCGTTGAGCATGAGGATGCCGTCGAGGTCGCTGAGGACCTCACGAACCACGTCGTCTGATGTCGCCATAGCCGCCCCCCGTTTTTCCTTGCTTATGCGGGCCCGCGAATCCATAATCACGAATGCGTAGACTGCAGCGAACTTATACGCAATCGCGACTTAACGTCAAGCCATTATTCGCAAACACGAACGCTTTGGCCGAAGGATAGAGGGTCTTGGCGAGATGAGCACCTGCGACTCAGGTTCGGGCGTGTCCCAGCGGCTGGCCGGCCTGCGCGAGAGGATCTTCGGGCCTCGCGGCCGGGCGGCGTTTGCGCGGGCGCTTGGCGTAAGTCCTTCTACGTACAACTATTACGAGAAGGGACGCCGACCGCCCGCCGACCTTCTGACACGTGCGGCGGAGGCAACCGGGGCCGACCTGACGTGGCTCCTGACGGGCCGTGGAACTGCCTTCCCAGCGGGGGCCGCCTCGGCCTGTGACACACAGTTGTCACACCAAGCCCGGGAGGTGCTGGACCGCTTCTCACACGACCCGTCCGCGGGTCCCCAAGCGGCAGCCGCGGCGGCGGCCCTGCGGGCGCTGCTGAAGCAGATCGAACAGGCGCTGCCGCCTCCCGGCGAGGTCTGGAGACCCCAAGCCTACGCTCCGAGCGCCACGTCGATCCCCATCGTCGGGCGCACCGCGGCCGGACTGATCGCATCGTGGGAGAAGTGCTTCAGCGAGCAAGACGATCCACAGGTCCTCGAGCGTCTCATCCGGGGGCTGGAAGCCAGGGACGCCCGCCAACGCGACGGCGACCTGAAGGCACCCGACCCGCCTGTCGAGTCCGAGCAGCCGCGCGATACGACAGCCGTGTTGACGCAGTTATCCTCGCCGACGCCCGACGGGATCGTCGAGTTCCTGGACCTTCCCGGCATCGGCCCCGTCGAGCCCGGCATGTTCGCTCTGCGCGTGGACGGCGACAGCATGGCGCCGCGAATCTGCGACGGCGACCTCGTCGTCTCGCGGCGAAGCGCGACGCCCGAGCCCGGTTGCACCGCCATCGTGAAGGTCCGCGGCAGCGTGGGCGTGACGGTGAAACTGTGGCGGCCCGAAGGCGAGACGGTCCATCTCATCCCCACCCATGAGGCGTACGATCCAACTGTCCTGCGCCGGGACGACATCCTCTGGGCGTGTCGCGTCCTCTGGCTCGTCCGGCTCTAGAAGTCCGTCCACGGCGCTCACTGCTGCTGCGCCAAGCGCCACAGCGATCGCCGTCGTGAGCACCGCGACCTTCAGGTGGCGAAGCCGATTCTCGGCCTCGGGGACGATCCACGGCATGTTCAGCGCATCGGAAAGGGATCGACAGCGACGGGCGATGCTGAAGTGTCGCCAACCGCGCGCCGTCTCGGGCGCCCCATTCAGCCGGGCGATCCGCCGAAGCGCCGCCACGAACGTCGCCACGCGGTGCTCGCAGACGCTGAACGGGGGCGGCGGGTCCTGCGGCGGGACGTCCGACGCCGGGTCTTGTTCCAAAGGGGCCGCCGGGTCGGCGGCTTCGGCAACTCTCGCCGCCGGGTTGGGCGGCGAGCAGCCCGCCGGACAGACCGTCGCCCGGACCGCGTACAGGTCGCACTCCTGCTCGCACCGCCTGGAGACGAAGCCGAAGCCGAACCACCACCACGCGGCCAGCGCGCCCAGACTCACCGCTTCGCCCAGCAGGAGCGGCGGCTCGCCCCCGACCAGCACCGCATCCCACAGCCACGGGACGCAGACGAACCCCGCCGCCAGCAGCAGGTAAGCGGCTCCCGATCCCACCAGCGCCATCAGCAGGTAGAGTGCCACGTGGCGGTGCTTGATGTGTCCCACCTCGTGGGCGAACACGGCCTCGACTTCCTCGGGCGAGAGACTGAGCAGCAGCGCATCGGTAATCAGGATGTACCGAACCCGTCCCACGAGGCCGATCATGCAGCCGTTGGCGATGGAAAGGTTCGTCCGCCACACCAGGATGTTGGCCACGCGGACGCCCGCCCGTTCCGCGAGCGCCACCAGGCGGTCGCGCAGCGGGCAGTCGGGCATCGCCTCCGTTCGCCAGCAGACGCGAAGCCACGGCCCGGCAAAGAGGAATGCGACGAAGAACACACCGGCGCCCAGCAGCGCCGCCACCTCCGGGGGGCCGACAGCGTACTCAATCACGTCGGCAATCGCCAGCAGCACCAGCACCGGCACCAGGACCACGAGCAGATACTGCCGGACCATGAACTCCAGGTACCGCGGCAACGTCCACCGCCGCACGGCCACCGCCGCACCGGCCCGCTCGAACATCAGTGCCCGCAGGCTCCGGTCCGCCCAATACAGCGACGTCCAGGCCGCGGCGAGCAGCACCACAAACGGGGCGAGCGTCAGGGCAAGCGGCGGCACCGTCCAGTCGCCCACTCCCGCCCAGGCCCTGGCGAGCGCGGGCCAATCGAAGACGAACAACAGGACGGCGTACCCCGCCACGACGAACAAGCGGTACAGTTTTCCGAGGAGGCCCACGCGCCGGAGGAACCGCTGCTCGTCGCGCCCGATCCAGTCACGCCGCAGCAGGATGTACCCGCTGATGGCCAAGCCGGCGACCATGACCGTGACGGCCACGCTGGCCATCGCCAGGAACGTTGCCAGGACGTCGGGCGGCGGGGCATCGGCGACCAGATCCGTCGCCAGGACGGCCAGGATGAGGCCCAGGATAACGTAGGCGTACATAGGCACCCCTGGCGAGGGAGTCTGCATCGCGCGGCCGTTGCCGTCACTCCTGTTTACGGTCGCCGCCGCCCTTCGTGTGGATAATCTTCGGCTTGTAGACGAA
This sequence comes from Phycisphaerae bacterium, assembly GCA_035529015.1. Classification (GTDB taxonomy): domain Bacteria; phylum Planctomycetota; class Phycisphaerae; order FEN-1346; family FEN-1346; genus JAUVZF01. The sequence continues at coordinate 4,850 of DATKXP010000294.1, read as the reverse complement.
ATAGTCGAAGTCCGGGCTCTGGACGGGACCGTGGCACGACATGCAGAGGCGCGACGAGATGTAAATGGCGGGGTCTCGCTTCACCTTCTTTTCATGATGGTCGGCTGTCAGGACGTGGCATGCCTGGCAGGTTACGCGTCCGAGGCTGGGCGTCCTGGCCATCGAGACGAAACCGCCCTTGCGTCCCAGGCCCATCGTGTGGCAGAGGAGGCACTCGGGATCCTCGTGCCGCCCAGCCTTCTTGATCGATGCGTAGGCGTCGGCGTGCTTCGTGGTAAGCCAGTGCGCGTACTGCTCCTCGTGGCATTCCTTGCAGGCTTCGGCCGATTCGTAGCGCGGCGGGATGGGCGTCAGGTCCCAATCGGGCGGCGGCTTGTCCTTCGATTCCTTGACGTACCGCCAGTACAGGTCGAGGGCCCACGCGGCTTCGGGGATGCGGGCTGAGAGCGTGGTCAGGTCGCTCAGGAAGCGCAGGCGGCCCTGCTCGTCGCGATCCAGTGTGAGAGCACCGAGGACGTGGCCGGCCTCGCCGGAGGCCACCAGGAGCGTCTCGCCGACCGTCTCTGGTTCGCGGAGGATCTTGCGGTCCTTGCCCACCACGACAACGTGGATGCCGGGCACCTCGCGTGCGAGTCGGCGCGACGCGTCGATCGTCTGGTGCGAGAGGGCCACCACCAGGTCGCACCCGGCCAGGCTCTTGACCTCGCGCCGGGCCGCATCGAGCACCGGTTCGACCGTCAGGCTCGCCCGCCACTTGGGCTGCGGCCAGTCGTAGGTCTGTTCGGCAATGACAGCGAAGATGCCGACCCTCAAGCCCGCCACGTCGCGGACGACGTGGGGCGGAACGACAGGCTGACCCTCGCGGTCGCGAACGTTGGCACAGACGATGGGCAAGCCGTAGGTCTTGCGGAACTCGCGGAGGCGTTCGACGCCGAGGTCGAACTCCTGCTCGCCGGCGGCGATGGCGTCCCACGCGGCGCGCGACGCCGCCTTGGCCACGTACTTCTCCTTGATGGCGTGGCGGTAGTACGGGAAGAGGTTGCCGGCATCGACCACCAGAACGTGCTCGCGGGTGCGGCGGTAGCGTTCGATGAGCCCCTGGCGTTTGGCGAACCCGCCGGTGGGATTCGACGGACATCCACAAGCCGCCAGAACGCCCTGGTTGTCACACGCGTAGAGGAGGACGGGCCGCGGGTCCTTCGCTGCCGGTTCGCATCCGGGACCCAGCGCCAAACCGGCGCAGATGAGTACAGCAGGGAGGCACGCTAGTGCGGTTCTATTCACTCTCGGTCACGAGCGGCGGAAGGCTCACGTGGTGAACGCGCTGCATGAAGTCCTTGCCGCGCAGTTCCTCCAGAAGGTTCGGGGGAGGCACGGCGTCCAGCGTCAGCGCCAGACAGGCCTCTTGCGTATCGAGTTTGCGTCCGAAGGTCATGCTGGCGATGTTGATGCTCAACTTGCCGAAGATGGACCCGACCTCGCCGATGACCCCCGGCCGGTCCTGGTTGAAGGTGATGACCAGATCGCCCTCGGGCTTCAGTTCCATGCAGAAGTCGTCGAGGGCCGTAATCCGCGGGTAGGTTTTCTGGAAGACGGTGCCCTGGACCGAGTGCCACTCCTGTTCCCCTTCGCCGGTCACGCGAACGAGGGAAAGGTAGCCGCCCGCATCCGGCTGGGCCGTCTCCACGACCTCCAGGCCCTCCTCCTTGGCCACAACCATGGCGTTGACCATGTTCAGGGTGGTGCTCGAGACGCGCTGGAGGAGCCCCATGACAATGCTGACGCTGACCTGCCGAAGTTGCTCCTTGACGATTTCTCCCGCGTACGTGATGACCAACCGCTTGAGCCGCCCACGCATCATGGCCGCAAGCACGACCCCCATGCGGTGGCCGAGTTCGGCGTACGGCTTGAGATCGCCGATGGCGGCAAAGTCGATGGCCGCCACGTTCACGGCGTTCCGCAGGTCGCGCCCGGCCAGGTAATCGATGAGGTTGTGGCAGGCATCGACGGCAACGCTGCGTTGCGCTTCGCGGCTGGACGCGCCCAGGTGAGGCAGGCACAGGACCAGGGGGTGCTCGACGAGTTCGCGGTTCTTGGGGGGTTCGCTCGGATAGACGTCGAGGGCGGCGCCGCCGAGGTGGCCGGTCTTCAAGACCTCGACCAGGGCGTCCTCGTCCACGATACCGCCGCGCGCCGCGTTGATGACGTACGCGCCTTTGGGGAGCGCCTCGAGTTCAACCTTGCCGATGATACCGCGCGTCTCATCCGACATCGGCGTGTGGACGGTCAGGTAGTCGCAGACCTTGATCAGATCGTCCAGCGAATCGACCAACTGGATTTCCTTGGCCAGTTCGGGCGGCGCGCCGGCGATGAACGGGTCGTAGCCGACGACCTTCATTTCGAACCCCAGGCACCGGCCGGCCACGGCGGTTCCGATGCGCCCCAGACCGACGATGCCGACGGTCTTGCCCGCCAGTTGATGGCCCATGAAGGCCTTGCGGTTCCACTCGCCGGCTTTCAGGCTGGCGCACGCCGGCGCGATGTTGCGGCTGACGGCGAGCATCAGGGCAACGGTCAGTTCGGCCGTCGAAAGGGTGTTTCCGTCGGGCGCGTTCATGACGACGATGCCGTGTCGCGTGGCGGTCGGCAGGTCCACGTTATCGACGCCGACGCCGGCCCGGGCGATGGCCTTCAGGTTGCCCGGTTCGGCCAGGACGTCGGCCGTCAGTTTCGTTCCGGACCGGATGCAGATGCCGTCGTACCGGCCGATAATGGCCTTGAGTTCGTCGGGCGTCAGGTCGGTGTTGACATCGACCTCGACGCCGGGCTCGGCGCGGAGGATCTCGATGCCCTCCTCGGCAAGTTTGTCGGATACGAGTATCTTCATCACGTGCTCCTCATCCTGCTACCCGGCAGCGAGCACTCTCTGCGCCGCCGCGACGCCGGCGCCGAACTCGACCTCGCCGCCGAGCCTCGCGAGCGCCATCTCAAGCGCCCCGACGGCAGCCAGGATGTCCCACGCGTCGGTGTACCCCATCGTGGTGAACCGGATGATCTTGCCCTTGAGGTGTGCCTGACCGCCGGCGCAGCGGACGCCGAAGTCGTTCACCATGGTCTTCGGCAGTTGCTCGCCGTCGATGCCGTCGGGAACCTTCAGGGCCGTGACGCTGTCGGACGGGCTCTTCGAGAACAGTTCCAGGCCGAGCGCCGCGGCGCCCGCACGCAGGGCGTCGGCCAACCGGTGGCACCGCGTCCAGACGGCCTCCAGCCCCTCGTCGCGGATCATCGAAAGGGCCTTCATGGCGGCCCGGACCATCAGGTTGGCCGGCGTGTACGGGTTGTCGAAACCTTTGGCCAACGACTTGCGGTAGGCCTTGAGGTCCACGTAGTAGGCGCGGGGTACCGTTGCCTCGATCTTGTTCCACGCCTTCTCACTGCACGCGATGAACGCGAGGCCCGGCGGCAGCATCAGGGCCTTCTGGCTGCCCGTGACGGTGATGTCAACGCCCCACGCGTCCATCTTGTACGGCACGGCGCCGATGCTCGAGATGCCGTCCACGACCAGCAGTGCCGCCGTCCCGGCGACGGCCTTGCCGATGGCTTCGACGTCGGCGATGGTGGCCGTCGAGGTCTCGCACTGCGTGATGTAGACGGCGACCGCCCCGGGGTCGGCCTTGAGGGCTTCGGCAATCTGGTCGGCCGTCGGGGCGGTGCCCCACTCGACGTCGATGTTCACGACCTTGGCGCCGAAGGCGTTGCCCAACTCGGACCAGCGCTCGCCGAACTTGCCGCCGCGCACCGCAATCACCGTCTCGCCCGGCGCGACGACGTTCGAGACCGCCGCCTCCATGGCAGCCGATCCGCTGCCCGTGATCGTGTAAACGTCCTGCGACGTCCCGAGGACGTACTGCATGCCCTTGGTCACCTGCTCGAGCATGGCGCGGTACTCGGCCGTGCGGTGATGGAACATCGGACGCGCCAGTTCCAGCAGCACCTCCTCGGGAACGGGTGTCGGCCCGGGGGTGAACAGCCGCTGCTTGTACATCGGTCTTCCTTTCGCCCGTTGACCCTCAGCACGCCCGAACCGGTCCACACCGGTCCGGATCGGACGTGGGATTATAGTCACGCCGCAGGCCGAATCAACGCAAAAGCGCTTTGCCCGGTGGCATGGCCACGCTTGCGTGGCCATGTTTGCCGCCCGGCAAGATGCGCTGCCGCCGCTTTTTCCGTGACGCTGCCCAAGGCCATGCCTATCATGAAGCGGGCTGGTTGGGGGGAAATGTGATGGGCCTGTTACGCTACCTGGTCTTTGAGAACCCGACGACGCTGTGGATTCTGCTCATCATCGTGGCCGTGGTGTGCGGCACGATCTGGCGGCGGACGGGCTCGACGGGCTGCCGCGCTGCCGCCGTTGCCTGCATGGCGGCCGGCGTGGTGGTCGGCATTCTCGCGTGGGCCGTCGAGACCGACCAGGAGAAACTGAAGCGGACGCTCCAGACGATGAGCGACGCCATGGCGGCCGGCCGCGTCGAGACCTTCATCGGGTGCATCTCGCCTGGGTACCAGAGCGGCAGTCACGGCAAGGCGGCCCTGGCCGGCGTCGTGCGTCGCGGCCTTGAGGTGATTCGCGCCGACGCCGAGATCCCCCGCATCGCCTTCGGCGACGCAGACGCCGTCGTCACGCAGGCGTGCCGGTTCTACCCGGCGCCGGGGGCGAAACTGATGTTGCCACCGGAAGCCCATCGCGTGGTCTGGGAGGGTGCGTTCGCGCCGGACCCCGACGGCGAGTGGCGCCTGCGCTCGGCCACCGTCCTCAGTCCCCGCCGCATGACGCCGGAGCAAGCCGCTCA
>DATKXP010000293.1:0-2369 GCA_035529015.1 Phycisphaerae bacterium | reverse complement strand
CTGCCGCTGGTTCACGCCGGATTGTTCGCGGATTCCGAAGAGCGGCACGTTTGCCGTCGCCGACCTGAAGGTCCGTTACACGCCGCCGCTTGAGTACCGGTCCACCGATTACCCCTGCTCGCGCGACGCCGACTGGGCCGTCCGGAATCGTGTCAACGGCACGCAGACGCGTCTCGACGAGAAGCGCGGCGGCAAGGTGGCCTACTCGCACTTCGTCCACACGTTCAACTCCATCCTCTCGCCCGACCAGCACTTCAAGGACCATCCGGAATGGTTCTCCGAGGTGAAGGGCAAGCGCATCGGCGGGCGGACGCAACTTTGCCTGACGAACCCCGAGGTCCTGGCCATCGCCAAGAAAACGGTCCGCCAGTGGATCAAGGACGCCCCGCACGCCACTATTCTTTCGGTCTCGCAGAACGACTGGCACAACTACTGCACGTGCAAGGCGTGCGCGGCCCTGGCCGAGACCGAGGGCAGCCAGGCCGGGCCGCTGCTGCATTTTGTCAACGCCATCGCCGACGACATCGCCAAGGACCATCCCGACAAGGTCATTTCGACGCTCGCCTACCAGTACACCCGCAAGCCGCCGAAGCACGTCAAGCCGCGGCCGAACGTGTGCGTGCGGCTGTGCAGCATCGAGTGCTGCTTCGCTCATCCGCTGGAGGCCGACCCGTACAACAAGACGTTCGTGGACGACATCCGCGCGTGGAACCGGATCTGCGATCGCCTCTACATCTGGGACTACATCATCGACTATCACCACAGCGTCATGCCGTTCCCGAACCTGCGGTCCCTCAGGCCGAACATCCGGTTCTTCATCGACCACGGCGTCAAGGGGCTGTACGAGGAGGCGTGTTACTTCACGCCGGCGTCGGAGTGGGCGGAACTGAGGACATGGATCATCGCCAAGACCATGTGGAACCCCGACTACGACACCGACTGGGCCATCGACGAGTTTCTGGCCGGCTATTACGGGCCGGCCGCATGGCCCCTGCGGCAGGCCATCGACCTGGTGCACAAGCAGGTGGTTGAACACGCGGACTGGCATGCTACGATCTGGGCGAAGCCCGACTCGCCGTGGCTGCGAGACGAGGTCCTGCGCGAGTGCGTCCGCTACTATGACGAGGCCGAGGCGGCCGTCGTGGACGATCCGCTCCTCGCGCAGCGTGTGGCGGTCGCGCGGCTGCCCGTGCGGTACACGCGCATCGTGAAGGCAAAGCCGGGCGACCCGGATGCCGCCGCGTGGCTCGAGGCGTTCGAGAGGGTTGCCCGAAAGGCAGGCCTGACGACGGTCCGTGAACACGGCGGCACCGGACAGCTCGACGTCTGGCTCGCCGCCCAGCGCAAACGCCTGCAGATCGGCGCCGGGCAGGCCGGTCGGCAGCGCAGTTAGCCGGCGGCCTTGGCCGCCGCGCGCCGTTACCTGACACCCGTGTGGAAAGGCGAGGAAGGAGGCAGCGACAATGAAATGGTTCGGCTTGGGCCTCATCGTGCTGGCGGTGGCCGGCGGCTGTGCAAAGGAAGAGCCGGTGCCCGGGGCTTTCGGCGACGACGTGGCGTTCCTCAAGAAGCACCTCAGCGTGGTCGTCTTGTCCGACTCCGAGGGCGAGGCGAAGGTTGCCGTCGTCCCCGCCATGCAGGGCCGCGTGATGACCAGCACCGCCGAAGGCGACGGCGGCATGAGTTTCGGCTGGATCAACCGGGACCTCATCGCCTCCGCCGAGGTGCTCCGCCACATGAACCCGTACGGCGGGGAGGACCGGTTCTGGATCGGCCCGGAGGGCGGCCAGTTCTCCATCTACTTTGCCAAGGGCGTGCCCTTCGATCTGGAGCACTGGTTCGTGCCCCCGCCCATCGACACCGAGTCGTTCCCCGTTGTCGAAGCCGCTGCCGACAGCGTTCACCTGCGGCACCGGTTCGACCTTACGAACTACTCCGAAACGAAGTTCGACGTGATGGTCGATCGCACGGTGCGGCTGCTCGCACCGGGCGACGTGTGGACGCACCTGAAGGTCGGTCCGGTTGCCGGCGTCCGGATGGTGGCCTACGAATCGGTCAACCGCATCACGAACGCCGGCAATGAGCCGTGGAAGAAGGAGACGGGGCTCCTGTCGATCTGGATCCTCGGGATGCTCAACCCCTCCGACGCCACCACCATCGTCGTGCCCATCAAGGCCGGGACGGAGGCCGAACTCGGCAAGCCCCTCGTGGACGATTACTTCGGCAAAGTGCCGGCCGATCGCCTCATCGTCAAGGAGAACGTGGCGTACTTCAGCGGCGACGGCAAGTGCCGGTCGAAGATCGGCGTCGGGCCCAAGCGGTGCAGAGGCATCCTGGGCAGTTACGACGCGGACGGCCGGGTGCTGACC
>DATKXP010000292.1:0-23468 GCA_035529015.1 Phycisphaerae bacterium | reverse complement strand
GGGCTTTCGAGGCTGCCATCGTTTGAGTTGTCGCCAGTGGGCGACACATACAGCGGCCCGGCGGCGAATGCCGCTGAACCGATACACACCGCCAGTGCCGCGACGAGAAGCGGCATGGCGTAGCCTTGACATCTGTGGGGTTTCGTCATTGGTGTTTTCTCCTGAAACCGAATGCCTGAACAATCCCAACCTGAATTACGCACCGGCGGCCAAGACACTCGTGCTCGCCGGCACCAGTCTGGCCAACGGGCGACGTGCGGATGTTTCTGCGGCTCCCCGCCATCATCCGCTGCCCGCTGTACGACACGTCCCCAGTATCTCACCCCCTTTCACAGGTCTGCCCGGCAGCATCCCTGCTGCGTGCCGCCCAAGATTGGCTCGTCATATCATCCGCAGCCTGACGAGCGTGCCATGAACAACAGAATCCGGATACTGTCACACCAGAGATCGTTCTCCCGAAAACTTACTCGAGCACCGCTTCTGCCCAGTTGGCGGGACGGAGCAGCGACTCGAAATACGTGTCCTGCACTGCCATGTCGCCGGGGTCGCGGCTGTGCCACGGCAGGCGCATCGCGCTGCGCGTGCCCTCGGGATTGGCGAGGATCACCGAGGCGTCGAGCCTGAACCTCATGCCCGGCTTCCACTCCATCGCCGTGGTGCGCCGGGTGCGAAACTCCACCACGTATCCTGAGCCGTCGGGCTTGGCTTCCGCGGCTGCCCAGTCCTTCGGCAGCGGCACCACGTTCTCGAAAGTGATCTTGCCGTTGCCGGTTTCATACGTGGCGGGCGAGAGGCGGTTCTTCCGTTCATCGTCGGTGACCACCGGCACGAACTCGACGGGCAACGCCAGCCCGTCATTTCCGACTGGTGCCGCCACTACGCGCAGGTCGCCAATGCCAGCAGCCTTCCGATTGGGTTCGAAGGGGCCGAAGCTCAGGTCAACGGCCGCGCCGCCCTGGAAGGCGAGCTGCGGTGTGGCTGCCGACTTCCACGGTGTGTTGGTGTTCACGTCGAACGCCGCGAAGATCCCTTCGGCATAGTACGCCAGATATGCCTTGGCCAGCACCTGCTCGCCGTCCTTGATCTCGAAGGGAGTGATCTTGCACTGGATCCACTCGTCGAGCTTGCCGTCAAGCTTGATTCGGTTGACGTCGAGAAACGGGATGCGGGCAACGTCGGTGCGGGCGGCTTCGGCGTCGGCGCGTGCCTTGAGGGTCGCCGCGATGGCCGCCGGCAACTGGACCGTGCCGTGCTGGCGGGTCCAGCCGTCCCAGCCGGTAATGCGGAAGACATTGATGTTGTTGTTGCCGCCGCCGAAGTAGTAGACATCGCCGGTCTTGGCGTCCTTGCGAAGCGCGCCGGCGAAGTTCTCGTAGCACAGCTCATACGCCTCGCGCGGCGACTCGGGGCTGATCACCGGCCGCTCAAGCAGCCGGCCCACGAACAGGCCATCCTGGTCCCATACGTGGGTCATGCTGTCTTCGGCGTCCATCACGGCGATGCTGCCGTTCACCGAGCCGACGATCGCCCAGATGTACTTCATCTCTCCGGGCAAGGCTTTGGAACCGGGAGCGTGCCGGCCTACGGTCCACTGGGGCTTGCCTGCCTTGTTCCACTTGGCGACGCGGTTCATGCCGCACCGCGGGCTCCACCATCCTACGCCGAAGCTCTTGTTGAATACGCCATCCGAGTTGTAGGCCTTATAGACGTTTCCGTCGTCGTCGCGCCAGACGTCGCAAGCGCAGCCCTTGTCTTCGGCAAAAAGGGTAGCGTCCGCCCAGTCATACGCCGGCACGCCTGCTTTCGTCCACTCGCGAACGGGCAGCTTGTACATGCACACGAGGTCGAGCTTGTCGGTCTGGTGATGGTAGTAGTAGGTGAAGTCGTTGTCGATGAACCAGCCCTGGCCGCGGGTGTAGGTGGGGGAGAACTTGAACTCGTCGGGCTGCGGCGTGCCGTCGCCGTTGAAGTCGGTCCACATCCATCGTTCGCCCTCTCGTGTTTCGTACAACTGGCGAAGCAAAGGCTGACCGTTGAGTTCGTTCTCCTTGTCATGGCTGGTCACGGAGTTTCCGACGGTGGTGAGCACCATGCGGTTGTTCTTTTGATCAAGCCGGAAGATCGCCGGCCCCTTGTGCTGGCCGCCGGTGCGGCAGAAATACATCTGGCCGTCGTGGCGGCGAATGGCCCAGTTCCCGCCCTGCTGGCCGAAGAGGCTGGGGATGGTGTAGGCGGCAATGATGCGGAAGGTCTTGCGCTGGTAATCGACCTTGGTCTGCACGAACGCGCCACGCGCCACGAACCAGACGCTCGTGATGTCGTCGGGATCCACGATGGCGTAGAGGGCGTAGTTCCATCCGCCGTACCAGTCGTGCAGCCACTTGCCGCTCCTGTCGAAAAGCGCGGTGCGGCGGATGGGATCGGCGTCGCTGACGATGAACCCGCCATCGGGCGCAGCGGCGATGTCGCCGATGCCGCAGAAGACGGTTGGGTCGTAGGGTCCTTCGATCCAGCCGCCGGGCCGCCCGTAGGCGGCGATCGGCCGGCCGTCTTTCGAAAAGCGTTTCACCTGGCGGCCGGAAGCGAACTTATAGTTTTCAGGGACGGCACCCGTGTAATAGGTGGTCATTGCAGATTCGGGGCGGCGCGGGCCGCGGTCGAAATAGTGGTAATCTATGTACATTCTCTTGCTCAGGTTCTCGGCCACGAGGATATCGCCGCTTGCCTGATGGATGGCCAGGCGGTAGGCACCGCTGAGCTTGTCCTTCGCTATAACCGTCTTCGGCCGCTTGTCGGCTCGGCTCAGGCGCACCACGCTGTCCTTCGAGATCGCGAGCAGGGCACCGTCGGCCATTGCCGCCACTCCATAGGGTTCGTCCACCGCGGCCTCGTCGATCACCTTGCCCGTTTGCGGGTCGAGCCAGCGAACGAGGTTCTGCAAGGCATAGCTGACGATAACCTGCCCGTGGCCGGCGTCGAGGTCGGTAACGTCGTGAGGCATGTTGAACACGGCCTTCTTGCGGTCCGACTCGAAGCTCACGTCCCAGCCGTCGGTGAGGCGCTTGCCCGTGTCGGCGTCGACAACATAAACTTTCTGGTTGATCTCGAGAGTGTAGAGGCGGCCGGCGTCGATCCCTATGCTGCAGGGGCCGCTCCATGCCTGGAACCAGTGGGGGATGGTCCAGATGCGTTTGCCTTCGTAGTCTTGCTTGATGCAAAGCGGCGTGGCTTCGCCGCAGCCGGTGGCGAGGTACATGCCGGAAGCATCGGCCGCGATGCCGTATACGCCGCCGTGGTTGCCGGGCCAGGCAGCCCAGCGCGGATCGGGGTTGGTGCCGATGGTCATGACGTACTCGGCGTTCAGCCCCTGCGTGGCGAGGAGCTTCCACGTGTAGGTGCCGGCCGGGGCAGGCTTGCCCTGCTCGTCGAGGCCATCCCACGTTTCGGCGTTCTCGCCCTTGTTGCGCGGGGCCGCGTGCAGCAACTCCCTGACTACGCTGCCGCCTTCATCGGTGATGAGCACTGAAACCTGAGCGTCGCGCTCGAGATCGTAGGGGATTGTCATCTGCTGCGTTTCGGCCGCGAGGCCCGTTACGCTGCAGGTTGTCAGCACACACAAGGCCAGGCTGCGGGCAAGTTTCTTCACTGTTTCTGCTCCATATCCGGTTCGAGCGCCAAGTGGATGTATCATGCCAATGCCGGCGAATTGCGGAACGACGTATTGCGGACGACTTCGTCTTCGGTCTGGGCAGTGACTTCCACCACCGCCGGAACGTCCTCGCCCGCCCGTTTGGCATCAATCACGCGGATGCATGCTTCGAGAACGGCGCGGCTGTCGAACCCGATGCGCAACGCAGCTACCGCGCTCGGCGTGGGCCAGGGGAAGTTGGTGTGTGCGATCACGTCGGCATCGTCAGGCACGTGCAGCCCCGCCGCCGCCAGTCCCGCCGTGGCGGCCGGCACGAGGTTATCGTCCGCTATGATCAAGACATCGGGCCGCTGGCTGTAGTGGGGCGACATCAGCAACTGCGCGACGTTGCGGGCCAGCGCCGGCCGGAACAGCGGGACCGTCTGCACCCACTCCGGCCGCATCTCGATGCCGATACCGCGCGCCAGCGCCATCCAATGATGATCCGATTCCTGCTGATGGTCCGTCAAGATCAGGCCGACGCGGCGCCGGCCCCGCGCGCACATCTCCTGCAGACAGCGCTCCTCGAAGCCAGTGACATTCACCGCCGTCACCCCGGGGAATTCTGCCTTCGGTACGCCGATCGCCACGCGCGGGATATCGGGCTCCGTCACGAGCGGGGTGTTCACCAGCAGCCAGGGATTACTCGTGAAGATCAGGCCCGCCAGTTGGTGGCCCTTCGCCAGCCGCAGCAGCTCGTCGTTGTCGCCCGTCCCGGGCCGCCCGTTTATGCCGTAGAACAGCGAGAGGTCCGACCTCGTTGTCTGCTGGATGTGCACCGCCTCGTGGGAGAGCGCGACCCAGAACTGCAGCCAGGTCTCCCGGTCGGAAGGGTGCGTGTAAAAGGTGATGCCGTAGTGAAAGAGGTGCGGCGGTTTCTCGGCTACATACGTGCCTTGCCGCGGGCGTGTGCAAAGGAACCCGTCGCGGGCCAGCCGGCCGATCGCGTGCTGGACCGTTACACCGCTGACGCCGAACTGTCGGGCCAGCTCGATCTGCGGAGGGATGCGTTCGCCGGGGCTCAGGCGGCCGCGGACGATATCGCGCCGCAGCCCGGCCACTACCTGTTCGCGCACTTCGGTGCGCGATTCCACGGGGGGTTGCGTGTTCATGATTCGTTCCCAAGACAACAGAACCGATCAGACACTGCGCGTTGTGCGCCGAAGACAGATCATCTGTACTGTGAACATGTCATCAATGCCAGTGCACGAAGGAATTATAGCACGCTTTTGGGCCGCTGTCAAGCTTTTTTTCGGAAAAATCATCCCTCTTTCATGCCTGCGATCCCGGTCGATTTCGAATTTCCTCTTGAAAAAAGGCTTGACAGTGAGGATGATGGTTGGTATAATCCGCGTGTACTGGTCAGACGGTTTCATTGCTGATGTAAACAGATTGAGGAGGTTCCAATGTGTCGTCTTCCGCTCCTGTTGCCTGTGTTCGTTACGCTCGCTTTGTCTGCGGCGGCAGAGAATTCGGCTCCCAAGTGGTATGCGAAGGGCGCGTGCACCTTCGGCGTGTCGCTGCCCGACGAAGCCGATGTGTTGCCGCAGCTCGAAGAGGGGCACGCGATCGTCGCCGGCCTGCTCGACGGCATCCCCCAGATCAACATCGTCGCCGGCTTGATCGGCCACGATCATCCCGGGGCCAATAACTGGGACGGGCTGTGGCCGTACTGGAATCGGGCGACGTTTCGCGCGGGCAGCTTCGAGAAGCTCGCCGCGTTCATGGCGCGGGCGAGAAAGAACTCGAACGTCCACACCGGATTTCACCTGAATCTGACCGACGTGAACATCGGCCTGCGTGATTACCCCGAGTCGCGTGCATTCTTCCAGAAACTCGTCGAGACCAAATCGATCTACCGCCGCGACTGGAATCCGGAGACCAACCGGCGCGACAAGGAACCGCCATACGTCCCCACCGAGATTCCCGATGGCGATGACCCCATCGGGATATTCGCACTGGTGAACTACAAGAATTTCTGGGACAGCGGCCTTGCGAAGGAGATGATCGACGAGTTCTACGCGAAGCTGCCGTTTGCGCCCCCCAAGGTGTATCTCGACGTGCTCAACGCCGGCGGGGGCAATTTCTCGACCGGTTTTCCCGACGGTCCGCTGGGCGGCAGCGAGGAGACGCAGATCGCAGGCATGCAGGCTATCGCCGATTACCTGCACAGCAAAGGCACGGACGTGGCCACCGAGGGCGACCGGCCTTTCCTTGGTAGAAACGCGCAAGGTGTGCCTCGTGCGGGCTCGTACGGCGGCGGCGGCTTCTCCGCCGACGACTACAGCGTGATGGCCGGCGGCGGCAGTCCTGAGATCGAACAGACCTTCGGCTCGCCCGGCGCCTTCACCGTGTCGCCGATCGCAAGCACACCCGCCCACCTGGCGCGCGTTCGCGAGCACTACGGTGCCCTGCTGGCGGGCAAGACGAGCAGCAAGAAGATGCCGGGCCTCCAAACGGATCACGTCTGCATGCGGACAGACAAGGACGAGTTCGACATCCCAGGCATGGGCAACCCGTTTCGCGGCGACTGGGCCGACCTTGTCAACAACTTCTACCTGATGAGCATCCAGGAGTTGTATCACGTGGGCAAGGGAAACGTGCGCGTGGCAAAGTCACCCGGGGGCAGTTCCCTCCTCGACAAGTGCATCCTCACAGGCCCAGCAGGCAAAGAGATCGTACTCGAGGCCGAGGATTTCTTCCATGGCTGGATGCGCGCAAACTTCCAGGCATGGAAGCACGTGAATCTCCAGAGCGGGCAGCTGGACTTCAAAGTCGATATCGCCGAGCCTGGCGAATACAACCTCAAACTGAAGCTCGACGCATCCGAGTTGAACATCTACGTCAACGGAGAACACATAGAGCACAAGAGAAAACCCCAAACAGGCTGGATTCCTCAAGATGAATGGCCGACCATTGATTTCGGCACGGTGAAGCTCATAGAGGGCGCCAACACCATCAGCGTGGATAAAGGGCACGTGAGGGCGGAATGGAGCGACGGCACAAAGGCATTGTGGAGCACACCGGCATTGCACACGGGCTTCAAGGTATGGCGCGACGACGTGGTCTTTGCCGTGGACTACGACCGGATGTGGCCGGACACCTGGAGCGGGCAGAAGAAGATCTACTTCTTCAGTTGGGACGGCACGAACCGCGCGTGGAAGCTGCCGGCCGATTGGGGCGATGTGCCGCGCGCGACCTTGTACCCGTTGACGCCGGACGGCCGCGGCACAGGCGTGCCGATCGTGATCGCAGACCGCACGATCAAGCCGGAGCTCCTGCCACAGGTGCCGTACATCCTCGTTCCGGAAACAAAATGAACCGCAGCCCCCCGGCTTCCCGTGAAGGAACTGGGGCAAGATCAGCTTCGAGCATTAGAGGAGAAAGAAATGAGATCGATCAGCCTGTTCGCACTAATGAGCTTGCTGGCAGCTACAGCCGCGCAGGCTACCGAAACCGAGAACCTCGGCATCCGCATTCTGCCGCCGCCGGGCGCGATGGCCATCGATGGCAAGGTCGCCGACTGGGACCTCTCCGGCGGGGTCTTTGTCTGTGGCGACGTCGAGAATCTGCGCGACAAGATGGCGGTGTGGATTCACACCATGTACGATGCCGACAATCTCTACGTATTGGCGCGCTTCATCGACGAGACGCCCATGAGCAACCCCGGCTCGATCGCCGGCGATCACGGGTTTGCGGGCGACAGCCTGCAACTGCGCATCATCCTCTATCCCGACAAACCTGATCCGCGCAGCAGCATCGGCGGCAAGGAGGTCTGCTGGGTCACCGCCTGGCGCGACCGCGACGCCAAGGACGTGATCGACCTCCTCTTTCCGCGCAAGCCGGACGGTGACAGCAAGTTCATCGCCGACGCGAAGAAGCTCGGGGCGCAGCAGGCGTTTTTGGCCACTCCGGACGGAAAGGGCTACGTCCAGGAGATGGCCATCCCCTGGAAGTTGCTGGCGGATGCCGGCCTCACGCCCAAAACCGGCGAGCGCATCGCCTTTTCCGTCGAGCCGAATTTCAACACTAGCGCGAAGTTCCGCATCACGCTCAAGGATATCTTCCGGCCGGGCATCGTGCCCGACCGCGTCTTCACCTTCAGTGCCGTGAACTGCTGGGGCTACGGCACCTTTATGCCGGCCGGCAAGGTCGCGCCGCAACCGCTGCGCCTGGCCGACAACCGCGAGTTCAAAGTCACCATGCAGAACAGGGTGCCGGTGGTCGATTGGACCGGGCTCTTCGAAGTGAAGAAGATGGAGGGCTTCGCCAAAATCAACCTCGACCTGCCGGAAGACGGCTACGTTTCGCTGAACATCAAGAACGCCGACGGGCAGGTCGTGCGGCACCTGCTGACCGCCAACTTCCTGGCCAAGGGCAAGCATGAGCTGCTCTGGGACGGGCTGACAAGCATGAGCCACATGCAGCCCGGCGAGGTGGTGCCGGCGGGCGACTACAGTTGGGAGGCGATCTACCACACCGGCATCGGCCTGCGCCTGGTCGGCTGGGCGCACAACGCCGGCAAGGCTCCATTCGACTCGCCCGGCGGCAACTGGGGCGGCGACATGGCGCCGCCGATCTCGGTGGCGGCAGACGCCGCGAGCGTGTACCTGGGCTGGGCCTTCGCCGAGGCGGGCCAGGCCGTGGTCTGCGCGGATTTCGACGGCAACGTCAAATGGCGCCACAAACGCGGTGGGTTCGGCGGCGCCTCGCTGCTGGCCGTGAGTGACGGCATCGTTTACGTCTACGACTTGGGCCAGGGGAACGTGGTCTATCGCCTCGACGCCGCCAAGGGAGAGTACTCGAACTGGCAAGGCAGCGAGGACGCGGCGCTGGGGCTGACGCCCATTCTCGGCGAGGTGAAGAAAGCCGGGAGCACCCTGGAACCGACCGCCACCGGCATGGCGGTCACCCGCGGCAAGCTCTTCCTGAGCTGCGGCAGCAAGACGAACTGGGACAAGAAGGTTCAGCTCTCGGGCGACATGGTCTTCGTGCTCGACGCCAAGACCGGCAAGGTTCTCCAGCGCATCAATGTTGCCGATCCCCAGGATCTCAAGCTCGGAGCCGACGGCAAGCTCTACCTTGTCCATAGCGGCGGCAGCGTGTCGACGGTGGATCCGGAGACCGGGGCGCTGGCCGAAGTGGTGAAGGGCGTGAAGAACGCGCGCAGCGTCACCGGCGACAAGGAGGGCAACATCTACGTCGGCACGGGCGACCCGGACAACCAAGTCAAGGTCTTCGACAAGACCGGAAAGCCGCTTCGCGCCATCGGCAATGCCGGCGGCCGGCCGCTGCTCGGGCTCTGGGATGCCTCGGGGATGCGGTTCGTCGCCGGCATCCAGGTCGATCCCAAAGGCAAGCTCTGGGTCATGGAATACGATGAAGCCCCGCGCCGCATTTCCCGCTGGGACGCGGCCACCGGCGGCTTCGAGAAGGAGTTCTTCGGTCCCACCACCTACGGCGCGAGCGGCGGGGCCATCTCGCCCGACGATCCGCTGACCATGGTCGGCGCCGGCTGCGAATGGCGGCTGGATGAGAAGACCGGCAAAGCCTCCTGCGTGGGTGTCTTCCACCGGGGCGCGATGCACACCACCCGGTTTGGCCGGAGCCCCGCGGGGCGGCTCTACGTGGCCATCGGCGGCGGCTGGGGTGGGTTCAACCCGGTGTTCATCTACGAGCGCCTTGGGGCAGGGCAGTACAAGTTGCGTGCCCGCTTTGATGCCTTGGATAAGCTCGCCGGATATCGCCTCTGGTCCGACGCCAACGACGACCAGCAGGAGCAGCCCGACGAAGTCCGCGAGTACAAACTGGAACTCGGCATGTGGATCTCGAACTGGTACATGCCGATGACCCAGACCATGATCTTCTACGGCGGCGACTATCGTCTAGCGCCCACCGGCTGGACGGCCTGCGGCGCACCGCTTTACGACGGGACGAAGGCGACGCGTCTGCCGGCGCCTGACGAGACGGGGGGGCGCCGCGGCGTCGGCATGGGCTGCTCGCGCAGTTGCGGCTCGGAGGACGGCCGCCTCGTGCTCTACAACGGTCCCTACGGCCAGATTCACACCGATTTCCCCTGCTATGACATCGAAACCGGCAAGCTGCTCTGGAGCTACCCGAACAACTACGTCGGCGTCCACGGCGGCCACGCAGCGCCGCCGCCGCAGGTGGGCATGATCCGCGCCGCCTACGACATCCTCGGCACCGGCCGGCTGCCCGAGCCGATCGGCGACATCTTCGTCATCGCCACCGACAAGGGCGAGTGGCACATCCTGACCGGTGAAGGGTTCTACCTGACCAAGCTTTTTGAGGCGGACGTGCTCAAGATCCGCTGGCCCGACCCGGCCGTGCCCGGCGCGATCATGGACACCGTGCCACCAGGCATGGGAGCCGAGG
Organism: Phycisphaerae bacterium; assembly: GCA_035529015.1. Taxonomy (GTDB): domain Bacteria; phylum Planctomycetota; class Phycisphaerae; order FEN-1346; family FEN-1346; genus JAUVZF01. The sequence goes on along the minus strand of DATKXP010000292.1, from coordinate 13,384 downwards.
ATTTCGGCGGCTCCATGGCCGTCGCCAAGGACGGCCAGCTCTATGTCCAGCATGGCAAGACCGCCTTCATCAACTCCCGCGTCGTCGGGCTCGACAGCGTCCGCAAGCTGCCCGGTGGCAAATTGACGGTGGCCCAGGGCGATCTGGCCCAGGCCAACGCGATCCGCGACAAGCTCTTGCAGGCCAGTGTCGGCACGCGGATGGTGGTGGCGAAGAAAGGCGCGGTGGCCTTCACCGGCGACCTGAAGAAGGACTTCAACACCAAGGAGCCGCTGGTGTTCCAGAAGACCGCCGCGGACCGGATCGAGGCGGCCATCGCCTGGGACGACTCCAATCTCTACCTCGCCTGGCAGGTGAACGACGCCACCCCGTGGGTGAACGGCGCCAGTGAAGCCGCCCAGATGTATGCCATGGGCGACACGATCGACTTCCAACTCGGCACCGATTCGAAGGCCGACAGCAAGCGCGACAAGCCGGTCATCGGCGACCTGCGCCTGTCCATCGGCAACCTCAACGGCAAACCGACCGCCGTGGTCTACCGCCCGGTGGCCAAGGAGAAGGCGCCGAAGAAGTTCTTCTCCGGGGTCTGGCGCGACGGCGTCGAGTACGACAGCGTCCTGACGCTGGCCGACGCGAAAATCGAGGTCAAGGTGGACGCGGCAGGCAAGCGCTACGTGGTCGAGGCGGCTATCCCGCTGGCCGCGCTTGGACTGAAACCTGCCGCGGGTCTGACCTTGAGCGGCGATTTCGGCGCCACCTTCGGCGATGCCGCCGGCAAGGATACCGTGCTGCGGAGTTACTGGAACAACCAGGCCACCGGCATCGTCGCCGACGAGGTGGCGGAACTGCAACTCGAGCCCAAGAACTGGGGCCGCCTGATCTTCGAGTAAGCCGGCAGGCGCACAACGCGGCTGAATTTTTTACTGCAACAACAAGGAGACAAGCATGAACCCTGTCCGAATTCCGATCCCACGCAGCGCGGCCGTACTCGCGGTGGCGATGTGGTGGCTCGGCGCGGCGCTGTCCGCCCAGGCGGCCACGGCCTGGACAGAGGCCGAGTTCGAGCCGGTCTCGAGCGGCATCGAAAGTCCGGTGCGCATCGCGGTCCGCCACGCCGGCAACGCGCTCGGCGTGGCGGTCGAGGTCCAGGCGGTCCCCGGCGCCACCGTGCCGCCCGCGGTGACGCTCGGGGTTGCCGCGGCGGGCAAGATGGTCCTCGGGCCGCAAACCGCGGCCAAAACCGGCCGGCCCGGCGGCTGGCGCGCGGTCTTCACAGTGCCGCCGGGCGGGATCGCGAAGACCCCGGCCGAGTGGGCCACGCTGCGCCTGGCCTGCGCGGTGGTCTTCGACGGTGGTCCGTACGCGCAACCGCTCTACCGGGCGCGCTACCGGCACACCGATGGCCGCGCGTTGCACGCCCCGTTTTCCGAGCTGCCGGCCGACTGGTTGCCGTTCGACCTGGCCGGCTATGCCCAGCGCGTCGCCGACCGCGGTGTGCGCGTTGAGATTGCCTTCCAGCAGCCGCTCGACGGCAAGGCGACCATCGTGATCGAGGACGCCGCCGGCAAACGGGTGCGCAACCTGATCGGCGGAGCGGCCTATGCCAAGGGCGCGCACGCCGTCGAGTGGGATCTGCTGGACGACGCGGGCGCGCCGGTGGCGCCGGGCGAATACCGCTGGCGGTCGTTGCACCATGCCGGCATCGTGCCCGAGTATCTCTTTTCCTACGCCAGCGGCGACGCCGATCCGCCGTGGCGGACCGGCAGCGGCACCGACATGTGGGGCCCGGACCACAGTTGCTACACCGCCGTGGCGGCCGCCGGCGACCGGGTCTGGGTGCAGAGCCCGGTGTCCGAGGCGGGCGTGCAAGGCGCGCTGCTGGACCTCGACGGCATCAAGCGGCAGAGCACCTGGGCCGGGAGTTCCGGCGACAAGCTCCTGCTCGCGGCGGATGACGCCCTGTTTTACGCCGCCGCCGACAACGGCCAGCGGGTCGCCGTCCGCCGCCGGAACGTGGCGGACTTCCTGCCTTACGGCAAGGAGCTGGACGTGGTCGTGTGGCAGGCGCCAGCAGGGGAGGACCGCACGCGCCGGCACGAGAACTGGGCGCAGGTCAACTGGAAGGAATACAACCTCTGCGGCTTCGCCGTGGCCGGCAAGCTCGTCCTCGTGGCGCTGCGCGAGACGCAGTCGGTCATTGTCCTCGACGCAGTCACCGGCGAGAAACGCCAGGAGATTCCGCTCCAGAACCCGGGTGCGCTCGCCGGCCTGCCGGATGGGACCTGGTTCGCGGTCAGCGGCGGCGCCCTGCTGCGGTTTGCGCCCGGGCAGGAAAAGCCGGTGACCATCCGCGCCGCCGGGCCGCTCCAGCCGGGCGCCATGACCGCCGGCGGCGACGGACGGCTCTATCTGGTTGACGAGGCGACGCAGCAGATCGTGATCCTCGACGCCACCAGCGGCAAGGAGGTCGGCCGCCTCGGCAAGCCGGGCGGGCCGTATGCCGGCCAGTACGATCCGGCGCGGATGGTCAACCCGCTGGCGCTGGCGGTCGCCGGCAACGGCTGGCTGTGGGTCACCGAGGACCGGTTCAACCCCAAGCGCGTGCTGGCCTGGGATCTGAAGACCGCCCGGGTGGCCAAGGAGAAGTTCGGTTCGACCGCCTACGGCGCCTCCGGCAGCGGGTTCGATAGCGAGGACACGACGCGGTTCGTCGGTCTGGGCTGCGTCTGGAAGGTGGACCTGGCGGCGAAGACGGCGCACCCCAGCAGCGTTCTGTTCCGCGACGACGCGGTCATGCCGCAGGCGATGCACTGGCGGTTCCTGCGGCGCGACGGCCGGACCTTTCTGCTCGGCTTCGGCGCCTGCAACAGCCTGGTCGAGCTGCAGCCTGACGGCAGCGGCAAACTGCTGGGCCGGTTTGGCTCGGCCCATTTGTTCTGCTTCGAGCAGCGCGGGCACATCCCGCCGGTGTTTCTGGAGACCTTCTACACCCAAGGCGGGTACGACACGCCCGAGAAGCGGAGGACGCGCCTGCACGACGGCCGCTGGCCACACAACGGCGAGTTCTTCGTCTGGAGCGATGTCAACGGTGACGGCGCGATGCAGGCCGACGAACTCGAGTTCGCCAGCTGCGATGCCGCCGGGTACTGGGGCGTGGACGCCGAGACGCTGGACATCGTCTGCCCGGTCCGCATCGAGGGCAGCGGCCAGGGACAGGCGGTCATGCGCCTGCCGCTGACCGGCTGGCATCCGTCCGGCGCGCCGCGCTGGCGGCCCCTCGCCGAGCGGCAGTCCGCGCTCACCGTGATCGACCCCAACCGGTGGTGGCTGAACGAGGCCGCCCTGACCGACCGCGCCGGCCGGCTGTTCGTGAATGCCGACCCCCTCACGGCCTACAGCGCCGCCGGGCAACCGCTCTGGACCTATCCAAACCACTGGCACGGCGTGCACGGTTCGCACGGGGCCCCGTTGCCCAAGCCCGGCCAGCTCCAGGGCGCGCTGTTCTTCCTCGGCAACGCGCCGCTCCCCGGCGGCCGCGACGACGTGTTCGTGATGAACGGCAACCACGGGCGCTTCTTCGTCATCACCTCCGACGGGTTCTATCTCGACGAGATGTTCCGCGACGTGCGGTCGGGTGCCCCGGTCGACGCCTACTTCATTGGCGGCGAGGTGTTCGGCGGGTTCTTCGGCCGCGGCAGCGACGGCCGGTACTACCTGATCAGCGGCCACACCGACTACCGGATCTTCCGCCTCGACGGGTTCGACAGCATCGTGCGCGGCCCGGGCGGGACGCTGAAGATCGCGCCCCAGCAGATCGAAGCCGCCGAACGCCGCGCGCACACGGCCGCCCAGAGCGCCGCGGCGCCGCGGCGGGCCAAGATCCCCTTTATCGCCGCGCCGCCAGCCCTCGACGGCAAGGGCACCGGCTGGCCCGATCCGGCGGGGGTGAATTGGAACAAGGACGGGACGCTCCCCGTGGCGGTGCAGGCCGCCTGGGACGACGTCAACCTGTACGTCCGTTGGTCGGTCGAGGACCCGTCGCCGTGGAAGAACGGCGGCGACGACGAGAACCTGCTCTTCAAGACCGGCGACTCGGTCGATCTGCAACTCGGCGCCGATCCGTCCGCCCTGCCAAACCGGACGGCGCCGGTGCCGGGCGATCTGCGTTTGCTCATTGCGCCGTTCAAGGGCCAGCCGGTGGCGATTCTGTACCGGCACCGCGTTCCCGGGACCAAACAGCCGGTGCCGTTTAGTTCGCCCTGGCGGACCGAGAACGTGGACGTGGTGAAGCGGCTCGCGTCGGCGAAGCTCAACGTCGCCGTCGGCCGCAACGCCGCCGGCACGACGGGCTACATCGTGGAAGCGGCGATTCCGCTGGCCGAGCTCGGACTCAAGCCGGCGCCGGGGAAGGCGTACCGGGCCGACTTCGGCGTCCTCTACGGCGATGCCGCCGGGCTGATCACCGGGCTGCGCTCATACTGGTCGAACCAGAACACCGGCCTGGTCAACGATGTGCCGGGCGAAATCATGCTCCAGCCCAACGCCTGGGGCACGGTCCAGTTCAATCGGGAGGTGAAACCATGACGATCCTACTGCGCATTACACTGCTGACGATTTGCCTCGCCGCCGCGATCACGGCCGCCGTTGGCGCCGAACCGTTGTTGCAACCGGTCGGGGTGATCGGCAATCCCGGCGAGTTCGGGCCATCCCTGATCCGCCAGGGCGGCGGGAGCGACGGGGAGCACCCGGTCGGTTGCGGGGTGGTGCTCGATCCCCGGGGTACGCTCTGGACCCGGATGGCCGCTGATCGGGTGAGCCGGCTGGCCCGCGACGGCCGCATGCTGGCCCAGTTCCCCGCCCCGCCCAGCACCGACCGGTACGACACCCTCACGCTGGTCGGCGGACTCCTGGTGCTCCGCGCCGGGGACGCGCTGGCGACCTTGTCGCTGGAGGCCGCCCCCGGCACCGCCTTCCAGCCGTTGGGGGTGAAGCTGCGGTTGTTGGCGCGCACGCCCTGCAAAGGGCGCCTGGCGGCAGTGACCATGGAGGGCAAGCTGGTCTGGGTCGATCCGGTCGACGGGAAGCTCGAAACGGTGGCCGACACGCCCGATGCCTGGCTGGTTGAAAGCACGCCGGACGGGGTCATCCTGGTCGGCACCCGAGCCGACGGCGCCGATAGCGGACTCTTGCGAAGCTTCGTGGCCGGACGCGAGGTGACCGCGGGTGGCTGGCCGCGCCCGTTGAGCGGCCAGCACGTCATGGTGCCCCGAGTCCGGGCCCCCGCGCCGTTCCTGCAAGGCGATGGCGAGGGCGGGTTCTTCCAGGGAGGGGGTGGCTTTCTCGCTCACCTCAATGCCCAGTTCGAGCCGGCGCCGGGCACGCTTCTCGGCGCGCAAAACGGCAACGTCATCGGCGGCGGCGGCGACTGGCGGCCGGAGCTGGAGGTGGCGCGCGGGATCGTGCGTTGCGGCGATGGCGTCTATGCCGTCGGCGGCGCGGATGGCGGCATCTTCTTCGCGACCTGGCCCGACACGCTCGGCCCGATGCGGTTGGCGGCGCGCCTGACCAGCGTGCGGCAGTGCGACACCCTGGCGGTGAACGCCAACGGCACGGTGATCGCCGACCAGCAGGCCTTCGCCTGGACCAGCCGGCCCGATGATTTCCCCGCGGCGGTCGACAAGGCGGGCCTGAGCCTGAAGAGCCCGATCGTCCATGTCGGCTCGAAGCTGCTGGCCCGCATCGACAACTGGGGCCACATGACCGCGTTCGCGATATTCCTGTACCGCGGCGAACGCCTCGAGGAGAGCAAGCCCTTCATGTGGGTCGACGACCGCAAGCAAGCGGCGGGGACGACCGCCCTCTGGGTCAACCGCGCCGAAGGCGGTTCACTGCAGCCTGCCGTTGCGGTCGCCGACGGCCAGGGCTGGCTGTTGCTCAGCCTGGCCACGCCCACGGACGCCCTGGTCCTGCGCCTGCACGCCGACGGCAAGGCCGACCAGGCGTTGGGGCCGGTATCCTTCACCTGGTCCAAGCCGGTCAAGGCCCTGACCGGGTTGGCGCGCCGGAACGACACCACCCTGCTCGCGGTCGTGGACGGGCAGATCGCCACGCTGGTGAAGGAAGGCGAAGGTTGGAAGGAGACCGCCCGGTGGAACAGTTGGGGCGGCGATGCCGCGGAGAAGTTTGGCGCCACGATCCACATCGCCTGCGATGGCCAGCGTCTGCTGGTCGCCGACACCGATCGCTACCGCATCCTGCTCTTCGCTGCCGACGGCGGCGTGCCGCTGGCCCAGGTGGGCACAACCGACCGGCGCGGCGACGGGCTGGCCGAGCTGGACCGGCCGACGCTCGTCGACATCCAAGGCGCGCGCGCCGTGGTCTACGATGCCGGCAACCAGCGGATCGTGAAGCTGCGGGTGGGACGTTGATATATACGCAGCTGGCAAGTGCGCTGACGGCGACGGGCGATCGGTCCCTTGCCCCTGCCTGGGCCCGCGGAACCTTCATCTGGAAGCTGTGCCTGGCTGACCGCGCCGACTCCCTGGTCGAGGGGACGAAGACGATCGCCGCCGTCGCCAACCGGCTTGACCATGCGGTCGAGCACATCGTCATCCTCTCCGGCGCCATCGGCGCCGACGAAGGCCGGCTGCCCTGGGATGGCATCTGGCCCTACTGGCAACGGCTGACCTGGCGGATCGGCGGCGGCTGGGAGGAACTCGCGCGCTTCATGGTCGCGATGCGCGACCAGCACCGCGCCCATATCAGCTTCCACGTCAACTGCACCGACGTGAACGCCGGCCTGCGGCTCTATCCCGAGACCTGCGCCTTTTTCGCGCGGCTCGTCGAGGCCAAGGCGATCTACGCGCGGCCGCAGGGGTTCAACGCCCAGCCCTGGTTCGGGCTGCCGTACATCCCGCAAACCATTCCCGAGGGCGACGCCTCGGACATCTTCGCCATGGTCAACTATCAGCGGTTTTGGGACTCCGGTCTGGCCAGGGAACAGATCGACGGGCTCTTCGGCCGCTTGCCCTATCTGCCGCCGCTGCTCTACGTGGACGTGCTCGGGCCGCTCGGCTGGTGCATTCATCCCGGCTACCCCGACGGCGAACTGGGCGGCAGTAAGGCCAGTCAGATGGCGGGCATTCGGGCGATCGTCAAGTACATCCGCGACTGTGGCAGCGAAGTGGCCGGCGAATCCCCGGACCGGCTGATCGAACACGACCATCCGCCCATCCGCTACAGTTGGTCGCATGGCGGGCTCTCGCGCAATGACTATGGCCAGATCGGATCCGGCTTTGGCATGGGCGCCTGTGTGCGCCGCGGGGGCAAGCCCATGCACGTCTATGGCAACCAGGGCGGCTACCATCTCCAGTGCGGCGAGAGCGTCCCTGATCTGATCAAGCGCGGCTGGGAACCGATGGCCGACGACGGAAAGGCGGTCACCGGCGCCTTTGTCGATCCGTTGCGGAGTCCGCAAGTCGATGGTCTGCGGGAGTGGGGTGCGGTCGATGACCTGGTCCGCCAGTTCCACCTCACTGTGGCGCCGGAGCTCTACCACATCGGCTGCGGCGCCGAGCGCCTGCCCGGCGGGCCGACCTGGGACCGGCTCGACGCGGTCGAGGGGCGGGCGCGGCTGGATGCGCTGACGGTGCGCCTGCCGGACGGGAACCTGCGTGTCCTCGAGGCCGAATCGGCCCGGTTGCTCGGCAGCGCGCGCGTCGTCGCGGATGCCTGGGCCAGCGGCGGCCAGACCGTGACCGACGTGGACGCGGCGCTGGGCAACGGCGTCGAGTTCGCGCTCGATTTGCCGGCGCCGTGCACCGCCTACATCCGCTACGCCTCGGTCGGTGGCGCCGTGCTCGGAGTCGGCGTTGGCGACGAGCCGATGCGGCGGGTGGAACTGCCGGACACCGGCAACTGGAGCCACTATGGCGACCATCCCCTGGCCCTGCCGGCGGGCGCCCGCCGCTTGCGCCTGGTCCGCGAGCGCATCTTTGCCCGCTGGAGCGACGGGGTGGCGGCCGAGTGGACGCTCGACGGCGGCTTCCGTGCCTGGCACGACGAGGTCACGCTTGGCCGGGACGGCGATCGTTTCTGCCCGGACACCTGGAGCGGCGAACGGCGCATCCTGCTCTACAGCGAGCACGGCTGCGACCGCGCGTGGAAGCTGCCGGCCGACTGGGGCGAGGTGCCGCGCGCGACGTTGTACCCGTTGACGCCGGATGGCCGCGGGAAGGCCGTGCCGCTCGCCATCACGGATCGCACCATCAGCCCCGCGCTCCTGCCACAAGTGCCGTACATCCTCGTCCCGGAGAACTAACACCGACCCCGTTTCCAGCTTCGAGCAATAGAGGAGAAAGAAATGAGAACGATCAGCCTGTTCGTACTACTGTCTTTGAGTGAGCAACACAAGGTAAAGTACAGTCCCGGGCAAGCGAAAATAATGAATGGTCGATTACAGTCTTGTACCGGTTTGTTTGGCACCCCATGCCTGGTGCTGTTGGCCCTGTTGGCCCTGTTGGCGTTTCAGCCGTTGTCGGCGTGTGCGGCGGAGTACTACGCCGCGCCGGATGGCGCGGATTCCAACCCGGGGACCCTGGCGCGGCCGTTCAAGACCATTCAGAAGGCGGCGGGAATCATGGTCGCCGGCGACACGTGCTACCTCCGCGCCGGCACGTATCGCGAGACGATCCGCCCCGCAAACTCCGGACGCGACGGGGCGCCGATAACCTTCGCGGCCTACCAAGGCGAAGAGGCCGTAGTGAACGGAGCCGATGTTGTCAGCGGCTGGACGGTGCACAATGGCCACATCTACAAGGCGGCTATGGGCTGGGACATGGGAGAAGGGAAGAACCAGGTCTTCGTGAACAGACTGATGATGATCCAGGCCCGCCACCCCAACACGGGGCTCGACCTGTTGGATCCCACGCTGGCAGCGGTCAGCGCCGGGGCCAACGACTACATCGACTGCTCCGAATTCAATCAGCCCGCCGGTTTCTGGAACGGCGGCCTCTTCTGGGGATCGGTTGGGTCGCGGTGGACGTCCTTGAGCGCGAAGATCGTGGCCTCTGAACCCGGCCGGCTCACGGTCACGGAGAAATCGAGCCCCTGGAAGAGTGGCACCGGCCCGGGCTACGTGACGGGGGTCCTGGGCGCGCTCGACGCCGCCACCGAATGGCACTATGAGAAAGGGACGCTGTACCTCTGGGCGCCGGACGACGCAAACCCCTCGACGCTCCTGGTCGAAGCGAAGAGGCGCGATCTCGTCGCCGACCTGAGCAACCGGTCGTACATCGTTCTGAGCGGGCTCGACTTCTTCTCCGGCACCGTCGACATGACCGGCAGCAACTGCACGATCGACGGCTGCGAGTTCAGGTACCTCAGCCACTATACGCTCATTCCCTCCGGTGGCGGCTACAGCCAGGCGGGTGGAATCCATGTGTCGGGGATTGGCAACCTGATCGAGAACAGTACCGTCGCGTACAGCGCCGGTTCCCTCATCAGGCTCGAGGGCTCCCGCAACACCGTGCGGAACTGCCTGCTTCACGATATCAACTACGTGGGAACGTACGCGGCGGGCGTCGCACTCCTGGGCGATCACAACGTGATCGAGCGCAACACCATGTACAATGCGGGCCGCTTCATCATCTTCCTCGGAGGCACGGCCGGTACCATCAGGAACAACGACATGGGCCTCTGCATGCTCTTCACGGAAGACGGCGGGCACCTCTACACACATGACCACGACGGTCAGGGCACGGAGATCGCCTACAACTGGATTCACGACAACGGCGCCTCTGCTTGGCCGGCGGCGCCGGGCATCTACCTTGACGACGGCACGCAGAACTACGTCGCCCACCACAATGTCATCTGGAACTGCCTCGACGGGATCAGGCTTGGCCAATCTCGTAAGGCCAACATAAAACCTGTCATCGGCCACCGGATATTCAACAACACCCTCTGGTGGAACCGGAACACCGCCATGGCGACGCACGGGGACGCCGGACTGACGGACATCAGGGTCTACAACGACCTCTCGGACAAAGATCAGTGGGTGGGCACGGACCTCGCGAAGAACCTCTCCACGAACGATCTCGCATCGGTTGCGAGACCAGTGGACCACTTCCAACTCCAGAGCAATTCGCCGGCAATAGACTACGGCCAGGTGATCGCCGGCATCACGGACGGCTACGTTGGTGCGGCGCCCGACGCCGGAGCCTACGAGTACGGCGGCTCGGACAGGGTCTCGAAGTGGACGGCCGGCCGAACGAATGCAGCGGGAGCGGCGGCCGTCACGTATGTCGGGGCGGAAATCAGCCGCAATAATTCCGGGACGTGGGGGGCTGATCCTGCCACGGGCGACAAGAGCGACTTCCGCTCCACCGCCAACGGCACGAAAGCGTTCACCCTGCCCGGCCATCCCAACGCCTACGGTGCGGACGGCTACATCATGTTCGGCCAGTCTGGCGCGGCCGTAACCCAGGCGGCGACCGGAACATTCCAGGGCACGATCTCCACCGGCACCCGTTCTTCGTACGCAACGTTCAACACTCCAGCGCCGGGCATTGCCTCCGTCAGAATTCTTGGCGCCAACGGCGGCGCACCGGGGAGGTGGAAGATCGATGCGGGCGGGGCCGGAACGCTCGACGACGCGTCACGGGGGATCGGCACCGCTGTTGATGACGTGGTCAACGGGACGTTGTGGTACCATTGGAATCCCGGCCAAACCACGCAGGATGTCATCCGGATCACGCTTGACGGCAAGGCGCGTGGTCTCGTCATCCGCATCGGCGTCCTGGTTGACCGCGGGGACAGGCAGAAGCCCGGCTCGATCGGGCTGAACGGGGTGTGGCAGAAGGCGCTGGGAACCAGCGGCTATAACCTTCCGGACTGGTACTTCTTCGACATCACGAACGCCGGCGCCGGGGAAATCCTCGACATCTCCATCACGCCCTGGATCGCTGGGGCGGGGATGACGGGCCTGCGCGGGCTGGTTTTCGACGCCGTCGAGCTGCCGCCGACGGGCAGGGTGAAGGAAGGCAACACTAACACAAGGAAACCAGACAGGAGATGACCATGAACCTAGCTCCGATGTTTGCATTGTTGTTGGCGGCCATGCTCGCGGCCGGCAGCGCCGTATCGGCCGCTGAGCCGACGGCCGTTCCGGCCCAGGCGCGGCCGCCGGCCTGGTACGCGAAGGGCGCGTATGTCTTCCGCGTCTCGACGCCGGACGAAGCCGATGTGTTGCCGCAGCTCGAAGAGGGGCACGCGATCGTCGCCAACCTGCTCGACAGCACCGTACCGCAGATCACCATCGTCGCCGGCTTGATCGGCCACGATCATCCCGGGGCATGGAACTGGGACGGGGTCTGGCCGTACTGGAATCGGGCGACGTTTCGCGCGGGGAGTTTTGAGAAACTCGCCGCGTTCATGGCGCGGGCGAAGGAGAAGTCGAACGTTCACACCGGATTTCACCTCAACCTGACCGACGTGAACATCGGCCTGCGTGATTACTCCGAGTCGCGTGCGTTCTTCCAGAAACTCGTCGAAACCAAGTCGATCTACCGCCGGAATTGGAGCAAGGAGACGAACCGACGCGATGGCGAACCGTTCGTCCCTCTCGAGATCGACAAATACTCGAGCGCAAAGCCCGGCCAGCCGCTGGATCCCGTGCAGATCTTCGCGCTGGTGAACTACAAGAACTTCTGGGCCAGTGGACTGGCGAAAGAGATGATCGACGACTTCTATCGCCGTCTGCCCTTTGCGCCACCCATGCTTTATCTCGACGTACTCAACGCGGGCGGGGGCAATTTCTCGACCGGTTTTCCCGACGGTCCGCTGGGCGGCAGCAAAGAGACGCAGATCGAAGGCATGCAGGCCATCGCCGACTACCTGCACAGCAAGGGCACCGATGTGGGCACCGAGGGCCGTCGCCGCTTTCTCGGCACCAACGCGCAAGGCGTGCAGCGGGCCGGCTACGTCTGGTACCACGGGCAAGGCTGGTCCGACGACGACTACCAGGTAGTCGACGGCGGCGGTGTTGTCCTGCCGATGGTTGAGCAGACCTTCGGGTCGCCGGGCGCCTTCGCCGTCTCGCCGATCGCCAGCACGCCCGGCCACCTGGCGCGCGTTCGCGAGCACTACGCCGCCCTGCTGGCGGGCAAGACCAGCAGCAAGAAGATGCCGGGCCTCGAGACGGCTCACATCTGCATCCGCACCGGCAAGGACGAGTTCGACATCCCCGGCACCGGCGCAACCTGGCGCGGCGATTGGGCCGACCTCGTCAACAACTTCTACCTGATCAGCATCCAGGAACTCTACCATGTGGGCAAACGCAACGTGCGCGTCAGCCGATCGCCAGACCTCGGCTGGCACTTCGACAAAGCCATACTCGCCGGCCCCGCGGGCAGAGAGGTCATCCTCGAAGCCGAGAAGTTCGTCACCGATTGGACACGGGATGGCGCGATCAAGTCTGGCTCGGTGTGCATGCAGTATGGCTCGAGCCTGAACTTGACCATCGAGATCACCGAGCCGGGTGATTACGGCCTGAAACTGCGGCTGAACACGCAGGACCACGATGGCGAACTGAACGTGTGCGTGAACGGGGAGTTCCACCGCAACACCTCCATCAAACGCGTGGGGTACCGTCCGATCACCGGTGACTGGCCGGTCGTGGACTTCGGCACGGTGAAGCTCCGCGCGGGCGCCAACACCATCACCGTCGACACCGGCCGGATCCGGGCCGAGTGGAGCGACGGCACCCAAGCCGTCTGGGCGACGCCCGGCATCGCCAAGGGCTTCAAGGCCTGGAAGGATGACGTGGTGTTCGCCGTGGACTACGACCGGATGTGGCCGGACACGTGGAGCGGGCAGCAGAAGATCTACTTCTTCAGTTGGGACGGCACGAACCGCGCGTGGAAGCTGCCGGCCGACTGGGGCGCTGTGCCGCGCGCGACGTTGTACCCGTTGACGCCGTCGGGCCGCGGTCGGGGCGTCTCGCTCCAGGTCCATGACCGAACTATCGCCCCCTCACTTCTCTCTCAGGTCCCGTACGTGCTGGAGAGCAGATAAGCGTTTTCCAGGAAAGGATCAGGAAATGAACAGGGTTCTGCAAGGCATTTTACTGGTTGGGCAAGGCTGCCTGCTTGTGGTCGGCTTCACGGTAACCGCGTCAGCCGCCGCCGCTGCCGACGGTTTGCAGCCGTTCAGGATCACTTACGAGGTACCCACAGACGGTTTGAGCGCCATCGCTATCGACGATGCTGAAGGTATCAGGGTGAAGAACGTCGAGGCGGACATCCCACGGTCTGCGGGTCCAGCCCAAGTCGCATGGGATCTGAAAGACGACTTCGGCGCCTATGTCGAGCCGGGGACGTACCGGTTC
>DATKXP010000291.1:0-4953 GCA_035529015.1 Phycisphaerae bacterium | reverse complement strand
GGCGGCGGGCTCTACATCTATTCGTCGAAGGAAGACAGCGCGAGGTGCATCTTCGATGCCGGCGAGGGCATGATCACCACGGCCGATCTGTCGTATGATGGGAAGGAAGTGGCCTTCGCCATGCGGCGGGGCGGGCATGTCGGCTCGAGGCCGGTCACCCATATCGAAGACATCTCGCGTTACAAGGACGAGAAGAGCAACTACCAGATCTTCAGGATCAACATCGACGGCACCGGCCTGGAGCAACTCACGCACGGCCCGCACAACAACCTTGACCCGGCCTGGTTGCCGGACGGCGGCATCGCGTTCATCTCGGACCGCAAGCCCGCCTACGCCTACTGTTACGTGGTCACCTCGCCGGTCCTGTATCGCATGGAGCGCGACGGGTCGAAGCAGAGACGGCTCTCGGCCAATTACCTGATGGACTTCACCCCTTCGGTCCTCGACGACGGGCGGATCATCTACACCCGTTGGGAATACGTCGACCGCCCTGCATGCCCGATCCAGAGCCTCTGGACGATCAACCCCGACGGCACGTGCCTCAGCGGCTTCTACGGCAATCGGATGATCTCGCCGGGCACGTTTATGGACGCCCAGCCCATCCCCGGAACGAACCAGGTGATCGCGATGGCGACCAACCACAACGGCTCGTGCCGGGGCGGCATCGTCGCCATCGATCCCGCCAAGGGGGCCAACGGCCGCGAGGCCGTCAGGAACCTCACCCCGGAGATCGACATCTACGCCCACCGAATCGGCGGCGGGCCGTGGGGCAACGGAATGCTCGACACCGGCGTCCGGGGGACCTACGAGAAGCCCCTGGCCGTCGATGCCGAGCGGTTCCTCGGTTCCAAGGGCGGCACGATCCAACTCCGCGACTTCGATGGGAACGCGGTCTCGCTGCTCTTGCCGGCCGAGGGCATGGGCTACTACTGCCCGATGCCGATCCGCCCGACGAAGCGGCCCCCCGTCATGGTCGGCACCACGTGGGACCGCAGCATCGCGTTGCCGGAAGACGGCAGCGTCTCGGGCGAGTGGGCGACCGTGTACGTGCAAGACGTCTACGAGGGCCTCGAACCCGACGTGAAGCGAGGCGAGATCAAGCAGATTGCGGTCGTCCAGGAGATTGAGAAGAGCACGCACACGCCGCAGAACAACAAACGGCTGGACGGCCCGGGTATGCGAAACATCGCAGTGTTCGGCTTCCAGTTTCCGTTGGTGTCGTGCGGGGCGACGTACGCCCCCAAGAAGGTCTGGGGCTTCGCCGATGTCAAGGCAGACGGCAGCGCCGCCTTCAGGGTCCCGTCCGAAGTGCCGATCTACTTCCTCGCGCTGGACCGAGAGGGTCGGGCGCTGCAACGCATGCGGTCGTTCACCCACCTGATGCCGGGCGAGGTTCAGGGGTGCGTCGGATGTCACGCCGATCGCAACGCCGTCACGTCGCGCGGCGGCGCGCCGCATACGATGCGCGGCGCCGTCCAGGACCTGACGCCGCCCGCCTGGGGGGTCAAGGGGTTCAGTTATCCGGAGGTCGTCCAGAGCGTACTCGACCGGCACTGCATCGAGTGCCACAACGAGCAGGAGCAGCCCGGCAATGTCGATCTGACCGCCGACATGACCGACTTCTTCAGCGTCTCGTACGATGTGCTGTGCCGGACCGGGACGCAGGCCGAGCAGAACTGGATCCTCCACGGCAGTCCGTCGGGGCCCGAGTATGACAAGGTCCGCGGCATGAGCCCGTATGTCGAATGGATCTGGACGATCAACGGTGCGGGGCACAACGTGCTCGAGATCGCGCCTCGGCGATGGGGGAGTCCGGCCAGCAAACTCGCCGAGATCATCCGAAGCGGCCACCCCGACAAGGACGGAAAGCCTCGCGTGAACGTGCCGGATGAGGACCGGCGGAGGGTCTACCTCTGGATCGACCTGAACGTCCCTTACTACGGCACCTCGTCGTCGAACCACAAGGCCCGGCTGGGCAGCCGGCGGATGATGCCGCTTCACCTCGATTCGACCCTGAAGGAAGTCGCCTCGCGGCGTTGTGCCGGTTGCCACAAGAGCGGCATCCCTCGCAAGTTCTACACGCGGGTGATGAAGCCGGAGAACAACAGCTTCCTCCTGGCACCGCTCTCGAAGGAAGCCGGGGGCACCCAGCAATGCGGTCAGCCGGTGTTCCAGTCGAAAGACGACCCCGATTACCGGAAGATACTCACGTCATTCGAGCCGGTCCATGCGTTGCTGAAGCAACGCCCAAGGGCCGACATGAAGAGCTACAATCTGATGTGACTACGCCAAGCCCCCGCATGTGCTTCGCAATGGCGCACAGGCTGGCGGGCTCACGTCTTGCCGCAGGAGAATTCCGGGGACGGGTATTCCCGGCGTGTCCCGGGGGACTGGAGACACTTTCCTCCTCTGGCTCGGTCCCCTGACGCCCGGGACGCTGTATGGCACGCCTGGATCGGGGTGCGTGCCAGAGGAAACGCAGCCGCCGGCCCGCGCGATCGGTTCCGAAGGCGGTGACGTCCAGGACACCAGTGGGTAGGGTGGGTGCTTGCACCCACCCTACGGCTCCCAGAGCCCAGAGTTCGGCGCGGCGAACAAAGTGGCCAAAACCCGACCCCCCCTCGGGGGAAAAATCCGGACCCCGCCTAAATCGTAACGCCTTGCGCCACAAGCACTTAGCCACCCACCGCTAACCCGGCAACCCTCCAAGACGGGCGCAAATCGGAGCGCGCCATCCTTTTATGGAGCGGGCGTGTTGCCCGCGGCCGGGGCGAGTCGCCATGCCCAAGCGCGCCGTCAAACGATGCACGACGTGCGGCCGGGTCAAGCCGCTGACGGCGTTCTCCCCCGGCAAGCACTGTCGCGGCGGCCGGAGGGGCCAATGCAGGGCCTGCAGGGCCGCGTACATGCGGCAGTGGCGGCGGCAGAACCTGGAACACGCCCGCGCCAACGCCCGGCGGCAGAACCGCAAGCGGCGCGACTATCTCGTCGCCTATCGCCGCACACCCGACCGCCGGCTCAAACAGGCCGTCCGCAACACCTCCTACTGGGCCGTCGAGGCCGGTCTTCTCCCCCGCAAAGACCGTTGCGAACGATGCGGCGCAGGCGGCAAGGGGGTGCGACTCAACCGCCACCATCCCGATTACACCGACCCCCTGCGCATCGTGTGGCTGTGCACGCCGTGCCACGGCGACGTGCATCGGAAGGCACCGGAGAGTGACGGAGCATGCAGGGTGGGTCCTATGGACCCACGCTGATTCATAAGGTCACGTGCGGCGTGGGCGCAAAGTCTACCCGCCGGGGTGGGCACCCACCCTACGGTTTCAGACTGCCGTCGAGGCAAAGCACGTCGCCGGCTTTGGGCCGGAAGTCGGTCACCTTGTCGCCGTAGCGGACGCGGAGCGCGTGGCCGAGGTCGGAGCGGATCGTCGCCTCGGCGAGTTTCCCGTCCTTCCACGCGATGTCCACCTCAAAGCCGCCGCGGGCGCGGAGGCCTTTGACGCTTCCGGCGGCCCAGACATTCGGCAGCGATGGCAGCAGATGCACCCCGCCGGCGTGGCTTTGGAGGAGCATTTCGCACACACCGGCGGTCCCGCCGAAGTTGCCGTCAATCTGAAAAGTCCTGCCGGGCCAACAGGCGTTAAAGAAGTTGGGAAAGGCGTTGCGGCCGAGGAGGCGGGCGTAATACCCATAGGCCTGCTCACGGTCGAGCAGCCGAGCCCAGAGAGCGGTCTTCCAGGCGTTGCTCCACCCCACGTCGCCTTCGGAGCCGCGCGCCTCGAGCGATTTCACCGCCGCGGCGGACAACTCCGGCGTCGCCGCCGGCGAGATCTGTCTTCCCGGGAAGACCGCAAACATGTGGGAAACGTGACGGTGATGGTCGTTGGGGTCGTCGCGGTCGGTTTCCCACTCCTGGAGTTGCCCCCACTTGCCGATTGCCGGCTTCAAGAGCCGCTCGCGCATGTCGGCAATCCTGTCGCGGTGCTGCCGGTCGATACCGAGCGCATCGGCGGCCTCGATGGTGTTGGTGAACAGGTCGTAGACGATCTGCTGGTCGTAGGATACGCCGTCCTCCGTCGGCCCGTGCTCGGGCGACCAGCCGCCGGCGACGACCAACGTCCCGTCCTCGCGTTTCTTCAAGCGGTCTTGCCAGAACTCACAGACTTCCTTGAGCACCGGGTACGCCATCTTCCTCAAGTACGTCTTGTCCTGCCCGAAGGCATAGTGCTCCCACAGGTGCTGGGCGTACCAGGCGCTGCCGGGCTTGTTCCACTTCCAGCCGTGGCCGCCGTAGATGTTGTGCGAGGTCCGCACGGTCCAGCCGCGGGTGTCGCCGAACTCGCCGGCGGCGCGGGTGGCCTTGCGGCTGGGTTCCCGCAGGTTCTGGATCATGGTCAGAAGCGGCTCGTGGCATTCCGGCAGATTGGCCGGCTCGGCCGGCCAGTAGTTCATCTGGATGTTGATGTTCGTGTGGTAGTCGCTGTGCCACGGCGGATCGTTCTTGTCGTTCCAGAGGCCCTGGAGGTTGGCGGGCAGGCTGCCCGGGCGGGAACAGGCGATCAGCAGATAGCGGCCGAACTGGAAGAACAGGTTTTCCAGTTCCGGGTCTTTCCCGCCGCGCCGATACGCCGCGAGGCGCTCATCGGTCGGCAGGGCGGCGACCTGCTCCTCCGTTCGCCCCACGTCCAACGCGACGCGGTTGAACAGATGCTGGTAGTCCTTGACGTGACGCGCGCGGAGCGTCTCGTACGGCCTGGCCGCTGCGGCATTCACCTGTTGAGTGAGCCGCTCGTGCGGGTGTGGCCCGCGCCATTTCTGTTCGTGCCGGTCGGCGTAGTTCGTGCCGGCGGCCAGGATGACGGTCAGGCCGTCGGCGTCCCGGAAGCCCACGGCCCCATCGGCCGCCTGCACGCTGCCGCCCTCGTTGACGACCCGCACCTGGGCCTCATACGC
>DATKXP010000290.1:0-7771 GCA_035529015.1 Phycisphaerae bacterium | reverse complement strand
GCTTGACAAGTTCGGCGCGGCGAACTATGATGCATGAGGCGAACTTTGGGGTGCGAAATCCCTTCTCACGGTCAAAAAACGGGGTCCATGCGATGACTCAGGCAACGCCGGCCACCGGACTCAGCGAGAGCCTCCAGGATTATCTGGAAGCGATCTACCTGCTCGCGCAGCGCCACGGCGTGGCCCGGATGAAGGAGATTGCCGCCCGCGTCGGCGTCGGCAAGTCGTCCGTCACCTGCGGCGTCCAGGCCCTGGCCGAGCGCGGCCTCGTCAACTACGAGCCGTACCAGTACGTGACGCTGACCGAAACGGGCGAGGTCATGGGCAAGGCGCTTCTGCGCAAGCACCGCGTCCTCAAACGGTTCCTGATGGAGGTCCTCGGCGTGCCCGAGGAAGAGGCCGAGGCGGTCGGCTGCAAGATGGAGCACGCCATCAAGGGCGACGTCCTCGACCGGTTCGTCCGGTTCCTGGATTTCGTGCATCAGCAGTCCGGTTCGGACGGGTCGCCGGCCGAGGCGTTCGCGGCGTTCTGTGAAGGCCGCACAGATGAGGCCGAAGGGGAGAGCCCCGCGGCCGCGGAGAGTTGAGGGATCCCACGGTGGGCATTGCGGCACTGTTCCAGAGACTGGCCACGGGGGGCCGCGCTGCGGCAGACGGCGCGGCCGACGCCGCGTCCAGGATCCTCATCGTCGGCAGCCCCAACGTCGGCAAGAGCGCCCTGTTCAACCGACTGACCGGCCGCTACGTCACGGTCTCGAACTACCCGGGCACGACCGTGGAGGTGTCGCGGGGGCGGTCGCGCCTGTTGGGCGACGAGTTCGAAGTCCTCGATACGCCCGGCATGTACAGCCTGTTGCCGATCACCGAGGAGGAGCGCGTCGCGCGGGCGCTGCTCATCGAGGAGACGCCGCGCGCCGTCGTACACGTCGTCGATGCGAAGAACCTGGACCGGATGCTCGGCCTGACGCTGCAACTGGCCGAGGCCGGGCTGCCGCTCGTCCTGGCGCTCAACATGGCCGACGAGGCCGACGACCTCGGCATCCGCATTGACGTGAAGCGCCTGGAAGAAGCGATCGGCGTGCCGGTGGTCCGGACGGTGGCCACCCGCGGCGACGGGATCCCGGAACTCATCGAGCAGATCCGCCAGGTCCGGCCCGTCGCGTCGAAAGCGGAAGTCGATTACGGCCCGACCATCGAGGAGGCCATTGCCGCCGTCCAGCGCGTCGTGAAGCCGGCGCCGGGCCTCTCGGCGCGGACGCGGGCCGTCCTTCTGCTCGAGGGCGACGGCGAGCAGCGCGCGCGCCTCCGCCGCACCGGCGGCGACGGGGCCGTGGAGCAGGTCTCGCGCATCGTCTCAACGACCGGCGCCCGGCTCGACCACGCGATTCACTATCACGCGGCCTCGGCGGTCAAGTTGCAGGTCGATTGCCTGCTCGCCGAGGCCGTGACGTTCCCGCCCGAGCGGCGCACCGGCGTGGCCGAATGGCTCAGCCGCTTCTCGATGCATCCGGCGACGGGCCTGCCGCTGCTGGCGGTCGTCGTGTACGTCGGCCTGTACAAGTTCGTCGGCGCGTTCGGCGCCGGGACGCTCGTGGACTGGCTTGAGGGGACCGTCTTCGAAGGCTACGTCAACCCGTGGGTGAACGGCGTGCTGGACGCGCTTGTGCCGTGGCAGGTGGTCCGCGACCTGTTCGGCGGCGAGTACGGCATGATGACGTTGGGCGTTCGATACGCCGTGGCCATCGTGCTCCCGATCGTCGGGACGTTCTTCGTGGCCTTCTCGATCCTCGAAGACAGCGGTTACCTGCCGCGCCTCGCCATGCTCATCGACCGGGTGTTCAAAAAGATCGGCCTGAACGGCCGGGCGGTCATCCCCATGGCCCTCGGGTTCGGCTGCGACACGATGGCCACCATGGTGACGCGGACGCTGGAGACCCGGCGCGAGCGCACGATCGCGATCCTGCTCCTGGCGCTGGCGATTCCGTGTTCCGCCCAGATGGGCGTCATCCTCGGTCTGCTGGCGGGGCATCCGTGGGCGCTGGCCGTCTGGGCCGGCGTCGTGACGGGCGTCTTCCTCGTGGTGGGGTCGGTGGCGGCCAGGGTGATGCCGGGCGAGCGGCCGCGCTTCTACATGGAACTGCCACCGCTCAGGTTCCCGCGACCGGTGAACGTCCTCGTCAAGACCTACACGCGGATGGTCTGGTACTTCAAAGAGGTCCTGCCCCTGTTTCTGCTGGCCAGCGTCTTCATCTGGATCGGGAACGTGACGGGCCTGTTTGAGTGGGTCGTCGGCGTGGTGAGGTTCCCGGTCCGGGCGTTGGGTCTTCCGGACGAGGCGGCCGTGGCGTTCCTGTTCGGCTTCTTTCGGCGCGATTACGGCGCCGCGGGGCTGTACGACCTGTACGGCGACGGCCTGCTGACGGGGAACCAACTGGCGGTGGCGGCGGTGACGCTGACGCTGTTCCTGCCGTGCATCGCCCAGTTGCTCGTCATGAAGAAGGAGCAGGGATGGAAGGCGGCCCTGGCGACGTCGGCATTCGTCCTGGCGGTGGCGTTTGTGGTCGGTTTCCTGCTGAACGGCGTCCTCGTTCTGACCGGGGTGCAGCTATGAGATGCGATTTCTGCGGCAACGAATTCGACGAGGGGGCGGCCGAAAAGGCGTGCGCCGCATGCACGCTGCTGGGCGGGTGCAAGAAGGTCAAGTGTCCGCATTGCGGCTATGAGATGCCCCGCGAAACCCGCCTCGTCAAGGCCATCCGCAACTGGAGAGCACGCCGTCATGATCGATCCAAACGTTGAGGAACTCCTGGAACGGTTCTACATGGACCAGGTCGAGGGCGGGAACGAGGCGACGGCCGAGCCCGATGCCGGCCTCGCGAAGGCGGCCGCCGACCTCGGACTCATCGAGCCCTGCGGCGACGCGTGGTCGCTGACCGGCACCGGCCGCGACGCCTCGCGCGACGTCGTCCGCCGCCACCGCCTTGCCGAGCGGCTGCTGCACGACGTGCTCTCGGTCCAGAACGACCAGATGGAGGAGGGGGCGTGCGAGTTCGAGCACATCCTCCAGCACGGCCTCGACGAGCGGGTCTGCACGCTGCTCGGGCATCCGACCACGTGCCCGCACGGGAACCCGATCCCCGACGGCCCCTGCTGCCGCCAGGCCCGCCGCGACCCTATCCGCGAGGTGTCGTCGCTGGCCGACGGCGACGTCGGCCGCAGCGGCGTCGTGGCGTACCTGACGACGCGCGAGCGGCGCGACGTCCAGAAACTGATGGCCATGGGCATCCTGCCCGGCGCGCGGATCCAACTGCTCAGGCGGTTCCCCTCCTACGTCTTCCAGGTCGGCTACAGCCAGTTCACCGTAGACCGGCCGCTGGCCGAAGTGATCTACGTCCACTGGTTGCCCGAAGGGGCGGAAACGGAACCCGGCGGCGGGCGCCGCCACCGCCGCGGGGCCCCTCACGGGCGCGGGCCTGCATGATCGCGTCCCCCGGACCGGGGAACACGCCGCCTGCCGGCCCGGCGGGCTTATCTTTCTCAGAAATCCCTTGACGTCAGTAACACCTTCCCCATAATCGTGCTACGGCCTGGATTGGCCGTGCAGGTGACGCGTCATGGCCGAAAGGGGAACTCGAATGACGAGACGCGGTGCTACACGAATCATCGGCAGCCTCTTCGTCGCGGTCACGATGGCCCTGGGTGCCGGCGGGACGCTCGCAGGAGACGACGCGGGCGAGTCCGGCCGGCCCGGCGGTTCCGTATGGGAGCGCGAAACGCTGACCGACGACTGGTTTGGCGGCGGCGCCCGCCTGGCCGAGAAGGGCCTGACGCTCAGCCTGAGCGCCACCCAGGTCTATCAGGGTGTCGTCCACGGCGGCGTGTTCACCCACCGCCACGCGGGCCGCTGGGCGGGCAGTTACGATCTGGAGGTCGAGGGCGATGCCGCGAGGCTGCTCGGCCTGAAGGGCGGATCGTTCTACATCCTTGCGGAAGGGAGTTGGTCCGACGGGCTCGACGCCTCGTCGGTCGGCAGCGTGTTCGGCACGAACGACGACGCCGGCGGCGACCGCACCATCGACGTCACGGAGTTCTGGTACGAGCAGGCGCTCTTGGACGGCCGCGTGCGGGTCCGCATCGGCAAGATCGACCTGACGGGCGGCTTCGAGCACAAGGGATGCCCCGTGGCCTTCGACTGCAACGCGTTCGCCGGCGACGAGACCACCCAATTCCTCAATAGCGCCCTGGTGAACAATCCGACGATTCCGTTTCCGGACAACGGCATCGGCATGGCCGTCTACGTTGTGCCGGCCGAGGGATGGTACGTGGCGGCCGGCATCGCCGACGCCCAGGCCGACGCCCGCGAAATGGGGTTCAACACCGCCTTCGACCGTCGCGACGATTCCTTCAGCACCTTCGAGACCGGCCTCGTCCTCGAGATGCCCTCTGCCAACGGGCCGCTTGTGGGAGCCTGTCGCCTGGGCATGTGGTACGACCCGCAGCCGAAAGCCCGCTGGGACGGCTCGGGCAACAAACGCGACGACACCGGCTTCTACCTGAGCCTCGACCAGGTGCTGCTGCGCGAGCGCGCCGAGCCGGACGATACCCAGGGCCTCGGCGTGTTTGCCCGGTTCGGCTGCGCCGACGAGAAGGTGAACCCCGTCCGAACGTTCTGGAGCGCCGGGTGCCAGTACCAGGGCCTCATCCCCGGCCGCGACGACGACGTGCTTGCCGTGGCAGTGGCGCGCGGCCGCCTGACCGACGAACCCGGCGCGGGCTTCACCGCCAAGTACGAGACGATCATGGAAGCCTACTACGGTATCCAGGTGGCGCCGTGGTTGAACGTCAGCCCGCACATTCAGTACGTGGCCGACCCCGGCGGCATCGACGGGGTTCCCAACGCTGTGATCATGGGCGTCCGCGTGCAGGCCGCGTTCTAACTCGACCAGGCTGCTTCTCCATTTCGCGCGGTGGGCAATCCTGCCCACCGCGCGGCGGCCTTCCCAGGCCGGGTGGCATGGCCACGCTTGCGTGGCCATGAGCAGCGATGCCCGGAAGGGCGGACATGGCCACGCACGAGCGTGGCCATGCCACCCTACGCAAGCGGGCTGTATCGCCAAGCAGGTCCTACGGGCCGCATCTTGCTCTGCATGCGGCAACCGATTACCATGCCATCGGTGCCGTTCCCGACGGACGGGAACGCAGGGGGAAGCAGGGAGAGGCCGGCCATGACCCAACGCAGTCTCTGGGCGGCGTGTCTGTTTGCCGTCATCCTGGGAGCGGTTGCGCATGGTGCGGCGGCGGCCGATCCGGCGGACGACGCCCGGCGGATTCTCGATGCGTCGGACGTCAAGGGCGGCCTCGTTGTCCACCTCGGTTGCGGCGACGGGCGGCTCACGGCGGCGCTGCGCGTCAATGACCGGTACCTCGTCCACGGTCTCGACACCGACGCCGCGTCCGTCGAAGCCGCGCGCAAGCACGTCGCGTCTCTGGGCCTCTACGGCCCGGTGTCGGTGGAGACGTTCGACGGCCGGCGTCTGCCGTACGTGGACAACCTGGCGAATCTGGTGGTCGCCGACGATCTGGCCGCCGTGCCGATGGCCGAAGTGATGCGTGTTCTTGCGCCGCTGGGCGTGGCGATGATCGGCGGCAAGAAGACCGTCAAGCCCTGGCCGAAGGAGATCGACGAGTGGCAGCAGTACCTCCACGGGGCGGACAACAACGCCGTGGCCCGCGACACGGCGGCGGGGCCGCCGCGCCACCTCCAGTGGGTGGCGAGCCCGTCGTGGAGCCGGTCGCACATGGCCATTCCGACGGTCGTCAGCATGGTCTCATCCCGGGGACGGCTGTTCACGATCGAGGACGCGGCGACGCTGGAAAACCCCTTTCTCCCGGGCAGGTTCGCCCTGGTGGCGCGCGATGCGTTCAACGGCGTTGGGCTGTGGACGCACCCGTTTCCTGATTGGGAGCCGGTCACCCGCTACGTCAAGGATATCGCGATCCAGTTGCAGCGGCGGGTGGCGGCCGTCGGCGACACCGTCTACGGCACGCCGGGCCTCGAGGCGCCGCTGACGGCGTTCGATGCCGCGACCGGCAAGATCATCAGGACCTACAAGGGCACGGAGCGTACGCAGGAGTTCGCCTGCGAGGCGGGCGTGCTGTACCTGGTCATCGGCGACCGCATGAACGCCGCCTGCTACAACATCGTCAAGACGCAGGCCGGCAAGGGGACGAATCTCGGCGGCTCCGACCCGCAGGCGCCCTTTGGCGGGACCGGCTTCCGCGGCGCCTACGCCCCGGAGACGCCGGACCGTCCCGATCCGGTCTGCGCCATCGTGGCCATCGACGCCGAATCGGGCAGCCAACTCTGGCAGAGGAAAGACATCCACGGCTACACCGGCTGCAGCCTCGCGATACGGGGCCGGCATGCGGTCTACCAGACGAGCGGGGGCCTTTTCTGTGTGGACCCAAAGACCGGCAAGGCGATATGGAGCGTCGAGAAGCCGATTCAGAGCGGCGACGGCACCGAGGCCAACACCCTCGTCCTCTCCGACGGGATGGTGTATGCCCAGGAAGGCAAGTCGCTCGGCGCCTATTCGCTGAAGGACGGCTCGCAGAAGTGGACCGCCCCGATCGCGGGCAATTACGAGAAGTCGGCCGACCTCTTCCTGGCCGCAGGCGCCGTCTGGACGGGAGGCACCCAACAGCCCACCAGTTACGACCCCGAGACCGGCACCAGGATCAAGACGATCGCGCAGCGCATGACCGGCCCCATGAGCCACGACCGGTGCTACCGCAACTTCATCACCGACCGCTACTACATCAACAGCAAGACCGGCGGCGCCGACTTCCTGGACCTGGACTCGGGGCACGAGTTCCCCAATCACTGGACGCGCGGAACCTGCGGCATGGGCGTCCTGCCGTGCAACGGGATGCTCTACGCGCCGCCCTATTCCTGCCAGTGCAGCATCGGGGCCATGATTCATGGCTTCAACGCCATGTATACGGAGAAGGGCCTGACGTCTTCCGGCCGGATGGTCCGCGTTGAACGAAAGGTCCGACTCGTCAAAGGCCCCGCCTACGGCCAGGTATCCGGGGGCAAGGGTCAGGAGTCGGACCAGGACTGGCCCACGTACAGGCACGATGGGTCGAGGGGTGGAGCGACCCCGTCCAAGGTCGCCGCCCAGCCGGCGCCCCTGTGGAAGGTCACGCTGAAGACCGTTCCGAGTGCGCCGGTGGTTGCGGCCGGCAAGGTCTTCGTCTCCGACATTCACGCCCATACGGTTCACGCCCTGAACGCCGCCGACGGCGACACGGTCTGGACCTACGTGGCGGGCGGCCGGGTGGATTCGCCGCCGACTTACCACAAGGGGCTCGTCCTGTTCGGCTCGCGCGACGGGTGGGTGCATTGTCTGCGGGCGTCGGACGGCGTCCTGGTGTGGCGGTTCAAGGACCTGCCCGACAGGCTGATCGGCGCCTTCGGCCAACTGGAGTCGGCTTGGCCGGTCGGCGGCAGCGTCCTGATGAGAGACGGTATAGCCTACGTTGCCGCCGGACGGAGTTCCTTCCTGGACGGCGGCGTGTTTCTCTACGGCCTGAACCCTCAGACCGGCGCGGTGGTTCACAGCCGCCAGGTCTACGGCCCGTTCGATGAGAAAACCGGGTTCCCGGCCGCGAACAACCGGGGCTGCAAGGCAGACATCCTGGTCGCCGACGGAACCCGGCTCTACATGCGGCACAAGGCGTTCGCGCCGGACCTGACGGACGCCGGTGC
>DATKXP010000289.1:0-8647 GCA_035529015.1 Phycisphaerae bacterium | reverse complement strand
CTCGGCGTCCGACGGGCGCCTGCTGTGGAAGACGCGCCCCGGCCCGGACGACCGCCGCTGCATCGGCAACGGACGGATGATCTCGCGCTGGCCCGTCCGGACGGGCGTCGTCGTGGACGGCGACACGGCTTACTGCGCGGCGGGCCTCTTCCCCACCACCGAGGGCGTGTACCTCTGTGCCCTGGACGCCGCCGGCGGACGCGAACTCTGGAAACAGAAGATCGACCAGCCGGCGCAAGGGTATCTGCTCGCCTCGCCCGACCGGCTGTACGTGCCCTCCGGCCGCACGGGCCCCGGCGCCTTCGACCGCAAGGACGGGCGCGGCCAAGGCGGTGTGGCCAGCGCGGGCGGCGGGTACGCCCTCGTCGCGGACGACATCGTGGCGGCCGGACCCGGCGACACCGCCGGACAACTCGACCTCTCCGACACTGCGACGCGGCAACAGATCGTCTCGTTCGGCGGACTCCACCTCATCGCCCGCGACAGCCGCTACTACGTCCATTCGCGGACGCACCTGGCCGCACTCGACCGCGCGACGTACCTGCCGCTCGCCCGGCAGCGCGCCGCCCTCCAGGCCGAACTCAAAAAACTGGGCAAACGCAAGGACGCCGAAGCCAACGCCGAGCGCGCAAGACTCAAGGAACAGATCGCCGACCGCACGGCCGCCATGGAGGCGTGCTGGCTCTGGCGCACGCCGTGCACGGACCCCTACGCCCTGATCCTCGCCGGCGACACCCTCGTCGCCGGCGGCGAGGGCCGCGTCGTCGCTCACCGCGCCGACGACGGACAACCGGTCTGGTCCGGCAACGTGAACGGGCGGGCGTACGGCCTGGCAGCAGCCGGCGGCAGGCTGCTCGTCAGCACCAGCCAGGGTGCCATCACCTGCTTCGAGAACGGCACCGGCGCGACGGGCGCCGCAACAACGCCGCAGGAGAAGAAGCCGGCCCCGCGGCCGCCGCTCCCTGCGCGTCTCGACACGGCCACGCTCGGCTGGTGGATCTTCCGGCCCGACTGCATCCGCGACGCGACGGTCCGCGACCTGGCCGACAAAGCCGCCGCCACCGTCCGCGGACCCGTCGCGATGGAGCAGCACGAGGGAATCGACGCCCTGCTGCTCGACGGGGCGGCCAGCGTCGCCATCACCGAGGACCTGGCGTCGCCCGCCCTGCCCCGGCAGACGCTCACGGCCGAGGCCTGGGTCCGGATCGACGAGCCCATTGAGTGGGGCGGCATCGTCGGGGCCCTCCGCGACAACGGCAACGACGAGAAGGGGTGGCTCCTCGGATACCGGAACAACCGCTTCTCCTTCGCCGTCGCGGGCGCCGCCGGCAACCGGATGACCTACCTGACGGCGTCGTCGGCGTTCCAGCCCGGCCGGTGGTACCACGTGGCCGGCACCTACGACGGGGCCGTCATGACGATCTACGTGAACGGGAAGCCCGCCGGGGCCAGCCGCGACCAGTCCGGCCCCATCGCCTACCCGCCGAAGACGTTCTACGACATCGGCGCCTACCACGACGACAACGAGTTCCACCCCATGAGCGGCGCCGTGCACGAGGTACGCGTCTGGAGCAAGGCCCTCACCGCCGAGGCGGTTCGCCGGCGCTACAACGAGAAGGCGGCGCGGTTTCCCGTGAGTCTGTTCGCCGAATCGCCCAGCGCTCACCCCAACGCCGACGCGACGACGGTCATCGAGTGGGAAAGCACCCTCGACGGCCCCGCTGTGGTCGAGTACGGAACGTCGCGCGATACACTCACAGGCAAGGCGGACGCGACGGCCGACGCCGGGCGGTTCCACGCCACGATCCCGGCCCTCGCACCGAACCGCACCTGCTGGTACCGCGTCGTCTTGGCCGGCGACCGGACCGGCCGGCGCGCGAGCCACCTCTTCTCGTTCCGCACGCCGACGGACCCCTTCGCCCTGCCCTCGCCGTATCCGACCGACACGTGGACGCCGCTGTACGAGCGGGCCGCAGCGGTCGCGGTCAAACAGTGCGGCACGTCGAAGGGCTTCTGCCTGGTCCTCGACGCCGGCACGGGACGGCTGGCTTACGAGATCGCCAGGCGGTCGGACCTGCGCGTCGTCGGCATCGAACGCGACGCCCGGAAGGTGGCGGATGCCCGACGCGCCTTGAGCCGCGTCGGCGCCTACGGCAAGCGCATCGTCATCCACCACACGGCGGGCGACGGCGACCGTCTGCCGTACCCGCCGTACTTTGCGAACCTCGTCGTCTCGGATGCCGCCGTCGTGGGAGGCCCGCTGCCGCCCGCGCGGGAGGAGATCCTGCGCGTCCTGCGTCCGTGCGGCGGCGTGGTCTGCATCGGCCGGCCCGAGGGCGACTCGTCCGTGAAGGCCTGGCTCGCCGCCTCGACGTGGGACGGGGCCGACGCCCGCGTCCTCGATGAGAACGGCCTGTGGGCCGTCGTTCGCCGCGGCCCGCTTCCCGGCGCGGGGGAATGGACCCACGGCCTGGCCGACCCCGGCAACACAGCGTGTTCGGGCGATGAGCGCGTCGCCGGGCCGCTTCAGGTCCAGTGGTTCGGCCGGCCCGGTCCGCGCGAGATGGCCGACCGCCACCACCGCAACGTCTCGCCGCTCGCGAAGGACGGGCGGCTGTTCGTGCCCGGCGACGGGCAGGTCACCGCCGTCGATGCCTACAACGGGACCGAACTGTGGACCCGCCTCATCCCCGACTCCCGCCGCCTCGGCGCGTTCCTCGACTCGAGCAACATGGCGGTGGATGACGCAGCGCTCTATTTCGTAGTCCAGGACACGTGTCACCAGTTCGACGTGGCCACCGGCGAGACGCGCCGCAAGATTCCCATGCCGCAACTCATCCGCGGCGAGACGCGGCACTGGGGCTACCTGGCGCCGGCCGACGGGCTGCTCGTCGGGAGCGGTCGCCGTCCGCACGCCGCCTACTTCCGGCAGAGCCGCGAGGCCGACGCCGCCCTCTGGAACGATAAGATGGCGCTCGTCACGAGCGACTACCTTTTCGCCCTCGGCCCCGCCGGCGGCAAACCGCGCTGGATCTACAAGTCGGGCCTCATCCTCAACACGACGCTTACGATCGGGGGCGGACGGATCTACTTCGTCGAGAGCCACAGCCCCAAGGCCCTGGCCGACAAGGTCGGGCGGATGCCCATGACGGCGTTCCTCGACGGTCCCAACACCCTCGTCGCCCTCGACCTCGAAACCGGCCGCACCCTCTGGAAGAAGGAGGCCGACCTGGCGAATTGCCGGCACATCGCCTACATCAATTACGCCGCCGAGAAACTCGTCCTGAGCGGCAACAAGTACATCGACAAGCGCCTCTGGTACTTCTTCTGGGGCATCGAGGCCGACTCCGGCAGCGTCGTCTGGCACCGCTCCCACAACGCCGAATACAAACCCGGAGGCGAACACGGCGAGCAGAACCGCCACCCCACCATCGTCGGAAACACCGTCTACGCTTACCCGCTCGCCTACACGCTGCACTCCGGCGAGCCGATCGAGGGATGGAAGTTCTCGCGGCACGGGCACGGGTGCGGCAACATCTCGGCCTCGGCCCACAACCTGTTCTGGAGAGGCGGAAATCCGTGGCGGTGGGACCTGACGCCCGGCGGCCAAGCATCCAAAGTCAACAGCGTGAACCGGCCGGGGTGCTGGATCAACATCATCCCCGCCGGCGGCATGCTTCTCATCCCCGAGGCCAGCAGCGGATGCACCTGCGCCTACCCGCTCCAGACGTCCATCGCGTACGTGCCGGCCCCGTGACGGACGGCCCCCGCGCGCCGCCGGCAGGCGCTCCCAACCGCCGGGCTTCGCCACAACGCTACGCGTTCAGACGCCAGATGGCCAGGTTCAGCGCCGCGGCGAACGTCGTCCAGAGCACGTACGGAACCAGCAGCGCCCCGGCGAGGGGGCTCTTCTTCCAGAACGCCACGGCCGTCGCGATGATGGCCATCCACAGGACCACGAGTTCCGCGAACGCCACGCCCGGCATCCGCAGGCCGAAGAACAGCGGCGACCACGCCGCGTTCAGCGCCAGTTGCACGGCGTACAGAACCAGCGCCGCCCGCGCGCCCGCCCACCCTTCCTTCCGCCATATCACCCACGCCGCCACGGCCATCAGCGTATACAGCGCCGTCCACACCGGGCCG
This sequence comes from Phycisphaerae bacterium, assembly GCA_035529015.1. Taxonomy (GTDB): domain Bacteria; phylum Planctomycetota; class Phycisphaerae; order FEN-1346; family FEN-1346; genus JAUVZF01. The sequence continues at coordinate 4,504 of DATKXP010000289.1, read as the reverse complement.
AAGATCCATCCCGGCGGCGTCCACGACGGCTTCTCGATCGACGGATACCACTCGGAAACCGACCCGCTCGTGAAGACCGATCCGATCCCCGCCGCCGCGAACGTCACGACCACCACAACCACCAGCCCAAACGCCTGGCGCCCTCGGCTCATCGCTCGGCCTCCTCCCGTGGTGCATAACGCTTCAGGTACAGCGTCAGACGCAGTTTCCGGTTCGCGCTGACGCTCGACATGTACCGGATCTTCCCGAAGACCGGCCGCTCCGGACCCCATGCCCTGTCATACCGCCCCAGGACCCAGAAGATGCCGGTGTAGGAGTTGGGGTTGCGGCCGTCGAGGGCGTAGCGGTTGTTCAGGTCGATCATCGTCTCGAGCGCCGCCTCGGGCGAGGCCGACCACTCCAGAATCTTCTTGCCCCACAGCATCCGCATGTAGTTGTGGAGCCGGCCCTCGCAGACCAACTGCCTCTGCGCGGCGTTCCAGAGCGCGTCGTGCGTCCGCGCCTCCTCGAACTCGGCGCGGCTGTAGAGGTACGGCCGCTCGTCCCCGGCGTGCTCGGCCAGCGTCGCGCGGACCCACGACGGCAGCGAGGCGTACCGGTCGTAATCGTCGCGCCGGTCGCACAGGTTGTACCCCAGTTCGCGCCACGTGACGAGTTCGTCGAGGAACGCCTCGGCGTTGGCCTCGACGCCCCACCACCCCTCGCGTTTGCCGGTAGGCGACGGCGCGAGCGCCTCGGGCGACCACCCCTCGCCCGCCATCAGTTCGGCCAGCACCTGATGCACCGAGAGGTGCCCGAACGCCAGGTACGGCGACAGGTCGCTCGTCGCCTCGTCGTCGGGATGGTTGTGCCCCCGGTCGTAACGGGCGAGGCGCCCCTTCAGAAACCGGCGGAGCGTCCGGACGGCCGCCGTCGTTCCGCCGCGCGCCACCCCCGGCCCAACGCCGTGGTCGATCGGCAGCCGCGCGAGCGCCTCGGCACGCCCCGCAAGCAGCCCCGCCGACGCCTTCGGCCACCGGCGTGTGATCTCGCGCGGCAGCCCCTGCAGCACCGGCAGATGCAGACGCGCAAGCGGCGCCCCGGCCGGCGGCGACGCCAGGTGCTCCGGAAGGTTGCGCTGAAGGAACCGCCGGAACGACGACGCCGTCTTGAACGCCCGGTCGGCCGCCAGAAGCGGCAAGAGGCCGTTCGAGTCCACCTGCTCCAGCCGCACGCGAAGCCGGGCGCCCGTCCGCTCAACCGCCTCCGGCCAGATGAAACACGGAAACCGATCCGTCACGACAACCGCAGCAAGGCGGCCCAGCGCAGCGATCAACCCCTCGCCGTCGTTCCGCTTCCGCTCGACGTACGGATAGTACGCCACCGCCCTGCCCCCCGCGCGCCGCGCGGTATCGGCCATCCCGTCGAGGGCGAACCGGTGCAGACGGTCGCTGTCCCAGCGCCGGCCCGAAGGCAGCGTCTCCAGGATGACCAGCGGCAGGCCGAGCCGCTTCGCCCACCCCACCGCCCGGTCGAGGCCGAAGTTCCACGTGACGCGCCGCGCCGCCGTCATCCAATACAGCACCAACCGGCCGTCCTCGTTGACCGGCGCCTCGTTCGCGAGCCCCAGCCGAAGGTCGGGCACCGCTGTCATCACACCGCCTCCCCACGCTCGAGCGCACACCTTGCCGTGGAGTCCATTCTACGCACGGGACCGGTAGCCATGAAAGCCGCCGGGCGGAAATGAAACCAGAAGGCGACGTGGGCCCGGCGTCCCGTACTCCCCCCCACCGCCGCGCGAGGCGGCAACCGTCAGGAAACGCTCGCCCTGGCCGCTTGCCGACGACGCGAGAAGTACCCCACCTTCTCCAGCGCCATCGCCATGTCGAGGTCTTTGACGTACACGCCCTGCGGCACGCGAAGCATCGCGGGCGCGAAGTTCAGGATGCCCTTCACGCCGGCCGCCGCCAACTCGTCCGCCACCACCTGGGCCGACGACGCCGGCACCGCGATCACCGCGATCTCGATGGCCTTCGCCTTCACCACCTGGGCCATCCGGCTCGGCGCGTAGCACCGGCACCCGCCGATCAGGCGGTTGACCTTGGTCGGGTCGCTGTCGAAGACGGCCACGATCCGCAGATTCGGACGCCGGCCCTCGAAGTACGCCAGCAACGCCTTGCCGAGGTTCCCCGCCCCGACCAGCGCCAGGTTCTGCCCCCCCGGCTTGTCGAGGAACCGACGCATGCTCTTGATGAGCCCCTCGACCCGGTACCCGTGCGCCGGGTTGCCGGTGTACCCGACCGCCATGAGGTCGCGCCGGACCTGCGCCGCCGTCCGCCCGGCCATCTCGGCCAACTCGCGCGAGAAGACGTAGCGCACACCGTCCTCCTGGAGAACGTTCAGGAGCCGACGGTAGAGGGTAAGCCGTTCGAGAGTGCGTTCCGGTACGTCCTTCGTCCCGCCCTTCATGCGTCCCCCAGTCCAGGGCGCCCCAATAGAATTGATGCCGGATGTGATGGCGGCCCCCACCGCCGCAAGCAGTATGGCTCACTTTTCGCGGATGTCAACAGGGTTTTTCGCCTCCAGCGCCAGGGGGGGGTGCACCTGAAGAAAGTGGCACGTTTGCAGGGTGCCACGGATGGCTTGCCCATCCGTGCTCATCGAACGCGATTCCGGCGCGGCCGTCTCTCCCGATTCCCGCGCGGCGGGTCTCCGCACCCGCCGCGCATACGGCAAAGCGACGCGCCCATGCAGGCCGGGCCGCGCCCCGGCAACCGCGCTGTCATTCCGACCGAGCGAAGCGAGCGGAGGAATCTCGCCGTTGCCGTTGTCGTGTGCCACGGCCGCCAGTACGTGTGTAGCGTGCTGTCATTCTGAACGAGCATCGCGAGTGAAGAATCTCGCCGTGGGCCTTGCCCTTGCCGTGCCGTGTGCCACCCTGGCACGGGTACGGCTCATGCCGTGGCCGGCGGCCGCCTGCCCCGGTGTTTGGGGGCCTTGTCCGGCCGTGCGTTGTTCACTTGCCGTTGCCGTCGCCGTTCCCATGAACGTCGGACGTTCCTCGTTGACGGTTCGCCGGGTGCCACTGGCGGCTTGCTTGCCACGTCATAACCCGCAGGGCGACGGCGGGCCCGCCAGTGCTTCCCCCCGCCCGCCGCATGATCGGGGCTTTCAGGCTTGGGCTGTTACGGCATCCATCGGCCCGTCGCCGCGCCGGGTGCCACTCGCCGCGGCGAGTACCCGCCCCACACGCGCGCCATCGGTCCGGGAAGTTCACCCGCCTCTCCCCGCAGGGGTCCAGGCCGGGGCGTTGAGCCCCGGTCATCGGCCCGACCCCCTCCCCTCCAACCTTCTCGTCCTTCCGGCCCGCACCAGCAGCCCGGTAGGACGAGGAAAAGACGAACCCGGAGCCGCCCCCACCATCCCCGGCCTAGAAGGCCGGGTCTACACCCCGCTCACGCGGGGCAAACACCCGTAAACGGGCGTACGCCTTCACCGACACAGGCAGGGCAGGCAATGCGCGTGTCCCCTTCTTTCCCTTGTAAGAGCATCGAGCGATGTTAGGCTCGCGGCATGGACCTTCGCATAGAGAACGTGCTTCGCAAATCCGAATGGGTGGCGAGGGTCTCTGCCGTCCTTCACGACGCGCTAATCGAGCGCCGCGACGTGTCCGACGTGCGGAGCAGGGAGTTCCGACTCAACGTTGACCGCGTGTGCTACGAACGGGCAGAGCGTGGGCGGCTACTCTGGTCCATACCAATCTGGCGGTATCCCTCCGTGTCGGCAAGCCTCAGCATCGCCCCCGTGGAAAGAGTTGAGGACGCGCGCCGCCAAGCCAAGGACATCGGCGAGCCGGAGTTGCTGCTGTCACTTGACATCGATGCCCGGTCAAACAGCCTGCGGCTTGAGAGCAGCTTTGGCCTCATCCACGTGCAGCTGGGACTGGATGCATGCCTGAGTGTTAGTGACACGGGCACAGCTGCAGGCGGCGTGGCGATGCGCGAACTCATCGGTCGGGTCATCGACCCCGACCTTGTCGCCGAAGTCTGTGCTGCAAGAGTCGTATGACGCGCAGTTGCGGACAGTTCCGGCGACGCACACTTTATCCCAGACCCTCGACTGCCGACCTTTCAGGCTCGCGCCGTCTTGAGGCTGGAGGCTGTTACTCAAATCCGTGCCCTTCTTTGCGCCCTTGCGGCTTGGCGAGAGGCCCTGTGGCCGTCCGTTCCGCAATCCACAATCCGAAATCCGAAATCCGCAATCGTCTCTGCCTCACTCCCCCAACTGCCCCAGATGCTCGCACAGTTTCCGAAGCAGCCGTTCGAGGCGGGTGACCTCGTTCGGAGAGAGGCACGCCGTCGGGTTGACGCGGCGGGGCGTGGCTTTCTTGAGGGCACCGGTGACGGCGTCGAGTTTCTTGCGGCCGGCGGCCGTGATGTGGACGCGGGTGCGGCGGGCGTCGTCGGGATCGGCCGCGCCCTTCGCCCACTTGCGTTTCTCCAGGTTCTGAACGACGACGCGTGCC
>DATKXP010000288.1:0-2157 GCA_035529015.1 Phycisphaerae bacterium | reverse complement strand
GATCGAGGTGTCCCGCCGCTTCCGCGGCGGGCTCGGTGGGCGTGGCAGGCTTGGAAGGGTCGATTCGATGAGCGGCCGATAGACGGCCATCGGGTTGGCCGAGGGCGTCATGCCGAGCAGGTGGTCCTCGAGTTCGAGTTTTTTAAGCGGCGGGTAGTCGGCCAGGTCGGGGCAGGGGGGCGGGTCGGCCGCCGTATCGAAAAGCGGGCCATGCGACCGCGGCGATTCCAGCAGGGCGTGGACCTGCCAGAGCGCTGCCGGGCGATTGGCCGCGAGCGAGTCCAGGGCGCCGGCCATCGCCAGGTTCTCGGCTTCCTCGCGCGACGGGCGCACGCGCGCCATGAGGTCGGCTACCGACCGATACGGGCCGTCGGTTTGGCGCGATGCGATGATCCGGCGCATCGCCCGTTCCGACAGGCCGCGCACGTCCATCAGGCCTATACGCACGGCAACGCGGCGGGCCCTCCTCCGCGAATCGCCGATCCGCTTCGGCGGGTCTTCGACAAGCCCGCCGGCTAAATGCTGTTTATCAACCATTACTGATTCGGTGGCGGGCTCGATGTCGGAGGCGTTGACGTCGGGTCCGAGGATGGGGCACCCGCGGCGGCGGGCATCTTCGAGATACGTCCGCCGGTCGTAGTATCCGGCCTGATTTGCCAGGACCGCCGCCGCAAACTCCGCCGGCCAGTGGGCACGCAGGTACACCGCCCGGTACGCGATCTCGCCGTAGGTGCAGGCGTGGGCCTTGCAGTAGGAATAGCCCGCAAACTGGGCGACGCGGTCCCAGAGGGTCTCGGCGTCCTTGCGGCGGGCGCCGTGGGCGATAGCGCCGCGGATGAAACGGGTCCGCCACGCCTCAATCTGTTTCGGCGGCGCGCCCTTGGCGAGGTCTTTGCGAAGGCGGTCGCCCTCGGCCGGCGTGAACCCCGCCGTCGCGTGGGCCACGCGGATGACGTCTTCCTGGTAGAGCATGATGCCGTAGGTGTCGCCGAGGACCTCGCGCAGCGCCGGATGCAGATACTCGGCGGGTTCGAGGCCCCGTCGCCTGCGGACGAACCGGTCCTTCATGCCGCTGGAGGCGGGGCCCGGACGGATGAGCGAGAGGCCCAGGATGACGTCCATCCGGCGCTTCGCGCCCATCATCTTCAGCAGGTTCCGCATGCCGGGCGATTCGATCTGGAAGCACCCGAACGTGTCGCCCGCCGCCAGGATCGCCGCGGCGCCCGGGTCGCCGTCCTGGATGGTCTCCGGATCGATGTGCACGGCGTGGTTCTTCTCGATCTCGCGGACGGCCGTCTGGATGATCGAGAGCGACCGTTGGGCCAACAGGTCCATCTTCACGAGGCCCATCGCCTCGACGGCCTCGGCCTCGTACTGGGTGATGACGACGCCTTTCGTGGCGACCTGGAGCGGCAGGTAGTCGGTCAGCGGCCGGTCGGCGATGACCAGGCCGCCCACGTGCACGCTCAGGTGCCGCGGAAGTGAGTCAAGGACGGCGGCAATCTCGAGGATCCGCGCGATGTCTTCCCGCCCGAGGGGGAAGTCCCTCAGTTCCGGAAACGAGAGGACGGCGTCGGGGATGCCGGCGGCCGAGTAATACGGCAGCCGCCGCGACAGGCGGTCCACCTCGTCGGGCGGCAGGCCGTGGGCCTTGGCCACCTCGCGGAAGGCGCTCTTGGCCTGAAAACTCTGGTGGGTCGAGATCATGGCGACGCGGGCCGCGCCGTAGGTGTCGTAAACGTGCCGAATCACGTCGTCGCGCGACCGCCAGCAGATATCCAGATCGATGTCCGTGCAGTCGGCCCGTTCGAGGTTCAGAAACCGCTCGAACAGCAGGCCGTACTTCAAGGGGTCCACGCCCGACAGGCCCAGGCACCACGCGACGAGGCTCCCCGCCGCCGAACCGCGGGCCACGCACGGGATGCCCTGCCCGCGCGCCCACGCTGCAATCTCGTGCATGATGAGAAAGTAGTCGGCGAAGCCGAGGCGGTCGATGACCGTGAGTTCCTTCTCCAGCCGCCGCACCGCCGCAGGCCGAAGCGGCCGGTAACGCTCCTTGAGCCCTGCGAAGGCGAGTTGCGCGAGGTGCGAGTATGGCGTCTCACCTTTCGGGATCGTGGCGCTCGGAAAGACCGGCCGCCCGAGCGGGAGGTCGAG
>DATKXP010000287.1:0-4363 GCA_035529015.1 Phycisphaerae bacterium | reverse complement strand
TGGCGGGCGGCGAAGCCTCAGGAAAACTGGTGACGCTGGTCCGCCAATTGGCGGAAAGACGGGCGGCCGACGCGGGCGCGCGGTGGATCCTCATCGACGCTTCCCCCGGCACCGGCTGCCCGGTGAACGCGAGCCTGACGGGCTGCGACCTGGCTATTGCCGTCACCGAACCGTCCCGTAGCGCGCTGTACGACCTGGAGCGCGTCCTGGACTTGGCGCAATGGTTCCGGGTGCCGGCGAGTGTCGTAATCAACAAGGCCGACGTCTGTCCGGCTATGGCGGACGTGATCCGGTCAGCTTGCGGGGCGCGCGGCGTGGAGGTGATCGGCGAGGTGCCGTTCGACCGCCGCGTGCCGGAGCACTTGTCGCAGGGGACTATCCCTGCGATGGGGGATGGGCCTGGGGCGGCGGCGCTTCGGCGCATTTGCCGCGACGTTCTCGAACGTACGGAAGCGTTGGCAAAGGAAAAGCGGCGGCCAGGACGACCGCGAGAACCCCTCGTAAGGAGTGAAGGATGAAAGTGTGCATTCCGGCAGACGGGACGGACCTTGCGGCGAAGGTGGACGCGCGGCTCGGACGTGCCGAGCACTTTGTCGTCGTGGACAGCGAATCCGGCGAAGTGCTCCAGACGATCCCGAACAAGCAGAACAAACAGGCGTCGGCGGGCGCGGGCGTCCAGGCGGGCCAGACCATCGCCGGCGCCGGCGCCGACGCCGTCCTCTGCGCGCACTGTGGACCGAAGGCCTTCCGCGTCCTCCAGGCAGCGGGGCTCAAGGTATACACCGGCGCCGCGGGTGCCGTGGGCGATGCCCTGCGGGCCTTCCGCAATGGAGAACTCACGGAGGCCCAGGGGGCCGATATCGAAGGGCACTGGTGACGCCATGAACGGAAACGAATCGGTCGATTCAAGCGGGCCGTCGGCAGCGGAGCGGCGGCGGGAGATGGAAGCGCGGCGCGACGAGAATCTGGCGCGCATCGGCCGGGTCATCGCCGTCATGAGCGGCAAAGGCGGCGTCGGCAAAAGCACCGTCGCGACGGCCATGGCCCTGGGGCTCGCGCGCCAGGGCAGACGGACCGGCCTTCTGGACGTGGATTTTCACGGGCCGACCGTGCCGACGCTGCTCGGCATCCGGGGTACGCGGCCGAGCGCCGGGCCGGACGGCTCCGGGCTCGAGCCGATCAAGGTCGAGCCGAACCTCTCAGTCATGAGCCTCGGCCTGCTGCTCGGCGAGGAGGACGACGCCGTCATCTGGCGCGGACCGATGAAGATCGGCGTCATCAACCAACTGCTGGGCGAGGTCGCCTGGGGCGACCTGGACGTCCTCGTGATAGATTGTCCGCCGGGGACCGGCGACGAACCGCTTTCGCTCGCCCAGGTGATTCCGCTGGCCCAGGTGGTGATGGTCGCCACGCCGCAGGAAGTGGCCATGGCCGACGTGCGGAAGGCGATTTCGTTCTGCGGTAAACTGCATCTGCAGGTGCTGGGGCTGGTCGAGACGATGGGGACCGTGCGCTGCCCCGCGTGCGGCGCAGACGCGCCGCTCTTCCGCCGCGCGGCAGCGTCGCGCCCGCCGTCGGTGCCCCTGCTGGCTGAGGTGCCTTTCGACCCGGCGCTCCAGACGGCTTGCGACTCCGGAACGCTCGGCGCATTTCTGGTGGAAGGCGGGCCGACCGCCAGCACGCTAGAGGCCCTGGCGGAGCGCATCGGCGCGGGGCCGACGCCCGCAAACGATAATCCCGACAAACAACCAGCAACCAAAGGAGACACCATGCGTTACGGAATGCCGACGTCGGACGGGAAACTGGCGATGCACTTCGGCCACGCCGACGCGTTCACCTTCGTGGACGTCGCGGACGGCCGCATCACGAACGTCCAACAGGCGACGCCGCCGGCCCATGCGCCCGGCGTGCTGCCCGCCTGGCTGAAGGAGAACAGCGTGGACATCATCATCGCCGGCGGTATGGGATCGCGCGCCCGCGACCTGTTCACCGCCAGCGGCATCGAGGTGGTGGTCGGGGCGCCGAGCGCGGCGCCGGAAGCGCTCGTCGAGCAGCACTTGGCCGGAGCGCTCCAGGCCGGCGACAACGTCTGCGACCATTAGCGGCGCCGCTCAGGCGGTTCGGGCGAAAGGGATGGAGAATCGGGGATGGCTTCGCACGTGTTCGGTCCTGTGCCCTCCCGCCGCCTGGGCCTGAGCCGCGGCGACAAAATCAAGATCGCCATCCTCGTCGCGATGGTGGCGGCGGTGCCAGCGTGGCTCGTCATCCCGTGGGCCCAGCGCCATCTGGAAGACTTTTTCTCCGAAGCGCGGGCGCAGGTGTTCGGCCAGGTGCTCATCGCCATCCTGCTGGAGGCGTTTCCGTTCGTCCTCGTAGGGGCCATCGTCTCGGGTCTCATCGAAGTCCTGGTACCGGCGGAGAAACTGGCGCGGCTCATTCCGAAGAGTCTGCCGGCGCGTCTGGCGGTGGCGCCGCTGCTGGGGATCATCCTTCCGGTGTGCGAGTGCGGCGTGGTGCCGGTCGTGCGCCGGCTGATCAAAAAGGGCCTGCCCCTGGAGATGGCGGTCGTGTATCTGTTGTCGGGCCCGATCCTCAACCCGATTGTGCTGGCCTCGACGGTGATGGCGTTTTCGCGGACGCGGCCGTGGTGGGCGATGCCGGCGGCGCGGGCGGGGCTCGGCATCCTCATCGCGGTGGCCGTCGGGCTGGTGCTCTTTGCGACGTCGCGGAAGCGCCCAGCCGCGATGGCCGAGACGGCGCCCGACTCGCCCTGCGGCGGCAAAAGCGTCCTTGTGCATATTCTGCACCACGCGGCCAACGATTTTCTCTTGTTGGGCGGCTTCCTGCTCCTGGGCAGCATGATTGCGGCGGCGGCCCAGGTCTTCGTGCCGCGCACCGTCCTGGTGTCCATCGGCCAGGAACCGTTCGCGGCCTCGGCCGGGATGATGGCGCTGGCGTTCGTGCTGAACCTGTGCTCCGAGGCGGACGCCTTCGTCGCCGCGTCCTTCGTCCAGTTCACGTTCGCCTCGAAACTGGCGTTCCTGGTGCTCGGGCCGATGCTCGACATCAAACTGGTGGCCATGTACCTGGGCGCGCTGCCGCGGCGCATTCTGGTGATTGTGCTCCTCGTGGTGCCGCCGCTCGTGCTCGTGCTGAGCGAACTAGTGGGCCGGATTCTGGAGGTGGCCGGATGAGCAACCCCAATCAGCCGCCGCGCCTTTCGTGGTGGGAACTCTGGCCGATGCTCGGCTGGGGCGCGTTCGTCGCGTACCTCTACGCCAAGGGCCGCATGACCCTCTTCCTCCGCCCCCTATACGGCCACTTGGCGGTGGGCGCGGCCGCCATACTCCTTCTGTGCTTCGTCTGCGGCTGGTTCGTGCGGCAGCGGAGCCTGAAGCGCGAGGCCGAGCATTCCCACGACGCCCACGTGTGCGGCGCGGGGCCGAGCGCCTGGTTCGCGGTCCGCAGCCTGATGTTCCTCGTGCCGATCGTCGTGGGCCTGGCGCTGCCGGAGCGGGGGCTCAATGCGCTGGCGGCCCTCCAGCGCGGGGCCGGCGACCCGGCGATGCTCGCCGAACTGGCGGCCCAGCAACAACTGGCCGAGACGCACGAGGAGCAAGGGTACGGCTGGACGACCGTCCTGGGCGTGGCTCAGCGCCTGCGCCTGCCCGAGCCACAAAAGGTTGGTGCGCTGGGGTTCGTCGTCCGCCAGGAGAAGATGCCGCCCGACCACTTTCTGCTCGTGCGGTTTCAGATCACGTGCTGCGCCGCCGACGCGTCGCCCATAGCCGTCCCCGTCCACTGGCCGCAGGCCCACACGCTGGAGAGCAACCAGTGGGTGAAGGTCTTCGGCCAGACAGACCCTGAGGCGAAAGTTCTCGTGGCGGACAAGGTCGAGCCGACGCGCGAGCCGTCCAACCCCTACATGTGATGTCCCTCGTGGCAGCAGGCTTCCTTTAATTGGCGAGGCCACTTGCGCCAGACGTAGCGCCCGAGGGTCAGCAGCAGATACAGGCCGAGCACCACGCCCCCTGCCGTCTGGACCCAGGGCGGGACCACGCCGTGGGCGTGTTCCATCTGAATGTTCACGTCCCACGCGTCAACCGCGGTGTCGAGCGCGGCCCCGAAGACGAGGCTGAAAACGGCAATCATGGCGACGTAGAGGGCGGCCGACGCCCGGCCGAGCATCTTGCCGACCGTCAGGATCGTCGCCAGGTTCGTCGCCGGGCCGACGAGGAGAAAGACGAGCGCGGCCCCGGGATTGAGACCCTTCATCATCAGAGCGGCGGCGAGCGGCGTCGAGGCCGTCGCGCAGACATACAGCGGCAGGCCCACCAACAGCGCCACCCCCATCGAGGCCCAG
>DATKXP010000286.1:0-14328 GCA_035529015.1 Phycisphaerae bacterium | reverse complement strand
TTTGCGTCCGGCGTATCGGGCGGGTTTTTTACACATGAAACGGCGTTTCGGCAGGTAACTCACTTCTCCCCGCGGGCCCAGGAAGCCCCGATTCTCGCATGGCATGGCACGGCAGACCGACGACACGGCGGAGACCCTCGCGGCGAGCGATCAGCTCGACCGGCAGCTCGCCAAGGCGTGCCTGCAAGCGCAGCGGGGCGGCGCCAAGACTACCCGCGAGGAGCGGGCCGCGCTCCGCCGCGTCCAGAAGGCCCAAGAAAAGACCCGCCGCGAGCAATACTACCGCACCATCCCCAAGTCCGACTACCGCCTCCTGGCCGGCGGCCGCGCCGCGCGAACCCTCAACGAGCAGGCCGTCCGTTATCGCATCCCCATCCAGGGCCCAACCGTCGACCTCTACGCCCTCATCCAGTGGCTCCATCAGTTCCTGGCCGACAACCGCCACAAACTGGTCGCCGAGTCGGGCGACGTCCTGCTCGAAGGCGCCAGCCAGGCCCTCAAGGACGAATACGTCCGCACCCAGATCCTCGAAAAGCGGGAGAAGGCCGAGCTCGCCCGCATGGACCGCCTCGAGCGCGAGGGGGCGTTGCTGCCCAAGGAGATGGTCCGCGAGTTCAACGCCCGCCTGGCCACGGTCCTCCGCACCGCCGGCGACGTCCTGCAACGCGAGTTCGGCCCCGACGCCGCCCGCGTCGTCAACGAGGCCCTGGAAAACCTCGCCCGCGAGGTCCGCAGCCTAAATGGTGCCAGCGACAACAGCAACGACCTGGCCCCTTGAGGCCCACGGCCTGGACCACTCGCGGGCCGCGGCGCTGGCGGAATTCGATTGGACCCTCCGCCAGTCGTCTACCCCCATCGTCCGGCCAATGAAGCGATTCGCGCTCGAGGAGCTGGTGATCCCCGAGGGCGAACACAAGGACACCAAGCTCCTGATCCACCGCCAGCCCTGGGTTGGGCTCTTGTTGGACGCCATCGACTCCCGCCGTTGGCGCCGGTGCGCGGTGGTCGGTTGCGTGCAATCGGGCAAGAGCCTCATCGGCTACGTCCTGCCGATCCTCTATCACCTCTTCGAGGTGAAGGAAACGGTCGTCTGCGGCGTGCCCACCATGGAGATCGCGCAGACGAAGTGGCGGATGGAGATCCTCCCGGTGATCAAGGCCAGCCGTTACCGCCACCTCCTGCCCACCCGCGGCCCCGGCAGCCGCGGCGGCACGGGCAATCTCGAGCAGGTGACCTTCCTCCACGGCCCCACGCTGAAGTTCATGTCCGCCCACGGCGGAGACGAAAAGCGGTCTAGCTTCACCGCCCGCGTCCTCTCCGGCACGGAAATCGACAAGATGGACGAGGCCGGCGAGGCCTCCCGCGAGACCGACCCCGTGCGGCAAATGGAGGCCCGGCTGGCCAGCTACGACGAAGCCCGCCGCGTCGTCTACCTCGAATGCACCGTCTCGATCGAACAGGGCCGCATTTGGCAGGAATGGGGCGACGGGACCGCCAGCCGCATCTTCTGCCGCCACGCCGCCTGCGGCGAGTACGTCTGCCCCGAACGCGAGCACCTCGTCGGCTGGCGCGAGGCGGCCGACGTCTGGGAGGCCCGCGACCACGCCCATTGGGCCTGCCCCGCCTGCGGCGAGCCGATCACGCCGGCCGAGCGGGCGGCGATGAACCAAGTCGAATCCGACCACCCCGCGCGGCTGGTCCACCGCGGCCAGGGCGTCGACGCCCGCGGCCGCGTCGAGGGCGACCCGCCCCGCGCCGACACGCTCGGCTTTCGCTGGACGGCGTTCAACAACCTCTTTTGGAAAGACCCCGCCGAGCTGGCGGCCATGGAGTGGAAGAACCTCCACAGCGACGTGGCCGACGACGAGGAGTCGCCCGAGCGGGAGTTGTGTCAGTTTCGCTTCGTCACGCCCTACCAGCCGCCGGAATGGGACGAGACGCCGCTCGACGCCCGCGCCGTCCGCAAGCGTTTCGGCCGCTGGGGCAAGGGCGAACTGCCGCCCGACCTGGAATACCTCACGATGGGCGTCGACCTCGGCAAGCGGGTCAGTTGGTGGATACTCACCGCCTGGCGGCCCGGGGCCAGCGGCCACATCGTCGACTACGGTCCCATGGAAGTCGCCTCCGACGACCTCGGCGTCGAGCGGGCGATCGTCGCCGCGTTGCGGGACCTCCGCGACCGTTGCGAGGCCGGCTGGCTGGGGGCCGGCGACCGCCGCCAGCCCGACCGTGTCTTCATCGACGCCCGGTACCAGACCGAGGCCGTTTTCTCCTTCTGCGGCGAACGGGCCTCCAACCGGCGATATTTACCCCTGCTGGGCTGCTCGGCCAGCAAGTACGGGATCCCCGCCTACCACCGCCCCAAGAAGACCGGCACGCTGGTCAAGCGGCTCGGCGAGGAGTACCACCTGGTCTACATGCCCAAATACCGCGGATTCGCCGTCGAGGCCAACAGCGACTACTGGAAGTCGTGGACCCACCAACGGCTCGCCCAACGGCCCGACCAGGATTCCGGCGAGTGGTCCCCCGGGGCGATGACCGTCTACATCAGCACGGACAAGAACGCCCATATCACCCTCAGCAAACACCTCACGGCCGAAGAGGGCAAGGGGACCTTCGTTCCCGGCCGCGGCACGCAGGTCCGCTGGGAGCAAAAGCGCGACGCGAATCACTACCTCGACGCCCTGGCCTACGCCTGCATCGCCGGCCACTTCGCCGGCGTGCGGCTGCTGCCCGAAGAAAAGCCGGCCGTCGCCGCCGTGCCCTTGCACGCGCAAACCCGGTTCACCACCCCCGACGGCCGACCATTTGTCGCAACCGAACGATAAGGAGACTCGCACGGATGGCCAACCACCCACCCACGCCCCCGATCACCAAGACCCTGCGGAAATACTGCCAAGAGAACGGCATCACCGCCGAGGCCCTGGAGATGCCCATCGCTACGGCGATCGAAGAGGCCGCCAAACACCCCGACCCCCGCCGCTGGCTCGACGATCAACTCATGCGCGTCCCGCCGGACAACGGCGAGGCAATCGACGACGTCCCGAACGCGACCGATCCGAACGCCCCCGAGCCGGCGGACAACACCGAGCCGGCCGCCGCCGAGACGATCACCATCGGCATCGAGGTCCCCGTCGGCCCGCCGCCGGCCCGCGGGGGCCACGTGGGCACTCGCATCGACATCCCCCACCGCCACCTCGACTGCCAACTCACCCGCCCCCAAGGCCAGCTGCTGCGCCGCGTCCGCGACGCCCTGCACCAACAGGGGCAACTCCTCCGCAACGGCAACAACATCCGCACCAACAACGACGCCATCCGCTGGCTCCTCGAACAAATCGACGACGAAGTCGCCGCGGAGTCGAGCGCGTAGGAAGAGAAGAAAGGGCCACAGATGCCCAAGAAACGCCCGGCCCAACCCGCCCCCGCCGAGGTCGCCCACATCACCGCCGACCTCCGCCCGCTGGCCGTAGCCCTCGACACCCTCGAACCCGACCCGGCCAACGCGCGGACCCACGACGAGGCCAACGTCGCCTCGATCGCCGCCAGCCTCCGGCAGTTCGGCCAGGTCAAGCCGATCGTCGCCAACCGCCGCAACGGCCAGGTCGTCGCCGGCAACGGCACGCTGGCCGCCGCCAAGTCCCTCTCGTGGAAATACATCGCCGTCGCCTGGGGCGATTGGGACGAATCGAACCAGCGGGCGCTGGCCATCGCCGACAACCGCACCGCCGAGCTGGCCGACTGGGACCTCGAGATCCTCGCCGCCCAGATCGACGCCGTCACCGACGACCTGCCCGACCTGGCCGCCGCCATGCTGCTGGCGGACCTGATCGAGGAAGAAGGGCAGGATGAAGAAGATGAACAGGATCAGGACGGCCCGCCGCCGAAGACCTTCAGCATCATCGTCGACTGCCCCAACGCGAAGGACCAGAAGCAGCTCTTCGAGCAACTCCAAGACCAAGGCCGCATCTGCCGCCTACTGACGTCCTAAATCAACCGCGGAGGTCGCCGAGGGCCGCAGAGGAAGAGAAGAAAGGGCCACAGATGAGCACAGATGAACACGGCTTGAGTAAGATGGCCGACCAGGTGTGTCTTCGGCCCGACCTATCCGGCCCCTTCTCTCTTCTCTTCCTCCGCGTCCCTCCGCGTCCTCTGTGGTGAATCTCGCCGCCTTTCCGGTCCCGCCGCCTGGCTTGACCACCCCCCGCAGGCACCAAAACCCCTGCGGCTGGCAGGGAAGGCTTCCGGGCGTTCCGGGCGTTCCGCTCCGTTGTTCCCGGGTTTCGTCCTCCGATCGGCCGGCGTCGTGCTAGCCTCGCGGGCATGTCGACGCTGAGCAGCACGAGCACGTTCGCCCAAGTCACCGCCGCCTACGACGATAACGCCTCCTACGAGGAGGACCAGTCGACCACCAAGGCGGCGGCGTTCATCACCGCCTGCCGCTTCCTGCTGCGCCTGTTGCCGCGGCGGACCTCGCACGGCGGCCGCAGCGGCGACGAGACCGAATTCGAGCCCGAGCGAATCCGCGAAGAAATCGCCGACGCCCGCGCCTACATCGCCCGCAACTCCGCGGCGACCAGCGGCGCCTTCGGCGTCCGCCACCCCTCCTTCGAGAATTTCCGCGACTGATGCCAAATGCGACGCGGACAGCCGAAAAACCTGTCGGAATCCTTCGACGTCATGCGTCAGGACTACGACGCCGCCAAACAGACCCGCTGGCGTCGCAAGCGGGCGGGCGTGGGCGCGGTCGGCACCACCGGCGACTACCACTACCGCAGCGAGGCCGACTGGCTGCGGATGATCGCCCTCTCGCGGGACTTCATGCTCAACGAGCCAGTCGTCGCCCAAGGCGTGCGGCGGCTGGTCGACAACATCGTCCAAACCGGCTTCCAGTTCGATCCCCAGACCGGCGACGCGGGCGTCGACACGGAGCTGCGCAACCGCTTTACCGCCTGGGCCGAGGACCCCGAGCGGTGCGACCTCGGCGGCGAGTCGACCTTCCACGAATTCGAGCGCAACGGGCTGATCCAGTGGGTGGTCGACGGCGACCACTTCTTCCTGCCCATCGGCGACCGACTGCAATCGGTCGAGGCCCATCGCTGCCGCACCCCCAGCAACGCCGCCCGCAAGGACTCGAAGGTCCGCCGCCAAGGCCGGGCCTGCGTCTACGGCGTGTTGATCGACGAGACCCGCCGCCACCTCGAATACTGGTTCACCAGGGACGAACTCGACCCCATGTCGAGTTTCACGCGGATCAAGGACGTCAACTCCGTCCTCGCCCGCAACGACGCCGGCCATCGGCAGGTTTACCACGTTTATCGTCCCGATCGCATGAGCCAGACCCGCGGCGTCTCGCTGTTCGCGCCGGTCGCCGACGTGATCGGAATGCAGGGCGACACCCAATTCGCCATGATGGTCAAGCAGCAGGTGGCGAGCTGTTTCAATATCTTCCGCGAGCGCGATATTGGGTTTCAAGCCCCCAACGAAGAGCCTCAACGCGGCCCGCGGCAGACCGACTACATGGCCGACGGCACCGCGCGGACGCTGGAAGGGCTCGGACCGGCTCTGGAAATCGCCGGTTGGCCGGGCGAGAAGCTGCAAGGCTTTTCGCCCAACATCCCCAGCCCCGAGTTCTTCCCCCACATGCGGATGCTTTTGCAGTTCTACGCGGTGAACATTGGCCTCCCGTTGGAACTGCTGCTGCTCGACCCGACCATGACCAACTTCTCCGGTTGGCGGGGGGCGATGGATCAGGCCCGGCTGGGCTTTCGCAACGTCCAGCGGTGGTACGGCCTGAAGTTCCACTCCCCGGTCTGGCGATGGCGGGTGCGACGCGAGATTCGCAAGGACGCCTCGCTGCGGAGTTTCTTCGAGCACAACGGCGAGGCGATCTTCCGCCATCGACTCAATCCGCCGGGCTGGCCCTACATCGAGCCGATGAAGGACGCCGCCGCCGACCTGCTGATGGTCCGCAACGCCTTGACCAGCCAACGCCGCCGCGCCGCGAACCGCGGCATGGACTGGGAGGACCTGGGCACGGAGATCGTCGAGGACAACGCCGGCCTGATCGTCAAGGCCCACCGCAAGGCGCAGGAGATCATGGCCGACCCGCAGAACAAGGGCCTGGAGGTCACCTGGCGGGAGGTCGCCAGTCTGCCCACGCCCGACGGGCTGAAAGTCAACATCGCCACGGCCGCCGGCGACCAGGACGAAACCACCGCAACCACGGGAGGCGACGACGATGCCCAGTGACGTGATCGATTCCGCCGCCGCCTTCCCGGCCCCCACCGAACTGGGCGAGTGGGGAATTCCCCAGGGCATGGTCGAGCAATACTTTGGCCCTTGGGCGATGCACGAGGAGTCGTTCCACCAGCTCCGCGGCGTCGTCGAGACGATGGACTTGCGGCAACACGTCCGTATCTCGATCGAGCAGCAAGAGGCCCA
This sequence comes from Phycisphaerae bacterium, assembly GCA_035529015.1. Lineage (GTDB taxonomy): Bacteria > Planctomycetota > Phycisphaerae > FEN-1346 > FEN-1346 > JAUVZF01. Next base: position 7,887 of record DATKXP010000286.1, on the reverse strand, counting down.
GCCGCCCAAATCGGCCTACGATCTGGCCGCCGACTACGAGGTCACCGAGTCAAAGCTCGGCGTGATCCCTATCGTGGGCACGCTGACCAAGTACCGCAGCAGCTTCTCCCAGGGCAACTCGACAATCCTCCTGCAAGCCAAGATCCGCAACGCCCTGGCCAACGAGCGCGTGCGGGCGATCGTCCTGAAAATCGACAGCCCCGGCGGAACCGCCGCCGGGACCCGCGAGGTGGCCGAAGCGGTCGCCGCCGCCAACAAGCAGAAGCCCGTCTTCGCCTACATCGACGACCTCGGCGCGTCGGCCGCCTATTGGATCGCCAGCCAGGCCAGCAAGGTCTTCGTCAACGCCACGGGAATGCTGCCCTCGATCGGCACCTACGGCGTCGTCTACGACTATTCGGCCCAGGCATCGATGATCGGCGTCAAGACCCATGTGATCCGGGCCGGGGCGTACAAGGGCATGGGCGCGCCCGGCACGGAGGTCACCGCCGAGCAGCTCGCCGAGTGGCAGCGGCTGATCGACGGCCTCAATGACTTTTTCATCCGCGGCGTAGCCCGCGGCCGCAAGATGACGCTGGCCGCCGTGAAACAACTGGCCGACGGCCGCGTCCATATCGGCGCCGAGGCCGTCGAATTGGGACTGGCCGACGCCGTGCAGACCTTCGAGGAAACCTTGGGCCAACTGGCCCCCAAACGATCGACGAAAGGAAAACTCATGTCCGAAGACACGACTACCGCCGTGCAGCCGACCACGTTGGCCGAGCTGAAAAAGGCGTGCGTGGGGGCCAATAGCGACTGGCTCCTGGCCCAACTGGAAAATGAAGCCACGCTCGACCAGGCCCGCACCGCCTGGTCGCAAGAGCAGGACCGACGGCTCAAGGCCGCGCAGGAAGAAACCGCCAAGGCCAAGGCCGACGCCGAAGAGGCCAAGAAGGCCGCCGAGACGCGGACCGAGGGCGACGGCGTTCAGCCGGTCGGCGCCGGACTGGGCAAGACTGCCGGCGGCGGCGACATCGACGACGCCGAGCAGCAGTGGCACGAGGCGGTCAACGCGAACTACAAGCGGTTCGTCGCCCTGGGCGAACCGAACAACGCCGCCCGCAGCCACGCGGTGACCCAGGCCAAACGGGACAACCCCGAGCTACACGAGGCCTACCTCGAGTCGTACACCCAGCGCCACGGCCGCCCCAACCCCCGCCGCCGCTAGTCCCCACGCGCGCCCCAACACGCCGGCGGTCGCGCCGCCGAACCCTGCAACAACCTTTCGCAATCACAAGGAAACCCGATCATGGCTCAACTCATGGACGTGGCCACCAAGACGGCTACCACCGCCGAGGCGATCACCCAGCATCGCCTGGTGCGGTTCGATAGCTCGCTGGATTACGTCTACTGCGACTCCGGCGAGCTGCCCATCGGCCCGGTCGACCGCTACCGGGCCAGCGGCGTCGAGGCGATGGCGCAGATCCTCGCCAACAAGCCGGGCACGGTCAAACTGACCGCCAGCGGGGCGATCTCCGCCCTGGCCCGCGTCTTCACCGCCGACGACGGCAAGATCACCGCCACCAACACCGGCGTCCTCGTGGGCGTCGCCCTGCTGGCCGCCACCGCCGACGGCGACGTGATCGAGGTCCTGCCCGATCTGAAGCGGGTCCCCTACGTCAACACGGTCGCCGACTCGGTCAAGGGGGCCACCTCCACCGCGGAGGTCGATTGTGGGATCACCTTCACCGTCCCGGCCAACGAGCTGATCGCCGGATCGATCATCCGCGTCCGCGCCCAGGGCATCGTCGTCGACCAGGACAGCACCCCGCAGTGCGTGGTCAAGCTCTACGCCGGCACGGAGATCATCGCCACGGCGACCGTCGGCGCCGCGGCCGACAACGACCAGTGCCTGATCCTGGCCGACATCGTGATCCGCACGATCGGGTCCTCCGGCACGCTGGTCGCCTTCGCCGCCGTCAGCTTCGACGCCGCCGCCACGGCCCTGGGCTCCGCCCTGAAGGCCTCGGCCACCGAGGACACCACCAGCGGGTTGACGATCAAATGCACCGTGCAATTCAACGCCAGCCACGCCGACAACACGTTCCGCCTCGACATGCTGGAAGTCGAGCACATTCGCTAACGTCACTAGGGAGGTTCGCCCCACCCGTCCACAAACTGGGCCGCGTGCTTCCGCGCGTGGCCGCCTAGGGCGAAAACCGGGAGTCATGCCCCGGCGAGCTTAGCCCGAACAAGTGCAGCCTTCGGGGGCTGCGCGTGAGAGCGCGCGGCCCCATCCCTTTGGAGGCTGACACACATGTCTTCCCCGACCAGTTCGCTGACTTCCTATCGGCCTGACATCGCGTCGGCCTTGGAGGAGTTCAACCTCGCCATGGACCGCCAGGGGTTCATTGGCCACCGCATCTTGCCGGTGATCCACACCCGCAACGCGGGCGGGGTCTTCGGCAAGATCCCCATCGAGCAGTTGCTGCAAACCCACACCACTGAGCGGGCCCCGGGCTCCGGCTACGCGCGGGGCAACTGGCAATTCACCAACGACAGCTTCGCCACCGTCGAGCACGGTTGGGAGGAGCCCGTCGACGAGAACGACCGCAACGTCTACGCCGAGTGGTTCAACGACGACGTCGACACGATCGCCGGCCAGCGGGCCTTCGACTTCGTTCTGCGTAACGCCGAACTCCGCGCCGCCGCGCTGCTGTTCAACGCCACCACTTGGACCGGGGCCACGCTGACCACGGCGATCACCAACGAGTGGGACGACGCCACCAACGCCACGCCGATCGTCGACGTCACCGCCGCCAAGGCCAAGGTCTGGGCCCTCACCGGCATCTGGCCCAACGCGGTGATCCTGAACCGCACGGTCTTCAACAACCTGCGGGTCACCGACGAGATCAAGGACGCCATCGCCTCCAGCGGGGCCGGCGACCGCACGCTGATCCGCGACATCACCGAGGCCCAGATCGCCCAGGCATTCGACGTCGACCACGTCCTGGTCGCCGGCTCGGCCAAGAACACGGCCAAGGAGGGCCAGGCCGTCTCGATCTCCTCGATCTGGAGTAACGAGTACGTGATGGTCGCCCGGGTCGGCGTCACCAACGACCTGAAGGAGCCCTGCGTCGGCCGCACCTTCCACTGGCCGGGCGACAACTCGGACCCGCTGGGGTACGTCGAGGAGTACGAGGAGCCGCAGACCCGCTCGCAGATCATCCGCGTTCGCCACCAGGTGCAGGAGAAAGTCCTCTACACCGAGTGCGCGCACCTGCTGAGCAACGCCACCACGTAAGCAAGCGGGGATTGGGGATTGGGGATTGGGGATTCATTCCCCAGCCCATCCCGCCGATCCCGTTGATCCTGTCCATATCCCAAGGAATCACCCCATGGCCAAGAACAAACCCGCGGCCCAGCCGGCCGCGCCACCCCCGGCCGCATCGGCGACGGGGCCGGACTCGCCCGCGCCCAATCCGCCGGCCGGCGCGACGCCGCCGCCCGCGGAATCGAAACCGACCGCCCCCGATCCGATCGCCGTTCGCCTCAATCAAGACCGGATCGTCAATCATGTCCCGTTGTCGATCGGGACGCTGTTGGCGATCCTGCGGCCGCTGAAGCTCGTCCCGAAGCGAATTTGCGAAATGGTCCGCAACGACTTCGCGGCCATCGCCCCGCCCGACGAGAAGCAACCGGAAATCCTCGCGGTCACGATGACCCGCGACCACGCCGGCGAGGCGATCGCCGGCGACGTGCTGGCCACGCTCGAGCTGACCGACCCGGGCGCGTTGCTGGGGGTCAACTTCCTCGTCGACGCCGTGCTCGGCGGGACCAAGGCCGGCGTCGTCAAGCTCGAACCGCATCGCCCCAAGCCCCCGCCCGCGGCCCGCCCGCCTCTCGCCGCCGAGCGGGAAGGGCGAGCCATCGACCAGAAGACGGAGGGGAGCGGCCAGGATTCCGGTGATTCCCAGGATTAGGCGAAAACCCTAAATCCCTAAATCCCCGTCCCCTTTGTGCCTTCGTACCTTCGTGCGAGCCGCTTGCCATGTCCTCCCGCGCCGACGCCATCATCCAGACCGCTGCCGCCGCCCACGCCGACGTGTTCGCCGACACCTCGGCCGTGGTCGTCGTCACCGACCCCGACGGCGAGACGGCCACCACGCTTGACCAGCCGATACTCGGGGCGATCGAGACCCGCGAGGAGATGGACGACAGCGGCAAGACGCGGCACGTCTTCCGCCGGACGTTGGGCATTCTGCGGACCGAGATCGACCGGCCCAAGCTCCGCTCGACCGTGTCGATCGATTCCGACGAGTGGCACATTAACGAGATCCTCCGCCAGGGCCCGGGCATCACCACGGCGGAACTCTATCAAGGCCGGCTGGCCCGGGCCGCCGGCGAGGGATACACGCGAGGTTGACGCATGGAGTTGCACCAGTACGTCGGCGTCGGTGTGTCCGTGCTGCTGGCCACCGTGCCGGCGGCGTTCGTGGTCTGCTGGAAGCTGGCCACGTTGACTGCCAACCTCGCCGCGGCCACCAGGTCGCTGGAAGAAGTGAAGGGCAATATCGCCATCCTCTTCGCCCGCGAGGAGCGGCGGCACTGCGAGCGCCACGATGCGACCATCGGACAACTCGACCGTCGCGTGACCGACGTGGAAAAGACCCTCCGCCACCAAGAGGCTTGACCCATGCCCGTCCCCGTCCGCGCCGAACATTGCGTCTCCGCCGCCCAAGAGGCCTTGCGGCTCACGCTGGCGGCGTCGACCACGTTCCGCGACTGGACGGGAACCAGCGGCCCCGGCACGGCCATCGACTACGTCCACCACGAGCAGCTCCCTCAGCCGGCCAGCGGCGAGAGCTACACCGAGGCCGAGCTGCTGAGTTACCGCCCCTACGCCATCGTGACCACGCAGAGTGCGCACGGCTTCGCCAAGCGCTTCCGCGCCATGTCGGGCCAGCGGGCCGACTTCGTCAGCTCGGGCGTGCTGTGGCTGATGCTGATCCAGGCCGTCCCCAGCGGCTACAGCGACGGCCAGGCCGACCTCGCCTTCCGCAACACGATCGGCGGGATCATCGAGGACCTTTGCCAGCTCGCCTGGACCACCGACACCGAGCAGTACCTGGCGATCACCGAAATCCGCCTCGCCCGCGACCTCTGGCGGAGCCACGAGAAGCACCAGCCGCACCAGGGGATCGAACACAACGCGGTCCTCGAAATCACCTGGGGGGTGCAATGATCGTCAACATCGAGCTAAAGGCCCGCGGCCCGGTCCCCGGCCTGAACATCGGCCCGCGGGAAATGAACAGCGTGATCCGCGAGACGTGGATCGACGTGGGCACGTACTGGTTCGTCCACTTCCGCGGCAAGCACTTCACCAAGCAAGGGGCCGCCGAATACGGCTACGCCCCCCGCCGCGGCGAGCGGATGGTCGAGTCCCGCGCCAAGGGCTGGGCCGGCACCTACACCGGCCGGAAGTTCCTGGAACACCACCACACCCGGCCGCTCGTGTTGACCGGCGAGACCGAGGCCGGCAGCCGCGGCGCCACCATCCGCGGCTTCGCCACCCGCAACGCCAGCCGCGTCGAGATCGCCATAGGCGCGCCGAAGCTCAATTTCCATATCAACCGCTCGCGGGTCGATCCGGCCAAGGAAATGCGGACCATTTCCGAGCGCGAGAAGCGCATCCTCCGCGAGCAGTTCGAGTCCCACTTCGACCGCCGCGTCGACGCCTTCCGATCCACCACCGTCATCGTAATCTAAAGGACTAATCCCATGTCCACGTGGAGTATTTACGGCGTCGAGTTCAACGCCACGGTGGTCGGCGGGATCACCCAACAGGCGGGCCGGCTGGGGACGACGATCGTCGGCGAGGCCCGCAGCGGCGAGCCCTACCCCCGCAACAAGGTCGTCACCGAGCAGAAGCCCGAGGTGGACTTCACCTCAATCGAGTGCGCCGCCGCCTTGGCCCAGTGCGGCTCGCTGGGCGGATCCATCGCCGACCTGGCCGCCGGGCTGAAGCTCTACGCCTACATGAACCTCGACGGCGGCCTGCGGGCCACGGGCAGTACCCACCGCAAGATCACCATCGTCGAGGGCATCGTTTACCCCACCACGCTCTCCTGGCAAAACGCCGGCCTGGCCCAGGTCGCCTATCGGGCGATGGCCAAGTACGACGGCTCCAACGCCCCCATCGCCTTGACCGACAGCTCGGCCGTGCCCACCGCCAGCGACGACGACGAGCGGTTCAGTTGCGGCCCGGTGACCATCGGCGGGGTGTCGATCGACCAGGTCACCAGCCTTAATATCGAGTTCGGGATCGAGGTCATGGCCAAGGCCCGCCAGGGGGCGGCCTGGCCGACCGACATCTGGATCAAGTCGATCTCCCCCACGATCACGATCACCACCGACGACGTGCTCGACTGGGCCGCCGCCGCGATCCCCACCGGCGGCCTGGCCTGCACCCAGGCCAACACGATCCTCTACCTGCGGAAGTGGAACGCCGGCGGCACCGGCTTCCTCAGCGACGTCACCGCCCAGCACATCAAGCTCGCCGCCGCCGGGTTGGCCCACGTCGAGACCCCCTTCGACGGCAGCGGCTCCGACGAACAGACCACCACGCTGAAACTCGAAGTCGCCTACGACGGCACCAACGCCCCGATCGCCATCAACACCGCCAGCGCCATCACCTAACCCCCCATCGCCTAACCGCTTTGTGCCTTCGTGCGAGCCCGTTTCCAAGAAGACCCCAATGAACGGCTTCCTCTACTACCTGCCCGACGTCAGCCAGGCCGCCGCCGACGCGGCGATCGCCACGCACCTCTTGCACGCCATCGACCCCCGCCGCCGCACCGTCCGCGGCGTCACCGGCGGCCCCGACGGCGGCGCCGGCGTGATCGTCGCCGACGCCCGGATCGACGAGGTGGGCTACTTCCGCGACCGCCAGACGTGGCACTGCATGATCGCCGAGCACGTCCACGTGGGCCACTTCACCGACCGCCCCCTGCCCGGCCCCGCCGACCTGGCCCGCGCCAAGCTGCTCGACGGCTTCGACGTCACGCTGGCCGACGGCAATCCCTGGCACGTCCCCGTCGCCCGCGCCTGGGCCGACCTCGACGGCGAGACGTTCCTATACCGCAACGCCTTCCCCCAGCGCTCCCGGCTCGACCCCGAGACCGGCCAGTGGGTCCGCGGCGACGTCCTGCCCGAGTACGCCGACCTCTGGCAAACGGCCGAGGCATGGTGGGAGACCCGCTACGCCGCGGCCGCCGACGCCGAAGCGGACGAAACCGCCGACGCCGTGACCGTCCGCTTCGACTTCGACGACGCCCACCACCGCGCCGTCGACGCCCTGGCCGCCAACTACCGCCTCGGCCCCGTCGAGGTCTCCCTGCTGGGCCTGCTGACGGAATCGTTGGTGGTCGAGGTCCTCGACGTCCTGATCGACCAGCCCACGCTGATCGCCTGGGGCAAAAAAAAAGCGACCGCTGGCCGACCGCCCGACGGCTCCGCTACCGACGCTGGGCCGCCGGCCGCGCCCCCGGGTACCGCCCCACCATGGCCGACCTCGTGCAACTCGACACCGACGCCGAACTAGACCGCCTCCAACAACGCGCCCCCACGCCACTGAGAATCCTTCGAGGGTAATCGCATGGCCATTGAAGCCTATCGCGGCATCAACGTGCAGACGCCCGATCCCACCGGGGCGGCCGGCCTGCGGTTGCAGACGATCCACAAGTACCTTGCCGACAAGGGCTTCGTTCTGGAAGTCGCTGCGGATCCCACGGCCAACGACGATGCCGCGAACACGGGCACGAATGGCATCGCCCGGGAAGGCAGCCTGTGGAAAAACACAGTGACTGGCGAGTATTGGATCAGCGGTAGCGACGCGACCGGGGCGGC
>DATKXP010000285.1:0-3172 GCA_035529015.1 Phycisphaerae bacterium | reverse complement strand
GAGAAAGGGCTCGGCGGGGCACCAGCGCTGCTGCCCTTTCGCGGCGCAGCCCGCGACGTGTTCTACTTTCTCCTCTCTCCTTTCTCCTGCTCTACCATTTTCCCCGCCCTCGGCGGGAAAAATGGTCGGGGTGGTGGGATTTGAACCCACGGCTTCGTGCTCCCAAAGCACGCGCGCTAGCCAGGCTGCGCCACACCCCGGCGGCGGCATTCCCTTATAGGCCTGTCGTGCCGGTTTTGCAAGGCCATTCAGGTTCTCGACACGTGTTATCGGCACAATCCGGCTACGGGTTGCCCGTGCGTTGTCCTTTCTGGTCAAGTCGCCGTCGCCGGCCTGCCGACATAACACGCTGGAGAGGGGGCTCACGGCCAGGGGGAATCTGCGGATGACCAGCGTGAGAGGGGGCAGCCTTCCAGGGGGCACAGGATGTACAACGACTACTTCCGGTTCCGCGAGGACCCCTTCAACATCACGCCCGACCCGCGTTTCCTCTACCTGACCACTCAGCACCGCGAGGCGCTCCAGCACCTCGTCTACGGCCTTCGCGAGCGCAAGGGGTTTATCTGTCTGACGGGCGAGGTCGGCACCGGCAAGACGACCCTCTGCCGCGCCCTCCTGAACCGCCTCGGCCCCAGCGTCCGCACGGCTCTTATCCTGAACCCCGTCCTGACCGAGACCCAACTGCTGCGGGCCATCATCGAGGAATTCGGCATCCCGAGCAAACGCCGCGACCGCCTGGGCTACCTGAACCTGTTGAACGAGTTCCTTCTGCGGGTCAACTCGGCCGGCCACGACGCGGTCCTGATTATCGACGAGGCCCAGGACATGTCGGTCGGCGCCCTGGAAATGGTTCGCCTGCTCTCGAACCTCGAGACCGAGCGGCAGAAACTGCTGCAGATCGTCCTGGTCGGCCAGCCGGAACTTCGCCGCATGCTTGAGCGGCCGGCGCTGCGGCAACTGTCGCAACGGATTACGGTCCGCTATCACCTCGACCCCATGGACCGGCGAGAGACGGCGGCGTACTTGAACCATCGCCTGCGGGTGGCCGGACGCGAGGACGGGCCGCTCGTCCACTTCGACGCGGGGGCCGTCCGCGAGATCTACCGCTTCAGCCGAGGCACGCCGCGACTCATCAACGCCATCGGCGACAAGGCGCTCCTGGCCGGATACGTGTACCGCACCGCGCGCATCAATCGGCGGCTGGCGCGCCTGGCTGCGGCTGAACTGAAGGGGGCCCGCTGATGAGCCTGGTCAACGAAGCCCTGAAACGCACGGAAGAAGAGAAACGCCAGCGGCTGGCCGGTGCGACCCCGCCCGGTCCGCCGGGCGCTGACTATGGCTCCCCGCCGAGGGCGTGGCTCGGCCGCCTGCTCATCATCGTCTGTGCGGTGCTTGCCGTCGGCACCCTTGTGGCTTACGGCGTGTTGTGGGTCGCGGGTCAGGTTACCCAAGAGGCCACGGCCGGCGTCAACGACCTGACGGAGCAGAGCGCGGCCTCGCTTGAGCAGGGACCGGCGGAGGCAGCGCCTGCCGCTCTGGAGTCGCCTCGTCAGGAGGCACAGCCGGCACCCGGGCCGGCGACTCAGGAACCGCCTGCCGGCAGCGCCGCGCCGTCGAACCCGACGAACGGCGCAACGGCTCCGCGCGAAGGGCCCCAGATTGATCCCGACGTGGTGAAACAGATCGCCCAGAGCCTGATGTCACAGATGCGTCAGGCGGCGGCGGCCGAGACGCCCGCGAAGGATGATGTTGAGCCGCCGCCCGTCGGCGGCGAGGCTGTCGCGCCCGAACCGTCCGGGCCGCAAACCGTTCTGAAAGTGGGTGAGCCCACCCCTGCCGCGCCCGAACCGAAGGCGGCCCCGCCGCAGGCCCAGGCGAAGCCGGAGCCTTCGCCGCCGCCCGTGGATACGTCACGCTTCAAGGTCAGCAGCATCGTATCCGGCCCGCACGGCGGCACGGCCATCATCAACGGCCGGCCGGTCCGTGTCGGCGACACGGTGGCCGGAGCCAAGATCATCAAGATCGCCCCCCGCAGCGTTGAGGTGGAGATCGACGGCCGCCGCGCGACGCTGGCCTTAGGTTGAGCCTTTCCCAAGGGTGAGACGACCTCGGTGCCCCCTCCCCTCATTCGCCCTTTGCGTCGAGCGACATGGCCACGACGATCGGGACGCCGCCGGTGCCGGGCGCGGCAACGCGGATGGACTGGATCGGCACGTCCGGGCGCTCGTTCCGCCACGTCGTGACGCCGAGTCCGACCGTGCGGTCGCCGTCCTTCCCGGTCCACGCCACCTTCCAGTTCTTGAGGTCGCGGGGGTTCTCGAAGGTGCCGATGTCGGCGCCCTCACGCATCGGCACGTCAATGGTTTTACCGTCCTCGTAGGCAATGGTGTAGACCAGGCAGGGCTCCTTCCGTCCCGCCTTGGTCCACGCGGCGGCGTGGAGAAAGAACAGCCGCGACGCCTTCTTGCCGACCGGGATGGGCCTTTCGATGCGTGCCGGCAGGTTCGGCCGCTCCACCCCGCGAAGGACCACGCAGGTGCGGCCACCGTTTTCGCGCGGCCCCATGATGTGGAAATCGACGGTGCCGAGACGGACGTCGCCCAGGGGCACGTGCCGCAGGTCTCTCTCCGGTCCCGCGTCGATGAAACCGCGCCCGTCGCCGGCCACGTCGTCGCGGAAGCCCGTGTTGGCGACCGTCCGGAGGCTGACCGGTTCGTGCTCCTTCACGCCGTCGTCCACCACCAGGTCGTCGAACCACACCGTGCCGCTTGCGTTCTGGATGCCCAAGGCCAGGGTGACCTTCTCGGCGGCGGCGGGGATCGGTGCGACAAGGACCTGGTCGCGCCAATCCATCGTGCCGAGGAACCGGCGTTCCTGGTGCTGCGGCATCCTTGCGTCTCGGTACGTGACGCGGATCTTGGCCGTGTCGGCCCTGCGCGGCCCCTGGGTCACGTTCTCGAGCCTGACCTTCGCGCGGACCGCCAGCCGCTTGCCGCGGACGTGTTCAAGGGGCAGGGAGGTCGTGTAGAACGCGGTGGCGCCGTCCTCGCAGGTGACCTTCAGCGCCTTGCCGCTTGCGCCGTCGGGGGTGAGTTCGACGCGGCCCGTGCCGTTGATGGTCTTCGTCCACTCGCCGGCGTCTTCGAAGTCGTCGGTCAGGAGTACCTTGGCG
>DATKXP010000284.1:0-4997 GCA_035529015.1 Phycisphaerae bacterium | reverse complement strand
CGGAACCCGGCCACGAAACTGCGTTCCGGCTTGTCGGGTTCCTTCAAGGTGTCCTGTCCGGGCAGCCAGCGGACGCGGCTGGCCAGGTGGACGTGGTGGCACAGGTCGCCGGCGCACACGAAGGCCGCCTCGTCGTCTTTCTCTTCCTTGCACATGTGGTAGAAGTCGCCCATGACGCAGACGCCGGGGCTCTTGACCTCCTTGCAGATGGCCACGGCCTGCTCGATACGGTTGATGTAGAACGTCTCGCCCTTATTCAGCGGCTCGATGAGGACGCGGGACTTGGCGCGCACGGCGTGTTCGCCGATCTCCGGGAGGATGTCCAGCATGACCTTATCGAGTTCGGGCGGCTTCAGGTCGCTCTGCCCGTTGAAGCAGGGCACAAAGATGACGCCGGTTGACCCGAGTTCGCCGGCGGTCTCAAGGGCACTCTTCATGTCCTCGATGCCCTTCTTGCGTTTGGCCGCATCCGTGGAGACGAGGTCGCCGCCGTGTGACCCCCAGCAGAGGGCGGCCAGGCCGATGCCGGCGTTCTTCGTCGCTTCAAGGATCTGCTTGACCCGGTTGCGCGGATTGCCGCCCAGTTCCACCCCGAGGGCTCCGAACTTGCGCAGGTTGGCCATCTTTTCCTCGAAACTCTTGCCGGGGGCACGTCCCTCCTGGCTGCAGAGTTTCAGTTCGGCCTTGCGGGCCGGGCTGGCGGCGGCGCGAGCCGATGCCAGTCCCAGAACGGCGCCGGCGGCCGCGGCGCGCCTCAGGAAGTCCCGTCGCGATACAGTCCTTTGGAGCCTGTGCATCGTATGCGATCCTTTCGCTTGCGCAGTCAAGGCGGCGGCCTAGAAACTGTCGCAGTAGCGGTAGGCCTCGATGAGGGCCTGCTCGCCTTCGATTCCCGGCTTGCTGTTGCCGTGCTCCATGCCGAGGACGCCCTGATAGCCCTTGTCGTGGAGCCACTTGAAGATGTTCTTGTAGTTGATCTCGCCGGTCGTGGGTTCCTTGCGGCCGGGATTGTCGCCGATCTGGATGTAGCCGATCTCGTCCCACGCCTTCTCCATGTTGGGGATGAGGTTGCCTTCCTGTATCTGCTGATGGTACAGGTCGTCGAGGATCTTGCAGGAGGGGCTGCCGACGGCCTTGCAGATCAGGTACGCCTGTGGGATTTTCCGGAGGAACAGCCCGGGGTGGTTCGCCCACCAGTTCAGGGACTCCAGGACCATGACGAGGCCCGCCGGCTCGCAGACCTCGGCCGCCACCTTCAGGTTCTCGATGCAGTTGGCGGTCATGTAGTCCCATTCGAGCCGTTGGTTGACGCTGCCCGGCACGACGGTCGTCCACTTGGCGCCCACGCGTTTGGCCGTCTCGATCGACGCCTGGAGGTTCTTGCGGATCTGGTCCTGGACGTCCTTGCCGGTCTTGGAGACAAGGTCCGTGCCGCCGGCCAGTCGGCTCACGAAGACGCCCATTGTCATGCCCAGTTGCTGCATCGCCTTGGCGATCTTCTCCTGAAGGTCGGGGGCCTTGCCCATCATGCCGTTGTCTTCCCAGGCGGTGAAGCCCTGGTCGGCGGCAAATTTGATCTGGTCGATAGGGTCGTTGCCCGCGCTGTTCTTGAACATGCCGAAGTGCGGGCCGTACTTCATCCGGAACTTGGCGCGGTTGGCCGGCTTCGCCCCCTGTGCCGCAGCCGACGTCCCTGCGGACATGGCCGCTGCAGCGCCCGCTGCCGACGTTCCAAGGAACTTGCGTCGATCCATTATTCTGTCTCCTCGTGCCGGATTTCCCCCGCCGCCCGGCGGCAAGCACCCCCTGCGGCACATGGGGCCTCGGACGGCGGGCACATTGCGCTCGTCACGCCACCAATTCCGGCAGGAGCCGGCGCGTGAACTCGGCCAGGTAGGCGTCCACTTCCCGGTCGGAATCGAACCGGAAGACTTTCTCGCAGACTTCCTTGGCCTGGTCCATCGTAATACTGCGGATTACCTTCTTAATCTCCAGAAGCGTGGCCGAGGATACGCTGAAAACCTGGACCCCCAGCCCCAGCAGAACGGGCGCGTAACTCGGCTCGCCGGCCATTTCGCCGCACACCGCCACCTCGACTTCGGCCTCCCGCGCCGCATCGGTCACCGTTTTGATCAACTGCAGGACCGCCGGATGGCCCGGCGTGTACATGCCTGCCACACGTTCGTTCGACCGGTCCACCGCCAGGACGTACTGCGTCAGGTCGTTTGTGCCGATGCTGAAGAAGTCGCATTCCTTCGCGAACTGCCGCGCCATGATGGCGGCGCTGGGCACCTCGATCATGATCCCGACCTTGATGTCGGTGCTTGCGTGGATGCCTTCCTCCTCAAGGTCCTCGCGGACGTCGGCCAGGAGCATCTTGGCCTGCCGGAGTTCCTTGAGGTTCGTGATGAGCGGAAACATGATCCGGACGGGCCCGAGGGCGCTCGCGCGCAGGATCGCCCGCAGTTGCTTCTTGAATCCGGTGATGTGCTGAAGGCTGAACCGGATACTCCGGCACCCCAGGAACGGGTTCCGCTCGTCGTAGTCGCCCAACAGGTGGGTGAACTTGTCGGCCCCCAGGTCGCACGTGCGGATCGTGATGGGCCGGCCTTTGCAGGCCTCGATGGCTTCGGCGTAGGCCTGATAGTGGTCCTCTTCGCTGGGTTCCTCGTCGCGGTCGAGGTAAAGAAACTCCGTCCGGTAGAGCCCGATGCCGCTCGCGCCCCGGTCCATGCACGTCTGGACTTCGTACGGGAACTCAATGTTGCCCCAGAGGAAGACCTCGTGACCGTCCAGCGTGGTGGCCGGCAGATCGCGCAGGTGGCCCAGTTCCTCCTCCATGCGGCGGAATCGCTGCTCAGCCTCCCGGAACCGCGAGATGGTCGGCTTGTCGGGGTCGATGACCACCAGCCCGCGGTTGCCGTCCACGATGACCGTGTCGCCGCCCGAGACGTCGGCCGTCACGTTCTGGAGACCGACCACCGCCGGGATGCCCATGGCGCGGGCGACGATCGTCGTGTGGCTGGTGCGGCCGCCGATGTCCGTGGCGAACGCCAGGACCGTTGACGGGTCGAGCCCCGCCGTCTGGCTGGGCGTCAGGTCGTGGGCGATGACGATGACCGGCTCGGTCAGTTGGTGCAGGCTCTCGCGCTTGGCGCCGATCAGGTTTCTCAGCAGCCGTTTCTCGACGTCCCAGACGTCGGCCACGCGTTCGGCCATGTACCGGTTGGGCAGCGCCAGGACCTTCTTGGCGTAGCCCTTGAGGATTTGCGAGACGGCGTACTCCGGGGAGTAGTGCTCGCGTTCGATGAGTTCGCGAATCTCCTCGATGAGGTGGGGATCGCCGAGCAAGGCGTCCTGGACGTCGAAGATGGCGCCGAGTTTTTCGCCGATGTCGGCGGCGACGCGCTCACGCAGTTCGCGTACCTCTTCCCGGGCGCGTTCGACGGCTCCGCCGAACCGGGCCAGTTCCGGCTCGACCTCACCCGGTTCAATGCCCCGACGGGGAATGCGAAACTGCTCGCTGTCCAGCACGATCGCGGGAGCGATCGCGACGCCCGGCGAAACCGCGATGCCTTTGCGCGTTTCCATCGGTCTGCCTGCACGCACACGGCGCGCTACTCCAGGTCTTTGTCGAAATCGGCCACCACGTCGGCCAGGGCCTCGAGGCAGTCGGCTGCGTCGTCTCCGTCGCTTTCCAGGCGAAGCATCGTGCCCGGCAGGGCCTCAAGCAGCATCATCTCCGTGATACTCTTGCCGTTGACGGCCTGGTCGCCCTTGAACACCGTAACGGCACAACGGAACCCGTTCGCCGTCTTGACGAACTCTGCCGCCGGCCGCATGTGCAACCCCAGGGGGTTGACGATTTTCACCTCGCGTACGGGCACGAGCATATCTCTCCAGGACACGAGGGCCACTGTGCCGTCAGTCCAGGTCTTCGTCGGCCTCTCGCAGCAGATCCACCAGTTCGTCGCGGGTGGACGCCTCGCACATGAAGCGGCGGAGGTGGTCGTTCTTGATGCTCCGAAAGATATGCTCCATCGCTTTCAGATGCTGCTCGGGTTGATCCGGATTCGAAAGCAGCAGGAAGAACAGGTGGACCGGCTCCCGATCCAGGGCGTCAAAGTCGATGCCGCCGGTGCTTCGCGCCACCAGACCCACCACCCCCTTGACCCCCTCATGCTTGGCGTGTGGAATGGCCACGCCGTTGCCGAAACCCGTTGTGCCTTTCTTCTCGCGGCGCAGAATGGCGTCCACAACCTTGCGGCGGTCCTTTGGCGAGATGGCCTTGATCGTGATGAGCCGGCCGACCATCTCGTCGATCGCGCCGCGAGCCGTGTCGGCCGCGAGGTCCGCTGTGACCGCCTCGGTCGCAATAAACTCCATCAACCGCATGTGGGCTGGACTCCTCCCCCCTCCTAAGCGCGTGTGGGCTGGTGTGGGTTCGGACCGCGCCCCTTCCGGTGGCGGGTGCGGTCCTTGTGCTCGAGCAATTGCCGCTCCAGTCGCTCCTCCGCCTGGTCGATCACCGCACGCATGTTGCGTCCTGCGGTGCGGGCCACGAGGTCGTTGGAGTGCTCCAGGTCGGCGATCATCTCGCAGGAGAAGCCGTCGCCGCCCCGGTTCAGCACCACGCGTATCGACTGGATCTTGTCATAGTACTTCAGCAGGTGCCGTGCTTTCTCGTCCGCCCGGGTCCGCATGTCCGCCGTAATCGATTCGTGCCGCGAGGTCACTTCGATCTGCAACATATCCCTCCGTTCGCAAGTCGTGTCTCTGGGCCTCCGCCGCGCCCACTCACGCCGTGTGGGGAGTGTAGCAGGCCCCCTTCGTGAAGTCAACGATTTCGCACATCGTGTCGCCGCAAAGTGGTAATGTCCGGTTTCCGCAAAGTAGAATTGTCCTCTTTTCGGGGCTGCCCCCGAGGGAGGACGAGGAGTGGAACTGCGGATGAGCGGCAAGGAACGGGATCGGCTGAAGGTGATGGCGGCGCTGAG
>DATKXP010000283.1:0-19465 GCA_035529015.1 Phycisphaerae bacterium | reverse complement strand
CTCGACGATGGCCGCGGATGGGGCGTCTTTCTCGCCTCGCCCGCGCCGGAGGAACTCGCCGGCCGCACGGCCCTCCACGCCACCGAAGTGGCTCGCCTGCTCGTGTAAGCGGCGAGGTGCCATCGCGAGATGGCGGGCACGTTCATCGACCGCCCACTCCCGCGTGCCGCACGCGCAACGCCCTTGAAGCGTACGCGCGCAGGCGCTACCTCGTGCGACGCCGACGCCGCACGATCGCCGCGGCCCCCAGGGCGACCAGGGCCAAGGTGGCGGGCTCGGGCGTCCCGGAGAGGGTGTAGGTGCTGGCGTGATCGACGTTGGCCCAGGCGAAGTGGCACGCCGGATCGACGCCCCAGTCGCCCTTGACGCCGGTGGGCGGCCCGAGGACGAACTCGCCGCTGGTCTGGTCGGTGTTCGTGTTTCGCCCGGCCAGGCCCCAGACACCGCCGTTGAAGAGGTAGATGCCGATGGTGTCCTCGTCGATGTTCAGTTCCTGGACGGCGTCGGGAGGGCAATCCATCTCAAGGGTCAGATACCCGCCGGGCCCGAACTCGGGATTCGTCACGTCAACCGTGCAGCCCAGAGGGACGCCGTCGGCGCCGAGACCGGCGGTGGTGTACCCGCCGTCGCCAAAGCCGGTGGGGTTGTACGTGAAATCGGCGTTGCCAGTGGAAGTGCGGACGAAGCCGTCCACTTTCATCAGGATGGTCTTATACTGGGCGCCGTACTTGCCCTGGCCCACCATCCAGCCGGCGTTGTTGATGGCCTGGACCCACGTGATCTCCCAGCCGTCCGGAGCCAGATCGTTGAGGTTGCGCATCTGCCCATGCTGCCAGATGAACGGGTAGTCGTCGGCGAAGAAGCCGGGGACGTCGGGCGACATGCCGACGACCTGGCCTCGGTTGTTGATGCCGAAGGGCTCGGCCTCGTCCCCGCCGAGGGTCCCCAGGTCGATGGGTACGGCGTCCTTGTCGGTCCAGAGGACGGCCCGCTCGTCGCTGGTGACCGGGTCGTAGCAGGTCCCGACGGCGACGCCGTCGTCGTTGATGGCGACGGCGAAGGAGTGGTCCCAGTTGCCGGCGCCGGGCAGCCGGTTGAGGCGGTAGATCGTGGAGTTTTCGACGAAGATGGGCAGGTGCGTCAGGTTCGCGGTCTGCGTGGAACCGACCGCCTGGGTCTCGTTGTTGATGTCATAGATCTGGGCTGACGTTCCCCCACCCCCGGTTGAAACCTCGGCGGGAATGTCGAAAACGGCGCCGTTGTGCCAGATGTACCCGTGGACTTGGCGCGGCTCGGGGCCGTTGCCGTCGTTGACGATCATGTATCCGCCGATGAACCCGGCGTCGTTGATGCAGTGGGCCTCGCTCTCGTCATAGGGTATGTTCAGGTCGTGCATGCCCACCGAGCCGGTCCAGATGAACGAACGCCGGAGGTCCATGTTGTCTTCGGCGGTGCCGACGACCTCGCCCCGGTTGTTCAGGGCGTAACCCGCGCTGTAGTGGTCGACGCCGTTCGGGTCAATCCCATTGCCCAGGTTCAGCAGCGTGCCGTCGTCCCACAGGAACGCGCGCAGGACCGACGAGGAACTACCGGTCCTCATGCGTATGTCGCCCGTGATTTGGTTAAGATCATTGATGGCCTCGACCTCGAGGCCCCAATAGACGTCGCCCGGGTCGGGATAGGTCATCTCGATGATCTGCATCTGTGCCTGGGCGGCCGGCACCGCGAGCCAGCCCACAACGCTTCCCAACAGGAATCCCCACCAAAGGATACGGCGGATGCGTTTCGCCAACATGACTCCCCCTTCGCGCGCAGCGCGCAATAAAAGACCTCGGACCAGAAAACGGGTACTCCCCCAGGCGCTCTCGGCCATGAAAGTAAGCCCGCTAGTATAACATGGATTTCCCGCCTGTCAAGCGCTGAATTACATATTACTGGGAGGCGCCCCAGACATCGTACCCCCCCTGGCGCGGATTCTGGCGGCGGGGGTGGTGCCGTGGAAGGAACTCGGGCGGAGGTGGCGGTCGCTGTGGCGAGAGGCTCGCGGATAGTCCCCCTTGCGCTGGATGGGCGCGCGGGTTAAGCGAGGGCCAAGCCAACGCTCTCGGGCGCCACTTGCGGCTTATCTGCCCGAGCCACTCCGCAAGGACCGGCGTCCTACTTCTGCTCGATGAGTTTCAGGACCTGCGACGCCGGGATGCACTCCTTGAAGACCATCTGGAGGCTGTCCTTCTTGCCGTCGGAGACGTCGTAGTAGATCGAGGCGGTGCTCTTCACGAAACCCACCACGGCGCCGCGTTCGTTGAAGAGCGGCCCGCCGCTCGACCCGCGGGCAAAGTCCGCCGTGATGTGCATCCTCGGCACCGCGCGCTTCTCGTCCGCCCGCACGAGGAAGTACCGCGACACGACGCCCCGGGTCAGCGTGTAGAACCGGCGAGCCGGATGGCTGATGACACACACACTCGAAGCCACAGGCGCATCGGTTGAAAGCGCGAGCGGCCGGAAACGCCGCTCACCCGCGTCGATTCGCAGGACCGCGACATCGTCCTCCTTGCTGGCAGCCAACACTTCCCGCACCGGCACGACGGTGCCGTCGTCGGTCATCGCCAGCAGCGTCACGTGCTTGGCGTTATCGACGACGTGATAGTTCGTGACAAACGCGCCCGACGTCGTGATGACGAAGCCGGTTGAGATCGTGACGTGCCAGCGGTCACACTTGTCGCACTTCCAGACCCCCGCCAGCACAAGGACGCTTTCGCAGCACCGGGCGTAAATCTCGGGAGGCGCCATGTCGTCGGGTGAAGGCGATGCCAGCGGCAGAGTGCACGATCCGCGCGCCAATCCCGCCCTCAGTTCGTCGAGGGGGGTCGTCTTCCCCTCATCGATCAGGCGACCCGCCTCGTGCTGCAAGCGATTGTACAGGTACCAGTCGCAAACGCAGGCCGGCGCGGCGCTGTCGGCGGAGGTTTGGATGGGCGCGTCGCCGACCCGTCCCGCCTCCGTGCACCCCGCCGCGAAGACAGCGGTCACCATCAATACGGCAACTCGGACGTCCATGGCGCCTCCTCCGGCCCGACACCTGCCCCGGGCAACCTTCGCCGAAGGGGTGCGCTTTGTCAAGCGCCGTCGCGGCCCCGACGCCTGAC
Source organism: Phycisphaerae bacterium (assembly GCA_035529015.1). GTDB lineage: Bacteria > Planctomycetota > Phycisphaerae > FEN-1346 > FEN-1346 > JAUVZF01. The sequence goes on along the minus strand of DATKXP010000283.1, from coordinate 16,319 downwards.
CTCTGGAATCTCGCGCCCGAAACCGGTAACCTTAGACCCTTGGCGCGGGGGCGCAAGCCCCTGCCCGTGGGAGTCCCGGCCCGATGACCGACACAAACGTCGAACAGAGGCGCCGCTGGTCCTGGAAACGGACCGCCTGGCTCGTCGCGTGCGCCGCGGCGTTGGTCGTCGTCACGCTCGTCGTCCTGCCGGGCCTCCTGCCCGACGCCACCGTCCGGCGGCAACTGACCGCCATCCTGACCGAACACCTCGGGCGGCCCGTCACGGTCGATTCGGCTCGGCTGACGTGGGGCGACGGCCTTGTCGCGACGGGCCTGCGGATCGGCCGGCGCCAGGGCGACGGGCACCTGGCAACCGCCGACCGGCTGACGGTCCGACTCAGCCCCCTCGACGCGGCCCGGTCCGCCGCCGGAGGCGACGCGCCCCTGGAGGCCGTCCGCATCGAAGGCCTCGAACTCTGGCTCATCCTTGACGCCGAGGGACGGCTCAACGTCGAGGACCTCGCCGGCCGCGAACCCGTCAAGATCAACTCCGTCCAGGCGAGCGATGCCACGATCCACTTCGAGAACCGCCGCGCGGGCCGAAGCCTGACCTTCCGGAACGTCCACGCCAGCCTCGGCGAACTCGCGAGCACCGGACACGGGTACGTCAGCCTTTCGGCCGACCTGGGCGGACCCGCCGGCGACGGGGAGAAGGCGGCCGGGACAGCCAAGCCGGGGCACCTCGTGCTGACGGCCAACCTCGACCGTCTCGACTTCGGGAGCACGGCGACCGTCCCGGGCAGTTTCAAGGCCGAGTGGACGGACATCGGCTGGCCCGACGTGGCCGCCGCCGCCGAACTCGGGCCGCCCCTGGCCGGCATCTTCAGCCGCACGTCCGGTCGGATGTCGGCCTCGTTCAACCGCGATGCCTGGGCCGCCGAGGGAGCCGTCCAGGCCGCCGACCTCACCCTGGCGCCGGGAACCGGGACCGACGCGGTGACGATCCCCCAGGCCATCCTCGGGTTCCAGTTGCGTCGGACGTCGCCCGCAGCACCGCTGATCGTCAATCTGGCCAAGTTCTCTGCACCCGGCATCGACCTGAAGGCCTCCGGCGAACTCCGTATCGAACGGCCGGCCCCGCAGCCCGACGCCGGCCCCGGCAGCGCGCCCTGGACCGTTCGCCACGCCGACCTTCAGGCCGAAGGCGTCATCGCATGGGTCGCCCTGCTGCAAAGCGTCGAGCCGCTCGGCAACGTGGCCAAACGGTTCGATCGCATCGGCGGCAAGGCCCGATTGGACCTGCGTGTCACGACCTCGCCCGAGGGCCCGCACCTGACCGGCTGGGCCGACCTGACCGATACGCTCATGGTCTGGGCGGGCGTCGTGAACAAGACCGAACGCCAGAGGCTGCGCCTCGACGTGGACGCCGTGTGCGGACCCGACCTGACCAAGGCCAACCTTGAACGACTCGAACTGACGACCGATGCCGGCCGCATCCGCGCCGGCGGCCACCTGCCGCTGGCGGCGCTCCTGAACGCCGCCACCGAAGGCGACGAGCCGGGCCCCGGCCGTCGGTTGGCCGGCGCCAACCTGACCGCCCACGCCGAGATCCACGACGCCGATGCGCTGCTCGCCCTCCTGCCGGCGCTCGGCGCGCCGCTCAAGGGGCTCCGTCCGGCGGGGGCGCTGGCCCTGGACGTGGCGTGCGGGCCGGCCCAGGATGCCGACGCGCCGTCCGATGCCCTGCCCACGTGGACGGCCAAGGTCCGTGGCGACCTGACAGCCATGGTGCTCGCCGGCGCCGCTCAAACCCACAAGCCCGGCGGCATGCCCGCCACGTTCAGCGCCCGGATCGATCTGGTTCCCGACGCGCGCCGATCCAACGTCCGAGAGTTGAAAATCAACCTCGGCAACGGGGTCCTGCAATGGCGCGGCTCGGCCCGAATCGACTGGCCCCGGAAGAGAGACGAGCATCCGGTCGGCCGGTTCGAGGGCACGCTGGGCGTCTCGGGCGCCGAGGCCATCGGGGCGATCATCGCGCCGGACCGCTTCGCACAGGACCCGCCTCCGCTCGCCGGCGGGGCCACCTTCGCCGTCGAGGCCGACTTGGCCGAGGGCCGACTCCGCAGCCGGATGGAGGCCGACCTCCAGCAGATGGCCGTCCACGTCGGCGACTACTTCGCCAAACCGACCGGGTTGCCGGCGTCCCTGGACCTCACGAGTTACTGGCACACCGGCACGTGGAGCCAGGTGGAGGCGGAGGCCCACGTCACGCTGCCCGGCGCCCGCATCGACGCCAAGGCCGACGGTGTGCTCGACCTCAAGTGGCTCGACCTGGCCGCCGCCCGCGCGCCTGACGCCGAACCCGACCCGAACGCCCCGGCGGACGCGGCCCGGCCGGCCGAGAAACGCAAGCCCACCTCCGCCGTCAACGTCACACTGCTCCCGACCACGACGCTCGACGTCCGGGCCCAGGTGTCCGACCTGGCCAAGGCGTCGGAACTCTCGCCCCTGCTCAAGCGCAGCCTCGAAAGTTATCGCGCCGGCGGGCGTGCCGAGGGCACGTTCGCCCTGGCCATGCGGAAGCAAACACTCGAGGTGAGCGGCGGCCTCGACCTGACGCACACCCACCTCGACGCCGGGCGCTACCTGAACAAACCCGCCGGCCGGGCGATGACCCTTAACCTGGAAGCCGAGTTCGCGCCCGCGCCGCACAAACCGGTCACGGTCCGCCTGGCCAACGTCAAGGTGCAACTTGGCGACTCGGTGGCCCGGGCCGACGGTTGGGTCCGGCTCGACCAGGACGCCCTGGCCTCGCCACTGCGCGGAGCGGCCCTCATCGCCGCCGTCCTCGAGGAGGCTAACCTGAAGGTCCACGCCGACTGGACCCACGGCCCGGCGCTGCGCCGGTCGCTGCCCTGGCTCGAACCGGTGTACGACCAGTGCCGCCTGGAGGGGCCGACCGTCTGGTCGCTCTCCTTCTCCGGCACGCCGACCCGCGGGCGGCTGCGTCTCGACGTGGATGCCACCGACTGCCGCATCGCCGCCGCGGGCCCCACACAGACCGACGGCGCCCCCGCCGACCGCCCGGCCGTCCTCAAGCCACCCGGCACCAAGGCCGCCGTCGGCCTCGACGTCCGATACGGCGAGGTCCCCGGCGAGATGGTCGTGGACCGGCTGGAGTTGGACCTCGCGGACGCGACGGCCTCGGCCGAGGGACGACTCCTCTTCGACGACCCGCGGCTCGTCCTGCTCGAGCGGCCGACGGCCTGGACGCTTCGCGTTCGCGGCCGCGTCCCGGACTCGCGCCTCGTCGCCTCACTGCTGCCGGCGCACCTGGCCGACTTGAGGCCCAGCGGCGCCGTGACCCTCGACGTCAAGGCCGCCGCCGACGCGAAGGCCGCGGAACTCGAATCGTGCCACCTCACCTTCGACAAGACCCGCATCGAATGGCTCGGCAAGACGGTGCGCCTCGACGGCCCGATCGACTACACCCACCAACGCCTCAAGACCGGCGACGGTTTGGCCCTGACGGCCGGCGGGTCCGACCTGACCCTCGTCGCCTACGTCGCCCACCCGAACGACGATCCCACGGGGTCGCTGCTGGTGCGCGGCAAGGCCCTCGACCTGAACGAGGCCCAGGAGATGATCCGCCGGACGGCCGAGCGTCTGGCGGCGCGCCACGATTCCACACCGGCCGAGGACAGCGGCGGGCAACCCGGGCGATCGCTCTCGGACCGCCTGGCGCAGCGGGTCCAGCGGTTGCTCGCGGGGGCGAGGATGTCGGCCGAGATCCAGATTGACCGCGTCACCTTTGCCGTCCCGGAGTGGGAGGCGCGATACGACCTGGCGGAGTTGTCGGCCGAGGGCCGGTTGGCCGACGGCCGCTTCCTCATGCCGCGCTTCGCCTGCACGCTGAACGAGGGACTCGTCAGCGGCGAGATGGCACTCGACTTCCGACGCGACGTACCCGTCCTGTCGGTGACGTACGACGCACGCAACCTGAAGATGGCCGACAACCTCAAGCCCTTCATTGACTCGACCTTCCCCGGCATGCAGGTATCCGGGTCGGTCAGCACGCGCGCGGCCTTCACGCGAACGTTCGAGGAGGGGGCGCATTCGGTCGGCCGCGGCGAGACCGTCCTGACAGAGGGGCTGCTTGAGGGCCCGGGTGCGCCCGACTACATGACGCGGCTGCTGCCCGGCCTGAAACTGACCCGGTACCACTTCAACCAGATGAGCAACGTGTACGAGAACAAGCCCAACGGCGACACCGACAACCGGATGCTCTTCGACGGCAAGGCCTACGACCTGTACATCTTCGGGGTCACGTATCCCGACGGGCGGACCTCCTACAAACTGGGCGTGGACCTCTCGGTAAGCCTCGGCTCCAAGACCATCAGCCGCACCCTCGACCAGGGCAAACTGCCGCTGATGCACTACGCCGGCCGCATCGTCGGCGGTCAGTTCGCCGAGCAACAGATCAGTTACGTCCTGCCGCACGAGTTCGCCTACGACGTGTTCATTCGGCGAAACGTGCTGCTGCAACTGATTCGCCGCATCGGCGAGGCTGAGCCCGAGATCAAGCGGCCGCTCGTGGCGCCGGCCGTCGATGATCGCGCCCCCGCGGGCGAGTGAGCCGCAGGTATTTGCAGGCATCGGCGAGAGTGTGTTGGGTTCCAAGCCGCGAGCCCGGTGCGGCAGCACCGGGTCACGTTCGCCTGCCGTGCCGCGCGCCACGCCGGGCGCGGTGCCAATCGAGGTCGGCAACATGCCGGCGCAAGAGATGCGACAATTCATCGCACGTCTCGAAGCAGCGGGCCAACTCCGCCGCGTGGCGGCCGAGGTCTCGCCGCATCTGGAGATCGCCGAGATCGCCTCGCGCCTCGTGGCCGGCGGCGGCCCGGCGGTGCTGTTTGAGAACGTGGCGGGCCACGAGATGCCGGTCCTCGCGGGCGCCTTCGCGTCGATGCAGCGGATGGCGTGGGCGCTGGGCGGCGAGGACCTCGACGAGATCGCCTCCCGGCTGGCCGCGCTGCTTCGACCGCCCGCTGCCGACGCCGGGCTCTTCGAGAAGATCAAAGCCGCACCCCGGCTCCTGAAAGCCGCCGGCGCCGCACCCAAGACCGTCCGCACCGGGCCGTGCCAGGAAGTGGTCCATACCGCCGAGGCCGACCTCGGCTCGCTGCCCATCATCCAGTGCTGGCCCGGCGACGGCGGGCCCTTCATTACGCTCGGCCAGGTCTACACGACCGACCCGACGTCGGGCGGCCGCAACGTCGGCATGTACCGGATGCAGGTCTTCGGCCCGCGCCGCCTGGGCATGCACTGGCACCGCGACCACGACGGCGCCCGCAACTTCCGGGCCTGGGCCGAGCGAGGTGAGGCCATGCCCGCGGCCGTCGCTCTCGGCGGCGACCCCGTCCTCACCTACGCCGCCACCGCACCGTTGCCCCACGGCATGGACGAACTCGTCCTGGCCGGAATCCTCCGCGGCGAACCGGTGCGGCTGGTCCGCGCCGTGACGGTGCCGGTCCACGTTCCGGCCGAGGCCGAGATCGTCATCGAAGGCACCGTGGACCCCGGCGAGACGGCCCTCGAAGGGCCCTTCGGCGACCACACCGGCTACTACACGCCGCCCGACCACTACCCCGTCATGCACGTGACGGCCATCACCCACCGGGCCGACGCCATCTACCCGACGACCGTGGTCGGCCGGTACCCGAAAGAGGACTGCTACCTGGCCAAGGCGACCGAGCGGCTGTTTCTGCCGGTCATCCGGACGGTCGTGCCCGAGGTGGTGGACCTGGCGTTGCCGCTCTTCGGCGTGTTCCACAACTGGGCCTTCGTCAGCATCCGCAAGACACATCCGTGGCAGGCCCGCAAGGTGATGCACGCCCTCTGGGGCCTGGGGCAGATGATGTACACCAAGTTCCTCGTGGTGGTTGACGAAACCGTCAACGTCCAGGACGCCGAGGAGGTGCTCTGGCGCGTCGGGGCCGAGGCCGACCCAAAGCGAGACCTCCTCGTCACGACCGGCCCGGCCGACGTCCTGGACCACGCCGCGCCCGCCGACGGCCCGCCGGGCAAACTCGGCATCGACGCCACGCGCAAACTGCCCGAGGAGGTCGGCAGCCGGCCGTGGCCCGACCCGATCGAACCCGACCCCGACGTCACCCGGCGCGTCACCCGGCGATGGAAGGAATACGGCTTCGACGACCATGACGCATAACCCTGTCCATCCCGGCACCCGCTTCAGCCGAGACCTCCGGGCCATGTTCGCGGCCGTGGCCCGGCGGTACGACCTGCTGAACCACTTGCTCTCGGCCAACCTGGACCGACGCTGGCGCCAGCACACCGCGCTGGCGGCGATGCCGAGCCGCGACCGGAGGGTCCGGGACACGTCCCCCATCACCGTGGTCGATGTCTGCACCGGCACGGGCGATCTGGCCGTCGAGGTGCTTCGTCGTGCGCCGCGGGCCCGCGTCGTCGCGTGCGATTACTGCCGTCCGATGCTTGAGCGGGCCCGGGACAAACTGGCGCGGGCGGGCCTCGCGCGGCGGACGGCGCTCGTCGAGGCCGACGTTCTGGCGCTGCCGCTGCCCGATGCCTCGGCCGACGCCGCCACATGCGCCTTCGGTCTGAGGAATCTCAACGAGCCCCGGCGCTGCCTTGCGGAAATGGTCCGCATCCTGCGCCCGGGAGGGCGCGTGGCGATCCTTGAGTTCCACCGGCCGCGTGACCAGGGCGCGCTGGCCGGGCTGTTCGGCCTTTACTTTCGCCACGTTCTGCCTAGGCTAGGAGGGTGGGTTTCCCGGGGCCGTCACGGGGCGTACGCGTATCTCGTGGCGTCGATCAGGGACTTCGGCCCGCCCAAGGGCGTGGCCGACGCCATGCGGGAGGCGGGCCTGGATCAGGTCCGCCTCGAGCCGCAGGCCGGCGGCATCGCCTCGGTCTACGTGGGGCAGAAACCGTGCGAGACGGTCCGACGTGACGCGTGCGCGGCGGGTGTCGCCACCCACCGCGCGGCAGGCAGTGCGTCGATCGCGGCGCGGCGGGTCGGGAAACCCGCCGCGCACAACGTGGAACGACGTGCCGCGATAAGGCGGTAATCGCCTATGCACTGTGCCAAGTGTTTCTTCTACGAGACCGACGTCGGCGACGAGGTCTGCAACCGCTGCGGCCGAGCGTACCTGCCCGAGGCCAACGTGTACCTGGGCCTGCTGGTGCTCGTGACGGGCGGCCTGGCCTGGACGCTCCGCCACATGCTCACGGGGCACATCGACCCGTTCGTGCGGCCGGAGGTCGATCTCGGATCGTGGGCGGCGTGGCCGGTCTCAATCATCGACCGTCCGGCCTACGGCTTCGTCCTCGGCGGGTGGCTGGCCATGCTGGCCGTGGCGCCCATCCTGGCGGGGATGATGTACGGGAAACGGGGCGGCTGGCTGCTGACGCTGGTGATTGCGGCGCTCGGCCCGAGCATTGGCCTCGCGGCGGCGACGGTGCCGGGCGTCTGGATCGCCGCCGGCCACACGCTCAGGCTCCGGAGCAAACTCTCGAGCGCCCTGCTGGGGCTGGTGCCGATCGCCGTCTACTGGTTCGTGACGACGGCGCTGACGGATTTCGGCACGGGCGAGGCGCCGGTGGCCGCGGCGGCGGTGGACCCGGCGCTGCTCGTTCAGGCCGGGCCGGGGTTCCCTCCCGGCTTGCGTTCGCTGGCGTACGTGCCCCCGGTGACGGCCGTCGTCCTGGCCGCTGCCGCGTGCGCCGTGGTCGTCGGCATCGGGTGGGCCGACCGCTGGCACGTCCGCTGGCCGGGCGTGCTGTTGACGGTCCTGACAGCCGCGCCCGTGTTGGTGCTGCTGGCCGTCGTCGGCATCGACGAGGTCCGATACGGCATGGTCCTGGCCGCCGAGACCGGCGGGCCCTCGACAGAGGCGGGCGGGTCACGCTGCCGGCGGCTGCGGGCCTTCCTGCGCCGCCACCCGGACAGCCCGCGTGCCGACGAGGTGCGCGCCCGCCTGGCGAGGGGCCTCGAAAGGACACCGGACGCGGCCGCGCCGGAGGCGGGGTCGCCATCGGCCGAGAAGGTCTGGAACGAACTGCTCCAGCACCATCCGGAGAGTCCGTGGGCGGCCGAGGCGCGGCGGCATCTCGGCGACGCAGCCGCAAGGCAGGGCCTGTTCGACCAGGCCGAGACCCTCTACCGCGACGCCCTCGTTCAGGCCGCCGCGTTCGAGGCGCCTGCCGAGGATCCACTGGCCGAATTCAGCCTCGTCTCGGACCTGTTTTCGATCGGCCGGGACTTGCGGGCCAAAGAGCAGGCCGACCGCCTGGCCGCCGTCCGCCACGACGTGCTGATACGGCTGGCCCTTCTGGCCGACAACCGCAAGGACACCGCAGAGAGCAGCCGCGCCCTCGGCCTGTACTTCGTCGCCCTCGGCCTCAGGGGCACCAACCCGTACCGCACGGCGCTGCTGGCGGCCCGCGATGTCGATCCGAAGGGCGCCGTGGCCGACAACGTCGCCTTCGACCTGGCCGTCTTCGAGGCCGACGACACCAAGAGGGTCCAGGGCCTGGCCGAGGTTGCCGCCACGTGGCCCGGCACCGACGGGGCGCTGCTCGCGCATGTGGCGGCCGCACGCAACCTCTTCGCCCAGGCCGCCTCCGACCCGGCCGCCATGCGCGAAGCCAGGACACACCTGCTCGCCGCCCAGAAAGACCTCGCCGCACGCGAAAAACGCAACCCGGCCGACCCGTACGTCACGGCCCTCGAGGACCGTGTCGAAAAGGAACTCGTCTATGTCCAGGCCCAACTCCGCAGCCCCGACGCCCGACGCTGACCGCGCCGGCAGCCGGACGCTCGTCGTCGGCATCACGGGCGCCAGCGGCACGCCGTACGCGGTCCGCCTGGTCGAGTGCGCCGTGCGGGCCGGCCGGCACGTGGACCTGATCGTGTCGGCGGCGGGCCGGCTTGTCCTGGCCGACGAGGCGGGCATGGCCGGCTCAACCGCCGAGCCCGACCTGGCGAGCCTGTGGCCGCAGGACATCCTGGCGGGCGTAACGTACCGGCCGGCCGAAGCCCTGGGCGCGCCGCCCGCATCGGGATCGTTTCGCGCCGAGGCCGCCGTCGTCATCCCCTGCTCGATGAACACGTTGGCCGCCCTCGCGAACGGCCTGGCGCAGAACCTGCTGCAGCGCGCAGCGCAGGTCGCCCTCAAGGAAGGCCGGCCGCTGGTCGTCGTCCCGCGCGAGATGCCCGTGACGCCGATCGACCTGGAGAACATGGCCCGCCTGGCCCGGGCCGGGGCCGTCGTCATGCCCGCCATGCCGGGCTTCTACCATCATCCGCAGTCGCCGGCAGACTTCGTGGACTTCGTCGTCGCCAAAGTGCTCGACCGGCTGGGCGTGGCACACGACCTCGATACTCGGTGGCCGGGATGCGACCGCCCCTAACGCGCCAACTCCTGGAATTCGGCCGGACGATCCGCCTCAGCCACACTCTCTTTGCGCTGCCCTTCGCGCTGGGAACGGCGCTGGTGGCCGAGCCGCCGTGCCCGGACGGGTGGTCGATGGCGCTGCTGGTGGCGTGCATGGTGGCGGCCCGGACGGCGGCCATGGGCATGAACCGCGTGGCCGACGCCGTGCTCGACGCCCGCAACCCGCGGACCGCCGACCGCGCCATTCCGGCCGGCCGACTCTCGCGCCGCGGAGCGCTCGCCATGACGATTCTGAGCGGCGCGGCGCTGCTCGGCCTGGCGTGGCTCTTCGTTCCGCTTCGCGGGAACCCGTGGCCGGGGATCCTGGCGCCGGCGTTCCTCGTGGTCCTGTTCGGCTACTCGTGGACGAAGCGGGTCACGGTGCTCACGCATTGGCTCCTGGGCCTGTGCCTGGGTCTGGCGCCGGTGGGCGTGTGGATCGCCCTGCGGGCGGAACTGGACCTCCTGCCAATCCTCATCGGCGGCGGCGTCCTCTTCTGGACCGCCGGCTTCGACATCCTCTACGCCCTCCAGGACATGGAGGTGGACCGGCGCGAGGGCCTGCACAGCGTGCCTGCGCGGCTGGGACCGCGGGGAGCCAGGTGGGTGGCGATCGGGTCACACCTGGTGACGATCCTGTTGCTGACGAACGCGATCTTCTACGACGGTCAGCCCGGCAAGACGCCGGTTCTCGGCGACATGAGCGGCTTTGCCCTGGACGTCATCGCCCTGACGCTCCTGATTCAGCACATTCGCCTTCGCCGCGCCGGCCCGGAGCGGATCGCCGCCGCCTTCTTCCCCACGAACGTCGCCGTCAGTATGATGTGGCTGGCGGGGGTCGTCCTCGACGTCGTCCTGGGACCCGGTGCGAGACTGCTGCCGTGAGCGATCGAAGCGGTTCGAGCGAAGTGCCTCCGCGTGTGAGCGCGGCGGATCTCCACACCCGCCACGCACAACTCCTCTCGGACCGCCTGGCCGCCATCGAGGGTAAGGTGGCAGCCGGCGAGCGCCTCTCGCGCGACGACGGGCTCGCCCTGTTCGAGGCGACCGACCTCCTGGCCGTCGGCGCCCTGGCCGACCGCGTGCGGCAGGCCAAACACGGACTCGCCACCTGGTACTGCGCCAACACCCACGTCAACTACACCAACTGCTGCGTGAACCAGTGCCCGCTCTGCGCCTTCTGGGCCGACCCGCAAGACGAGCGCGGGTATCTGCTGACGATCGACGAGATCCTCGACCGTGTCGCGCCTGACGTCGAGGCCGGGGCGACCGAGATCCACATCGTCGGCGGGCTGCATCCGGACGTCGGCCTCGACTTCTTCCTCGACATGCTCGGCCGCCTGCACGAGGCGTTCCCCGAGGTGTGCCTCCAGGCGCTGACGGCCGTCGAGGTGGCCTACGCCGCGAAGCAATCGGGCCTTCCGGTCGCCGACGTCCTCGCGCGGCTGAAGGCGGCGGGCCTTTCCGGCCTCCCCGGCGGCGGGGCCGAGATCTTCGACCCCGCCGTGCGGCAGCGGATCTGCCCGAACAAGATCTCGGGCGCCGAGTGGATCGACGTCCAGCGGCAGGCCCACGGCCTCGGCATTCCGACCAACGCGACCATGCTGTACGGCCACGTCGAGTCGCCGGCCCACCGGGTGGACCATCTGCTGGCCCTGCGGGACCTGCAGGATGAGACGGGGGGACTGGCGGCGTTCATCCCGCTGCCGTTCCATCCGAAGGGCACCGGCTTCGCGGACCTGCCGGGCCCGACCGCCGTGGACGACCTCAAGACGATGGCCGCCGCCCGCCTGCTCCTCGACAACGTGCCGCACATGAAGGCGTTCTGGATCATGCTCGGCCCGGACCTGGCGCAGGTGGCCCTTCGGTTCGGGGCCGACGACGTCGACGGCACGGTCATCCGCGAGGAGATCACGCACGCGGCCGGCGCCCGCACGCCCGAGCGCCTGACCATCGCCGACCTGGTGGCGTTGGTGCGCGGGGCCGGGTGCGAGCCCGTTGAGCGCGACACGCTGTACCGCCGCATCGAACGCGGCCGGGAACTCAGGCAATGGGAAAGGGTTCCCGCATGAACCGATGGCCCGCCACCGCCGTGCTTGCCGCCGTCGCCCTGGCGATCGGCTGTGACTCCGGCCCCTCCGCGGCACCGCCCGAGACGCCGCCGGCGACCCAGACGGAGATCATCGCCCTGCAGCCGCGCGACATGGCCGAGGAGGTGACGCGCCGCCCCGCCTTCACGTGGAAACTGCCCCCGCAGGTTGCCGACCCGAGGCTCGTCTCGTTTGCCCTGGCGGAGGCCGGCGACGGCGACCGGCCCGTCCAGGACGAGGGCCGCGAGAAGCGGGTGGCGTTCGCGAGCGGCCTGCACGCCGAGAGTCCGGAGGCCCTCAATCCCTGGGATCCCCCGGCCGGCTCCGTCCTGACGGGCGCGGTCACCGACACCGGCCAACTCAAGGCCAACACGTGGTACCGCTGGTCGGTCCGTGCCTTCAGCAACACCGGCACCGCCCGGGCCGCCTTCCACTTCCGCACGCGGTCCGAGTCGGCCGTGCCCGGGCCGTAGGATCGGCAAGGCGCCTTTCGAGCCGGCCGTGGCGCGCAGCGTCCCGTTGGGAGAGCGGCCGGGCACTTCCATCCGGCATGCGGCTCGGGCCGCCCTTCGTGCATAACCCGCCGCTTCCACGGCGGGCTCGATCGGGGCGCACCGGGCTCAATCGCCCTGCTCCCCGAAACTCGTGCCCACACCGCGGGCGATGGCAAGGAGCGGATCGTCGAGGGGCACGGTGCGGCAGCCGCCGGCGACGTCGGCGACGGCCACGTCGGTCAGGCGGCCCTTCTGCCAGGAGGCCATGCGGCCCCAGTTCCCGCCGGCCACCAGTTGGGCGGCCCTGTAACCCAGACTCGTCGCAAAGACCCGGTCGAACGGGCACGGGCTGCCGCCGCGCTGGACGTACCCCAGCACGGTCGCGCGGGACTCGACGCCGGTGCCCTGCTCGATGCTCCCGGCCACCAGGCGTCCGACGCCGCCCAGGCGGACGGGGTCGGGGCTGCCTTCGACGCGGCGTTGGATGACCATCTCGCCGCCTTCCGGCCGCGCACCCTCGGCCACGCAGATGATGCTGAACCGCTTGCCTTTTTCAGCCCGCCGGCGGCAGGCGTCGAATACCGATTCCCACTGGAACGGGATCTCGGGAATCAGGACGACGTCGGCCCCCCCGGCGATTCCCGCGCCCAGGGCCAGCCAGCCCGCGTAGCGGCCCATGACCTCGGCCACCATCACGCGATGATGGGCGCTGGCGGTGGTGTGCAGACGGTCGAGGGCATCGGTCGCCACCGCCATGGCCGACTGGAAGCCGAACGTCAGTTCCGTTCCCGGCACGTCGTTGTCGATCGTCTTGGGCACGCCAACGATGGGAACGCCGAGTTTGGCCAGCCCCCCGGCGATGGCCATCGACCCGTCGCCGCCGATGACGACGAGGCCGTCGAGACGGTGCTTCTCGATGACGGCCAGGGCGTCGGCGCTTCGGTCGCTGGTGACGACCTCGTCGCCCTGCCTCTCGGCCCACTCGAAGGGGTTGGCGGTGTTGCTGGTGCCGAGGATCGTGCCGCCCTGGGTCAGGATGTTCGAGACGGTCTCCCACTCGATCGGCAACGTGCGGTCGGTCACGAGGCCGTCGTAGCCGTCGAGGAATCCGACGAGTTCGGCCCCCTGCCGGTGCATGAGGGTCTTGGCGACGGCCCGGATGACGGCGTTGAGGCCCGGGCAATCGCCCCCGCCGGTCAGGATGCCGATGCGGATGGCGTTGGTCGTTGGCATGCGGTGGCCTCCATCAAGGGTACCGGGGTGCCGCGGCGCTCCGCCCCCGCCTGCGTCTCGGTGCACCAGGCATGCCCGCAAACGGGCAGCCCTTCCGCGTTGGGCGCGATTCTACGTGGCCGGGGTGAAGCGTCAAACGGAAAAGGGGCGACCGTTTTTCCGTTGCAGGCCGTAGACCGCCCGAAACATAATACGTCCTTACGTGTTCAATTACCCACCCGCCGGCCGGGCCGGCGCCGGTTCGGCCGGTCGGGGACGAGGTCTTCGCGCCGCGCGGCCCAAGGACGAAGACCCACGCGATCAGGGGCCGCCTGGAGAATACGGCGATGAAACGTGTCATGTGGTTGCTATTGGGGCTGGCGGTGGTGGTGCTGGCGGCCTCGCCGATCCTGGCCGCCGAGAAGGCCGCCAAGGGCAAGAAGCCGGGGCGCGACGCCAGCGCCCTGCGCGGCGAGTACGCCATCATGGCCAGCCAGTGCGAACTGACGGACCAGCAGAAGGCCGACCTCGAGGCCAAGGTCAAGGCCCGCGTCGAGGCCCAGAAGGCCTGGATGGAGGCCAACGGCGACAAGGCCAGCGCCCTGCGCGAGGCCTACAAGAAGGCCCGCGAGGCCAAGGACGAGGACGCCGCCAAAAAGGCCCGCGACGACCTCAAGGCCCTTGAAGAGGGCCGCAGCAAGATCGAAACCGACACCATGGCCGCCATCCTCGCCGTCCTGACCCCCGAGCAGAAGGCCAAGTGGGAGGGGTTCCGCGTCTACCGGACGCTCATGGGCCGGTACAAGCGGACCGACCTGGCCGAGGAGCAGCAGACGAAGATCAGGGACCTTGCCGCCGCTGCCGCCGGCGACCTGGCCGGTCTGCGCAGCGAGGACAAGGACGCCCGCAACAAGGCCCGCGAGGCCGACAAGAAACTCCGCCAGACGATCGAGGAAAACGTCCTGACGGCCGCGCAGCGCGAGACGCTCCAGAAGAAACCCGAGCCCAAACCAAAGCCCGACAAGAAGCCCGCCAAGGAAAAGGCCGCCAAGTAGACGACGCACAGACGGCGGGTACGGCAATCATGAAGCGCGGCGGGTCGCACGGCCCGCCGCGCTTCACTTAGTGCTACTTTGTCAACTTCGCTCCGATCCAGGCAAGTGGTAGCGCGGCGGCTAATCCTGGCCGCCGCCGAGCGGCTCGGCCGCGCGGTGGGCAGGGTGGCCCACCGCGCTATCCCCATGGGGGGCGATGCGAAGGTGACAAAGTAGCGTTAGGCTGGCTCCAACGGGTGGTCCGGTTTACCCTTGCCAGCCCAGATACAGACCCGTATGGTGCTTTGCATCTGCCACTCCAGTGTGAGGAGCCTCAAGATGAGTTTTCTGCACGGATCGAGGGTCAGCCGGGCCGTCGCGTGGGCGGCGGTTTTCATCGCCCTTCACGCTACGGCGGCGGGGCGTCTCGCTGCAGCCGATGCCCAACTGCCTTCGCCCGAGGAGCGGGCCGCCGAACTCTATCGCCGGGCGTTCGAACGGTACGGGGCGGGTGACCTGGCAGGTGCCGCGAAGGCAACGGAGCAACTGCTGGCCTACAAGGTCCCGGTGCCCTGCTTCCAAGCGAAAGGGCACGCCCTGCGCGGTGACATCGGCCTGCGGGGCAAAGCCTTCACGCGGGCCGCCCAGGATTATGAGAAAGCACTGGAATACGCCAGGCAGGCGGCGTCGAACCAGTTGCCCGATGACGAACAGGCCCGGTGGCGCCTGACCGCCAAGGTCCTTCGCGCCCATCCCGATGGCCTCTACCAGGCCAAGAGCCTGGACGATCCGACGGTGCTCCAAGCCGCCTTTCGCGAGATGGCCGCCGAGGCTGCCAACGCGATCGAGGGCGTGATCGTCGCTGCCGCCGAGCAACCCGGCGTCTCGGGCGCGAGGATACTCGACAAATGCGACCCTCTGATGGCAGAACTGCGTATCCTCGACGGGGCCAAGGCCGACTCTATGACCCGGCGGGTGGCCCAGGCGCGGGAAAACGCCCTTGCACGCGCCGCCGAGAGCTATCTGAGCGAGATGGACGCCTTGCGGTCCAAGATTCTCCTCAACCATCCCCAGAGGGTCTACTGGACCTACTACCACGGGTACGTCTGGCCCTGGAGGCCAGGCCCTCAATACAGCAACGAAGCCGCGTTCCAAATCGCCAAGGCGTACTGGGCCATCTTTAACACGCACAACGCCAACGTTACCAATCTTGACCGCGAGGCCGCGAAGGCAGAGACGTGTATCCGGCAGATCCAGGCGCTCCACCAGAGCACCCGGACGGTCTCTTGGGTCCACGATCCAGCCGCCTTGCTGACCCGCGTCCGCCAGTTGCAGCGGTATCCGGCGCCACCTGCGCCGCCACCGCCGCCACCTGCCCTGCCGCAAGTGCCGGGCCAGCCCCAGGGCGGATATGTTACCGCTCCGGTCGCCCAGCCCCAGTTAATCGACCCGCAGTACTCGGCCTGGGTGGTCGGTCAGCGCATGGTCACGCTTCCTTTGCCCCCACGTCCCAAACTCGTCAAGTCCGAGTCCAAACGGTCGCCAACCATCCGAGTCCAACCGGGCATCATGCGGCGCGCCCATTGACGGGACACCGTGTCGCAAGAGCCACAACCGGCCGGCACGGCTTTCCCTGCGAACCGCGCGGCGACCGTCGGAGTCTAAAGTGGGAGGGGCATCTGCGCCCGCAGGAAGGAGAAACGAATGCGCGCCGCCCGCAGACACGTCATCGCCTCGATCCTGGTTGCCTCGAATCTCGCCGGCTGCGGGCCGAATCCGGATAGGCCGGACGCGCAAGGGCTTTCAGGCGCCGACACCGCCGGGCCGCGCACCCTCCTGGCCGACTGGCACGCCTCCCTCGTCGCCGGCGACAAGGCGGCGTACCTGGCGTGCTTCGTGGGGGGCGAGGAGGAACTGGTCCTGGCGCTCGCGCTCATGGAGGTGGTCCAGGCCAGTTACGCCTTTCACGACGCCGTTTTGGCAGCGTACGGGGAGGGCGGCTGGCAGGCGTTCCAGCAATCGAAGGGCG
>DATKXP010000282.1:0-7518 GCA_035529015.1 Phycisphaerae bacterium | reverse complement strand
GGTTGCTTCGGGTCGAAGAAGCACCGGACGCCCCACGTGGACCGCATGGCGCGCGAGGGGATGCGTCTGACGAGTTTCTATGCGACCAGCGGCGTCTGCACGCCGTCACGGGCCGGCTTCATGACCGGCTGCTACCCGCGCCGCGTCAGCATGCACGTGGACGAGCGCGGCGGCGCGGTGCTGCGCCCCGTGTCCCGGAAGGGGCTGCATCCTGACGAGGTGACCATCGCCGAGGTGCTCAAGGCCCGGGGCTACGCAACGGCGTGCGTCGGGAAGTGGCACTTGGGCGACCAGCCGGCATTCCTGCCCACGCGTCAGGGCTTCGATCTCTACCTCGGTATCCCCTACAGCGACGATATGGTTGAGCGGAAAGACCGCGGGTGGCCACCCCTGCCGCTGATGCGCAACGAACGGGTCATCGAGGCTCCCGTGGACCGCAACACGCTCACGGGGCGCTACACCGAGGAGGCCGTTCGCTTTATCGAAGTCAACCGCGAGAAGCCCTTCTTCCTGTATCTGCCACACGCCATGCCGGGCAGCACGCAGGCGCCGTTCGCCGGGAAGCGCTTCCGCGGGAAGTCAGCCAACGGGCCATACGGCGACTCCGTCGAAGAGATTGACTGGTCCACGGGCGAGATCCTGGCTGCACTGCAACGACTGGGCCTCGACAAGGACACCCTGGTCGTGTGGACGTCCGACAACGGCGCGCCGCGGCGCCGCCCGCCGCAGGGCAGCAACGCGCCGCTGCGCGGATGGGGCTACACCACGGCCGAGGGTGGCATGCGCGTTCCGTGTGTGGCGCGCTGGCCGGGGAGGATTCCCGCAGGCAGGAGTTGTGACGACGTCTGCACGATGATGGATCTGCTGCCCACGTTTGCCCGCCTCGCAGACGCTTCTGCGCCGTCGGATCGCATCATCGACGGCAAAGACATCCGGCCGTTGCTCTCGGGCCAACCCGGCGCAGGGTCGCCCTACGAGGCGTTCTTCTACTACTACATGGCGCAGTTGCAGGCCGTCCGTTCCGGTTGCTGGAAACTCTATCTGCCGCTTGATGGGAAGCAGGTCGGCTTCGGAGCAAAGACGGTCAGCGCCGCGGCAGAACTGTACGACCTGGACGCGGACATCGGCGAGACGGCCAACCTGGCCGACAAGCACCCCGACGTGGTTCGGCGGCTGATGGCCCTGGCGGAGGGAGCACGCAACGATCTCGGCGACCTGGAACGGCCGGGCAAGGGACAGCGCGCCGCGGCATTCGTGAAGGAAAGCGTCCCTCAAACGCTACGCGGCGAGCCATGACGGCGCTTTCCTGTATCGGGAGAGGAAGGCGGCGGGCAAGCCAGCGGCGCAAGTCCCGTGCCCGCATGCCGCCGCGTGCCCCCGCGCAAAGGACCCGGACCGGCCCTGGTTGAACTCAGTTCGTCTTCGTCCACACGGAATCGATCAGCGCGACCGTTCGGTCCACAAGCATTTGGCCGCCCTCGGGCCCGACGAGGCTGCTGTGGACGACGGCGCTGTAGTGGCCGCCGCGAACCGCTTTTTCGGTGGGAAGGTACGTGCCCGGCCCGACCAGTTGCACGACGAACGTCTGGACGGCCTTGCTGCGGGCCTTGATGCGTATGCCGTAGTCGGTAAACAGTTCGAAGGCGTTCGTGCAGAGGACGGCGTCGCCGATCCGCACCACGTGCAACTCCGTCTCGTACGTCGGCTTCGGCTCGGTCTTCTGCGTCTCGTAGCGCCGGACGGTCACCTCGTACCACTTCATCCGACGGTGCGCGCGGTCCGCGGCTTTCGGGTCCCTGGCGATCTGGGCCCTGGCCTGTTCGACGGCGTCTTTCGCCTCGGCATACTCCGCCTCTTTCACCAGCCGCATGGGCAGACGGAGCGTCTCCACCTTGTGAACCAGGGGCACCTGGGCGTGCCGGTCGTCCTTCACGACCTCATACGCTTCCTCTACCGCGCGCACCACCCTGCGGGCGATCTCATCGAGGCGCGTCAGGCCGCGGAGCCGGCGCATGCGCTCGTCCGCCGCCTTGCGGTACATCAGGTGCGGCGACTGATCCCCGGATGCGCCCGTCCAGCCCAGAACGCACAGGTCCGCGCCGTAACGGGCGCGCAGGGCCTCGCGCACCGGGTGCCAGAAGTCGGCGTTGACGGCCGATCTCGATTCCACCTCCTGCGCGGGGCACGACACGTTGACGGCCACGGCAATCACCTTCGCATCGGCGTTCCAGAAGAACAGCGTGCCGACGTCGTGGTCCTCGTAGCCTTCGAGACTGCGGAAGCCGGGCGTGTCGGTGCCGCCGTACATGCGGGCCGAACCGTCGGCGTATGCAGCGCGGCGGTTGTACGCCACCACGGCGTGGCCGAGCCCCCAGGTCACGCTGCCGGGCTTGCGGTTCTTCCACGCCTGGATGACGGCTTCCGAGACGCGCTCGACGAAGAACGCCCGGTACGCCTCCACCTGCATCACGCCCTCTTTCGGGATCGCGTATTTCCCGGGCAAGAGGACGGGGGCCGTGTGGGTGTGCGTCGCGCCCAGGAAGATCTTCTTCGTGTCGAGGCCCGGCAGCCGCTTGCCGACCGCTTCGCGAACGAGGCGCAGGACCTCCGCCGGGACACCGACCACGTCGCAGGACACCATGACGGCCGCATCGAGCGATTCATCGCCCCCGCGAGATTCCAGGGCAACCACGTTGGCCGTGACGGGCGCCTCAACCTTTCGGGCGATTCGCAGGTGGAATTGCCCCGACACGGCCACCGGCCCCTCCGGGGTGATGTCCGCCGTCGCCGCTCCGACAAGCAACTCCGCAGCCGGGGCCGCCGAGCCGGCGAACGAGCCAGCCAGGGCGCACAGGAGTACAAGGACTCGTCCGGTCATGAGTCGGCCCTCACAGTGTCCACGGGGCGCGCATGGCGCGTGAAAGCAGGCGATCGGCGGCATCGTCGTCCACGAAGCGTTCGGCGGTCCAATCCCACTTGACGCTTCGGCCCACACGGGCGGCAACGTCGCCGAGAAGGCCGAGGGTGGACGCGACGTAGCCGGCCTCGACCGGCGACACGGGATCGCGGCGCGCCCGCACGGCCTTCAGAAAATCGTCCTGGTGATGGGTGCTGAGGTGGAGGTGCGTCTCGCCGGCCTTGAGGGCGACCTTCAGGAGCGAGGCCGGCTCGGCCCAGATGCCGCTCCGGTTGACGTGGACCCAGCCTTCGTCGCCCTCGAACCGGCAGCCCTGCTTGTGCGGGTGTCCGGTGTCCGAAAAACTCATCCGCAGACCGTCCGTGAAGTGGAACTCGGCTTGCCAGCCGCTGACGTTATCGGTCAGGCCGTCGTTGCGATAGGTGGCCTTGCACGTGAGTTCAAACGCGGTCCGGCCGATGGACGGGCACCCCCAGTGGGCGATGTCGAGGTGGTGGACTCCCCAGTTCACGATGAAGCCGGCGCAGTAGTCCCAAATGAGGTACCAGTCGGGCCACGCGAGACGGCCGGGATTGTACGGCTTCATCGGCGCCGGTCCGACGTACATGTCGTAATCGAGGCCGGCGGGCACGGGCTGCGGGCCGGCGGGGCCCCGGTACGCGCGCTGGTAGGATGGTCCCGGCGCGGCCACCTGGACGGTGTGGAGTTTGCCCAGGTAGCCGTTGCGCGCCAGTTCACAGGCGTGGCGGAAGTTGCGGCTGGACCGCTGCTGCGTGCCGGTCTGGAAGATGCAGCCGTAGCGACGGACGGCCTGGCGGATCGCCTGACCGTCGGCGACGGCCACGCCGAGCGGCTTCTCGCAGTAGATGTCCTTGCCGGCCCTGGCGGCGCGTACGGCCACCGGCCCGTGCCAATGGTCCTGCGGCGCGATGAGCACGGCGTCCACGTCCTTGCGGGCGAGGATCTCGCGGAAATCGGCGCAAGCCAGGCAACCCTCGTGCTTCGCTTTGCCGGACCCGCGTGCATCGTGCGCTTCGACGAGTTGCCTGGCCCGCTCGCGACGGTCCTGCTGCACGTCACAGACGGCGACGACCTGAAGGCCCTCGCACCCCATGAAGCCGCGCATCACACCCGTGCCGCGGCCGCCGACGCCGATACAGCCCATGGCGATGCGGTCGTTCGCGCCGCGGGCCGACGTCGGCAGGATAAACGGGGCGGCGACGGCGGCGGTGACTCCAAGGAAGCGGCGGCGAGTCATGTGTGGCGTGCCAGGCGTTGAAGGCATCATCCACTCCTGTCCGTGGGTTCGTGGCCCGCACCAGGTGCGTGTTCGGAGCGGTTCCGTTTGGCAATGCCCGTGAGGAACACATAGGATCCGGATGTCAGCCCTCGCCCCCTCCTCATCCATCACCCCCGATGACGGCCCGCAGTCCTCGCCGCTGATTGTCCGCTTCCGCAACTCCGGCGTCAATGGCCGGCAACTCGTATAGGCACGCCGTCGCCGGCGATTCCGAGTAGGGGTGCGAAAGGGGCCGGGAGCACCCGAGCCGTTGTTCGGTCCGGGGCCCGTCCTGCCGCCGGCCGCGGGGCCGTAAGGGCGTAGCATGCTACGCCCCTACACAAGTTGGGTCGCGGCTGCTGGCGGCGATATATACTTTACGAAAACGGCCTTTCTCTGGACCCCCCAAAATCGCGCTTTTCGGGGTGTCGAACCTCGTTTCTGGCCTGGAAACGGCGATTCGGCCCTCAAATGTTAAGATAGGCAAGGCAAAACGCGCTCCGTTTTGATCGGTTTCTGATCGCTTTTTGCTCAAACTTGGTCCGTTCTTCGTCCTTTTTACCCCTTTTTTAACCTACGTCGAGCGGGGTCAATAGGTGCTAAAGTATACAAAAGGCGGGGAGAGACGAGGCTGGAGGCCGGAGACCGGAGGCTGGAGGCACGGCAGATTGTTCGAACTCTAACAAAATCCGGAGGCGAAAAACGGCTTTGGCGCTATCGAAAAGGGCGATTTTGGAGAATAGGCCGCGCAGAACCCGATTGGAGACATGGAGGGAATGGAATATGCAAGGTCCAAATCGGCCGACCCGCGCAAACGCTTGTGGCGAAAGGGCTTACGTCGCGCATGGGGCCGCGAAAGTTGTTAGAACTCTAACAAAATCGGCGGGGCACCGTGGGAAACCGCGGGGTGGCATGGTCAGCCCGAAGGGTGACCATGTTCCAATCGGGGCACGTTGCCGCCTACGTGGGCGGATTACAACCGCACGTCGAGGGCCGGCAGGGCAAGCGGGTCGAAGAGGCTGTCGATTGCGGCGATGTCGAGGTCGGCGGATGAGTGCGCTGGCAGCGGCGACCAAGCCGGGGGGGCTGCCAAATCGCCAGAATCCGCCGTCAGAGCGGTTGCCATCTCATCCGCGAAATGATCAGACGCCGCCGGGACGGTCGCCAGAGCAGGCAGAACAGTCGTTGGCTGCTCAGCCGGCTGCGTGTCGGACGCGTCGGGCTCGTCGGTCCGGGCGAGGAGAGCGACTTCGGGGGCGTCGGTCAGCGCCAACGCGGACTCGGCCGCCACGAGCGGCAGCGGCGCCGGGGCGCCGGCGGCCATGGCCCCCTCACCTGCCGTCGGCAGCGGGTCCAGGTGCGTGCCGGCCGCCATCGCCGCCGAGTAGCGCGACGTGAAGCCGCTGATGTCCCACGGGTTGATGTCGCCGTCCGGTTCCTCGTTGCCCGGGCCGTAGCCGTACATGTCGGCGTCGAGGTTGTCCGAGCTGTACCTCTGCGTGAAGCCCGTGATGTCCCAGGGGGTGATCTCGCCGTCCGGTTCCTCGTTGCCCGGGCCGTAGCCGTACATGTCGGGCCGCAGGCTGCCGACGTAGAAGACCGCGTCGCCGCCGGCCAACGCGTTGCCGCTCGGAAGGTCGAGGGCGGCGTCGTAGATGTACCCCAGACCGCTCGAGTTGGCGGCCGGGTCGCCGTCCAGGGCATGGCTGTCGGTGTCGGCGACCGTGTCGGCGAGCGTGATCCTGACCCACGTGTCGACCATCTCCTGCCAGGAGTCGGCGAAGGTGATGGTCATCTCGCTCGTGCTGCTGCCGGAGACGGTGATGTTCTCAGACGGAATCGTCACGGCGCCAACCTCGTTGCCCTCATCGTCGAACTCGACCTTCTCCGCCGTCACGACGCCGGGCGCGAACGTCACCTCCTCGCTGAAGGTGACCCTGACCGTCTGGACGCCCAGGGCGCTGGGGTCGATGCTGCTCAGGCCGCGGACGGTGCGGTGCTCGTCGGGGTTCAGGACGACCGCGACGACCTGCGGCGGGTCGGCCGTGACGATGGCCAGGGCATCGGCCCGGCCGTAGCCGCTCACGTGGTCGTAGCCGCCGTCGCCGATGTCCACGGCGTTGTCCGTGATGAGGTCCTGGATGTCGGAGGGCGTCAGGCTCGAATCGATCTCCAACAGCAGCGCCGCGATGCCGGCGATGTGCGGGGCGGCCGCCGACGTGCCGAAGAACGGGTTCGAGAAGTGGCCCAATTGGCCAGCTTTCGTCTGGACGCCGTCGATGCCACAGACGTCCAGGCTGTCGCGCTCGGTGGAGGTCTGTGTGCTGAAGTTCGTGTAGATGGTTGACGGGCCGCGTGAACTGTAGTCCTCCACGTCGTCGAGGCCCGCGTCGCCGGTGTCGATGGCGCCGACGGCGATGACCTCTTCAAGGGCCGCATGGCCGTAGATGCTGTCTTCGGGCACCATAATGCCCTCGTCAGCCTCGTAGGGGCGTATCTTGTTTGGGTCGGTGTAGTACATGGTGAGTTCGAGTTCACGGTCCGACCCGCTCGCCTTGTAGATCGCCCAGGCGTAATACGCGGTGTTCTGGCCCGTATTCTCGACCCATCCGATTGACTCTCGCGGCTCATCATCCCCGTTCTGTACGTCGATGCTGTAGTCGACCAGGACCCACTCGTCGATGACCCACTTACACAGGTAGAGGTTGTAGTCGTTTCCTGAACTGCCCCACTCGTCGCTCCACTGGAACTCGCCCTGAACCTTCCCTCCTGGATCCAGTTCAAAACGCAGAAGATTCTGGTCTGTGGCGAACTCGTGATAGCCATAGTAGGGATCATAGGTGGCCTGATAGTGCACCTCGGCCCAGTTGCCGGCGGCACTCAGGTAGACCACGCCATCGGTGACGGCGTCGGCCGCTTCGTCGGCAATCGGGCCGTCCTCAAACATCGGCTCGTCAAAGAAGATCCAGTCGTCCACAATGACGTCCACGCCGCAGGTGTTGACCAGCCAGTCGATGGAAGCGACCATCTCCGCGGAGGTCTCCGGCCCCGAGAAATAGAGGTAGGCGCCGGGCGCGACGTCGTAGATGATTTCCAGCATCGCCGTGCCTTCGTCCCCGTTGCCCGTTCCAGGACGAGTGGGATCGACGGTGATGCTGTCCGGCAGGTCGTTGTACGGCTCGGCGGCCACGTACCCCCAGTTGTCCACGCCGTTGGAGATGACGCCGATCTTGACGCCATCGCCGGTAATGCCCCCGAAGAGGGCGCGCAGGTCGTCGGCGTTGAGATCCGCGTCGCCTTCGGTCGTGACGCTGCCGGAGTT
>DATKXP010000281.1:0-10311 GCA_035529015.1 Phycisphaerae bacterium | reverse complement strand
GATCCTCAAGACGAGCATCTGCGGCACCGACGTCCACATCTGGAACTGGGACGCCTGGGCCCAGAAGACCATCCCCGTGCCGATGGTCATCGGCCACGAGTTCGTCGGCACCGTCGATGCGGTCGGCGGCAACGTCGTGGACTTCAAGCCGGGGGAACTCGTCAGCGGCGAGGGGCACCTGGTCTGCGGCCGCTGCCGCAACTGCCTGGCCGGGCGGCGGAACCTCTGCCCGAACACCAGCGGCGTCGGCGTCAACCGCACCGGGGCACACGCCGAGTACCTGACGATCCCCGTCACGAACGTCTGGCCGGCCGACCCGGGAATCCCGCTGGAGGTCACGAGTTGTTTCGACCCGCTGGGCAACGCCACGCACTCGGCCCTCTCGTTCGACGTGCTGGGCGAGGACGTGCTCATCACGGGGGCGGGGCCCATCGGCTGCATGTCGGCCGCCATCGTCAGGCACGCCGGCGCCCGGTACGTCGTCGTGACCGACGTCAATCCGTACCGCCTGGGCCTGGCGCGCCGGATGGGCGCGACGCTGGCGCTCGACGTGCGGACCGCGACCATCGAGGACGCCCAGAAGCGGCTGGGCATGAAAGAGGGCTTTGACGTGGGGCTGGAGATGTCGGGCAACCCCGACGCCTTCCGGTCGATGCTGGCGAACATGTGCCACGGCGGCAAGATCGCGTTGCTCGGCATCCTGCCGACGACCGAGATCGACTGGGACGAGGTCGTCTTCAACGGCCTGACGATCAAGGGCATCTACGGCCGCGAGATGTACGAGACGTGGTACAAGATGACCGTCATGATCCAGGGCGGGCTCGACATCATGCCCATCATCACGCACCAGTTCCATTACACCGATTTCGAGAAGGCCTTCGAGGTGATGAGGTCGGGCCACTCCGGCAAGGTCGTCCTCGACTGGTCCGACGCGTAGAGCGTCTCAAGATGGCGGTGTAGCGCGGCGGGTCTCCGCACCCGCCGCGCGGGGCCCTCTGGGGGACCTGAAACGCAGCCTTCTGCGCGGTGGGTACGGAGACCCACCGCGCAAAAGCATCACGTGGCGTTGTAGGATTAGGGGGCAGACATGTTCGGTTCACTCAAAGACAAGGTTTCGGGGGTCCTGGACGAGGTCCGGACGAGCGGCCTCTACAAGGAAGAGCGGATCATCGCGGGCCCGCAGGGCGCCCGCATCCGGGTGGCGGACGGGCGCGAGGTCCTCAACTTCTGCGCGAACAACTACCTGGGCCTCTCGAGCGACCCGCGGGTCATCGCCGCCGCACGCAAAAGTTACGAGGCGTGGGGGTTCGGCCTGAGCAGCGTCCGGTTCATCTGCGGCACGCAGGCCCTGCACAAGCAACTGGAGGGGGCGCTCAGCGCGTTTCTGGGGACCGAGGACGCGATCCTTTACAGTTCGTGCTTCGACGCGAACGGCGGCCTGTTCGAGACGCTCCTGGGGCCCGAAGACGCCGTCATCTCCGACGAACTCAACCACGCCAGCATCATCGACGGCATCCGCTTATGCAAGGCCCGGCGACTGCGCTTTGCGAACGGCGACATGGCCGACCTCGAGGCGAAACTCAAAGAGGCCGCCGACGCCCGCGTCCGCCTCATCGCCACCGACGGCGTCTTCTCGATGGACGGCACGATCGCGAATCTCGCCGGCATCTGCGACCTGGCCGACTCCTGCGACGCCGCCGTCATGGTCGATGACTCGCACGCCACCGGATTCATGGGACCCAAGGGGCGCGGCACGCACGAGTACCACGGCGTCATGGGCCGGGTGGACATCATCACCAGCACCTTCGGCAAGGCACTGGGCGGCGCCTCCGGCGGCTTCACCACCGGCCGCAAGGAGATCGTCGAACTCCTTCGCCAGCGCAGCCGGCCGTACCTGTTCTCGAACACCCTCGCCCCGGCCATCGCCGCGACCACGCTCGAGGTCCTCAAGATCCTCTCGGAATCGACCGAACTGCGCGACCGCCTGGAACAGAACACCAAGACGTTCCGCGCCGGCATGGCGGAACGCGGGTTCGCCATTCCCGAAGGCGACCACCCGATCGTGCCCATCATGCTCGGCGACGCAACGTTGGCCACGAAGATGGCCTCGATGATGCTGGAGGAGGGCATCTACGTCATCGGCTTCTCCTACCCGGTCGTGCCGAAGGGCAAGGCCAGGATCCGCGTTCAGATTTCGGCCGCCCACGAGCCCGAGGACCTGGAGCAGGCCATGAACGCCTTCGCCAAGGTCCGCAAGGCCTGCGGGTAGGTCGGTGCACATCTGCGGGGTGCCACTGGCTGCTTGTCAGCCAGTGCCCACGCGATGCCGGGACACACGTCTTGCGCGGTGGTTCTCCTGAACCACCGCGCTTTCGACGCGAGGGTCGCGGCGGGTGCGCCAGACCTGTTGCCTAAACCGCGCGGCGGCCTTCCCAGGCCGCCGCGATAGGTCCGCCATCAAGCGTGGTGGCCTGGGAAGGCCACCACGCGGGGGTGAGTCGAATTGTGCAATAGGCCCCGGAGACCCGCCGCGCAACGTGCAGGGCGCAGACCATGACAACCATCTACGCGCTCGACCTGTTCGGCGTCGTCGTCTTCGCCATCACCGGCTCGCTGGCGGCGGGGAAGAAACGCCTGGACCTGTTCGGCGTGGTCGTCCTCGCCCTGGCGACCGCCCTGGGCGGCGGGACGATCCGCGACGTGACGCTCGGCGCCCTGCCCGTCTTCTGGGTCTCGGACCCCACGTACGTGATCGTGGCTGCCGCGACGGCGCTGGCGACGTTCGTCATCGTCCGCTGCTGGAGACTTCCCGGCGGCGTCCTGCTGGTGGCCGATGCCTTCGGCCTGGCGATCTTCACCGTCATCGGTGCCCGCAAAGCCCTGGAAGCCGACGTCTCGCCGGTCATTGCGGTCCTCATGGGTATGATGACCGGCGTGGCGGGCGGGATGATCCGCGACGTGCTCTCGGGCGAGATCCCCCTGATCCTGCGGCGCGAGATCTATGCCACGGCGTCGCTGTGCGGCGCGATCGTCTTCGCCACCCTCTCGTGGGGTTTCCCGGGTGCGGCCGCCAACGCCGTCGTCGCGGTCGTCGCGATCCTTGCCATCCGCCTGGCCGCGCTGAAGTGGGGCCTCTCGCTGCCGACGTTCTCGCCGAGAGAATCCGCCGACCGGGACGGCGACTGAGGCGCGCCGATCACGCCCTTGGATGGTACTTCTTGTGGATGGCCTTCAGGCGGCTGGGGTCCACGTGCGTGTAGACCTGGGTGGTGCTGATATCGACGTGGCCGAGCATCTCCTGGACGGCCCGCAGGTCGGCCCCGCCTTCCAGGAGGTGCGTGGCGAAGGAGTGCCTGAGCGTGTGCGGGCTGACACGCCGGCTGACGCCCGCACGCAACGCGTACTTCTTCACGAGCCGCCAGATCGTCTCGCGGCCCATGCGCCGGCCGGTGTGCGTCAGGAACAGGTACTCGCTGCCGTCGCGGTCGAGTTCGGGCCGCTCCCGCGCGGCGTAGGCGTCCAAGGCCTCCAGGGCCCGCCTGCCGATCGGCACGATGCGTTCCTTGCGGCCTTTGCCGATGCAGTGGACGTACCCGAGGTCGCGGTTCACGCTCCGCGTCGTCAGGTCGGCCGTCTCGCTGGCCCGCGCGCCGGTGGCGTAAAGCATCTCGAGGATGGCCTTGTCGCGCAGCGGCCAGCGGTCGTGCGCCGCCTCCGGCGCCGCAAGCAACCGGTCCACGGCCCTGCGGTCGAGCACCTCGGGCAGGGTGACCCACAGGCGGGGGCTTTCGAGGTGCTCGGTCGCGTCGGCCGACACCAGCCCCTCGGCACTGGCGAAGCGGAAGAACATCCGGATGGCCACGAGCGCCCGGCTCACCGTTGCCACCGCACAGCCACGTTGCTTCTCGGCCATCAGAAACTCGATGACCTGGTCGCCGCCGACCTCCTCCCAGGCCTCGGGCTCCACGATGCCCGCGAACGCCGCAAACCGTTCGAGATCCCGCTGGTAGGCCTGGAGCGTGTTGACGCTGAGCCCGCACTCGATCGTCAGGTAGTCGAGGAACGAATCGATCGGATTGGCCGCAACACCGAGCACAGAGACTCCTTCCGACGTATCTTCGTCAGCGGGGGACCTGTGGGGCGGCGGCCCACATCCGACCGTACGGGTTCAGAGCTTCGGGCACTCCTAGCATCGGCGCGGCGCCGCCGCGTGCTTTAGCAAAAGTCCGATAACGCACGCACCGCCGACGCCGCCGACCGGCCGCCCCGGCGCACCACGTGAATAGCCTGCCCGCCATGGGCGTCCATGACGGCGTGAGAGCGGTCCGACGGGGGTTCGGACCTCGGGATCGGCCGAAAAGCCGAGAAATCCGCCCCTTCGCGGGCAATTCGGGTTGACAGCCCGCCTGCCGAAAGGTACGGTGTGCCACCGGTAGCGATACTTCAGAATAGGGGTATGTGATGAGGGCGGGGGAGGTGCGCCATCGCCCGGCGGTTCGTCTGCGCAAGGCCCTTCTGGTCCTGGCGTTGGGGGTCGCCGTGTCGGCCCCGGCCGCCACGTCGCTTGGCGCGAACGCGGGCGCGGCAGGCCGCAAGGCCGACCCCGAACTCGCTCGCCTTCGCGATTTCCTCACGGGACCGGATCGCACGTTCGCGACCCGCCGCGACGCGGCCGAGGTCCTCATCGAGAAGGACAACGACGCGACCCGGGCGATCCTCGTCGAAGTCTTGGCCGTACCCGCACCGTCCCAGGCCACTCTCGCCGTCCTCAACGTCCTTGCGACCCGCGAGTCGGCCCACGAAGCGCTCATCGAGCCGCTCTTCGGGCTCTTGCGCAGCGACGACGAACCGACGCGACGCGCCGCCGCCGTGGCGCTCGGCGCGTACCAGGGCAACGAGAAAGTCCTCAAGGGTCTGAAAGACCTGGCTGCGACATCCACGACGGCCATGGGCGCGCGGCTGGCGGCCGTGCAGGCGCTCTCGCAGATCATGGACAAACGCGCCATCGAGGCCCTCGTCGAGATGACCTCCGACCCGCAGCGCACGGTCGTCGAGGCCGCCGCCGCCGCCCTCGCCGACATGACCGGCATCACCGACCTCCCCGCCACCGACAAGGCGTGGACCACGTGGTGGCAGGACCACCGGGATGTTCCCGAGTCCACCCTGCTGGCTGGGCTGCTCAAGCGGTTCCGCGAACGCCTCAAACGCCGCGAGGTGGAACTGGTGCGCGTCCAGGCCCGATTGATCGGCCAGTTGACCGAGATCTATGAGGCCGCCGACGCCAAGGAGAAGGGAAGGCTCGCCCTGGTGCATCTCGGCGACGCGGTCCCGCACGTCCGCGCCCTGGCGGCCCTGCAAGCGGCCGCCATGGCGCCCAGCATCCTCAGCAGCGGAAACGGTACCGTCCGTCAGGCCTACCAGGAACTGGTCGCCGCGCTGCTAAAGCACCTGGCCGACGAGTCGCCGATCGTTCGCGCGGCAGCGGCCAAAGCCGTGGCGGCCTGGCGGGAAACCGCCGCCGGCCCGATCCTGCTCACACAACTCCAGGGCGAAAAGACGCCCATGACCCGGGCCGCCATCGCCTCGGCCCTTGGCGACCTGAAGGTCGTCCAGGCCGTGCCGAAACTGGTGGCCATGCTCGACGCCGCCGACGAAAACGAGGTCCTCCGGGCCGCAGGCGCACTCGGACAGATCGGCGAGAAGAACGGCGCCCATGCCGACGCCGTCACGGCGGCGCTCGCGCCGCTCAGCCACCTCGCCCGGACGGCCCCGCAGCCGGCCATCCGCGAGGCCGGGTGTCTCGCGCTGGCCAGGATCGCGCCGCCGGCGGCCGAGAAGATCCTCTCGGCAGCGCTCGAGGACCCCGTGCCGAGCGTTCGCTTCAGCGCCGCCCAAGGCCTGGGAAATCTGGGCAAGGCCGGTCCCAACACGGTCGCGGCCCTGGTCACGCGACTTCAGGATGCCGACAAGGGCGTCCGTCAGGCGGTGGCTGCCGCCCTGGCCAAAGTGGGCGGCGCCAGCGCCGCCGCCAGAATGGCGGACCGCCTCAAGCCCGGCGCCGAGGCCGAACCCGCCGTCCGAAACGCCCTCTGGGAAGCCATCCGATCCCTCGCCGGCCAGAGCGGCTCACCGGACCTGGCCGAACAGATGGGCGACGTCTTCTTTGCCCGCCAAGGCGCCGAGGACATGCAGCGCGCCGCCGCCCTGTTCGAACTCGCCATGACGAAGGTGCCCGCCACCTCCCGGAACAGCCCCGCCGCCGTCGCGCTGTACGAGAAACTCGTGGACGCCTACGTGGCCGCCGGCACACCCGACAGCGCGGTTCCGACCCTGCGGCAACTGATCATCCTGACGCCGGACGAGAACCAGACTCGCCTCCGTGAACTCAACCGGCAACTCGGCCTCATCCTCCTCGCCAAGGAACCGTACACCGAGGGCGTGCCGCCTCTCGTCGCCGCCATGGACGGCGCCGATACCCCCACCCGCAATCTCATCCTCAAGGCCATCGAGACCCGGGCCGAGGCGCTTCTGAGAGCCAAACGGCCCGACCTGGCGGCGGAATTGTTGGCGGCGCTGGCGCGGGCGCGGCCGGACTGGGGCGGCACCGACCTGGCGCCGGCATTGAAGACGCTCGCCGAGCAGGCGGTCGCCGGAGCCGTCGAGGCGGCCCTCGCCAAACTGGGCGGCTCGGACGAGCAGGTGGCGGCTGCGACCGCCACCCTCAAAAAGATCGGGAAACCCGCCGCACCCAGACTGCTCGATGCCCTCGAGGACGCCGCCAGAAAGAAACTGACCCCCCTCGAGACGCGCCTCCTGGCCGCACTCGAAGCCGCCACCGCACGCAACGATCACGGATACGACCCGAAAGCGCCGCTCGACGACCGGCTCAAGAAGATCGACGCCTGGCGCAACGCACCCTAGACAGCCCGACGCCCACGTCGGCCGGCAGACGTGGAACGCGAACCTTCAGAACCATGACCAAACGCTACGTTGGGATCGACCTGGGCGGCACGAACCTGAAACTGGGGCTCGTCTCGGCCGATGGCCAAATCCTCGACCAGTTGACCACGCCGACCGAGGCCGATGGAGGCCCCGAGCACGTGCTCCAGCGCATGGCCCAGGCCGTGCGCGACCTCTCGGCGCAGGCCGGCATCGAACTCGGCAGCGTGGCCGCCGTCGGCGTCGGCGCGCCGGGCCCCGTCCACTGGGATGCCGGTGTGGTCCTGTTCGCACCGAACCTGAAGGGCTGGGTGAACGTCCCCGTCCGCGACACGCTGGGCGAAAAACTCGGGATGCCGGTCAACCTGGAGAACGACGCCAACGCCGCCGCCTACGGCGAGTTCCGCTGCGGCGCGGGACGTAACGTCAACAACCTGTTCCTCCTGACCCTCGGCACCGGCATCGGCGGGGGCATCATCCTGGACGGGCGGCTCTTCCGCGGCACCACCGACACGGGCGCCGAACTCGGACACATTGTCATCCAACACGGCGGCCGCGTGTGCGGATGCGGCAGGAAGGGGTGCCTGGAGGCCTATGCGTCGGCGACGGCCGTTGTCGGACGGTTCCGCGAGGCGCTCGACGCCGGCAACTCCTCCGGCCTTGCCGCAAAGAAGAAGGTAACCTGCGAAGACATCTTCGTTGCCGCCGCCGAGGGTGATGACCTGGCGGCCCGGATCGTGGAGGAAACCGCCGAGTACCTGGCCGTCGGTATCACCAGCATCCTGCACGTTCTGAACCCCGAAATGGTGGTCCTGACGGGCGGCATGATGGCGGCCGGCGACGCCTTCCTGGAGCGGGTGCGGCACCACGTTCACGAGACGGCCTTCGAGAGCGCCTGGAAGGCGTGCCAGATCCGCTGGAGCACGCTCGGCGGCGATGCCGGCATCCTGGGCGCCGCCCTTGCCGCCGAAGCGTTCGACCGGACGGGCCAGGCCGCGTGAACAGGGGGCACCTAATCTTGATTCATCGCGCCGATCGTATGGTTGCGGCCAGGCCCGACAAGACGCTTGCGAACCCCAGGAGGCCGTGGCATGATTACCCCTTGTCGAGTGTCCAAGAAACCCAGGGCGGCACACTTGGCATAATAGGTCTTGTGAACAAGCAGGGGGCTTCCTGAGCCGTGGTGGCACTCTGAGGGAGGCGGCCTCATGCCCGACATTACCTTGACGCAGGCCGAGGCTGATGCTTTGGTCGCAATGCCGAAAGTGCCAGTGAACGATGACCCGTGGGATTACCCCGGTACCGGAGGCGCTGTCTCCGTGCCGCTTCTGTCCCAGGACAAGCGGGAGGGGTTCCTGCTCGACATAAGCCGGGGGCGGATCGACCTCGTCAAGGGCAAGTATCAGAACCGCGGCAGGCAGGTAGTGGTGCTGGTCCGTCTCGATTTTGGCGGGCCGCCGCATCGCAATCCGGACGATATGGAGGTAGGCACACCCCACTTGCATGTTTACCGCGAGGGTTACGGGCACAAGTGGGCTTTCTCGGTGCCGCAGGACAAGTTTCCAAATCTGGCTGATCTCTGGGGGACGCTGGAGGATTTCATGGACTACTGTAACGTTACGGAAAGGCCGAACATCAGGCGGGGGCTTTTCGAATGATCGAGGAAATCGAGCGACTCCTCGACCAGTACTTGGCTTGGCTTAAAGACAAGACTACACTGCGCCAAGCACCCAACGACTGGGTCGAGATTACCACGCCGTATCTCGACCGGCACAATGACTACCTTCAGATTTACGCAAGGAAGCGCGACGGCGCCTTCATCCTTACGGATGATGGTTACGTCATTGAAGACCTCGTCCAGTCGGGCTGCAAACTCGACAGTCCCAAGCGGCAAGATTTGCTGCGGATGACCTTGGCCGGCTTCGGGGTGGCGAATAGCAGCGGTGTTCTCGAGGTACGCGCCTCGCCAGACAACTTTGCGCTTCGCAAACACAATCTGGTCCAGGCCATGCTTGCCGTCAACGACCTTTTCTACCTAGCCGTGCCGATGGTGGCCAGCCTCTTCTACGAGGACATGGTCGCCTGGCTCGACGCCAACGAGATCCGCTACACCCCGAACGTCAAGTTTACAGGGAAGAGCGGTTACGATCATCTCTTCGACTTCGTTATCCCGAAGTCCCGCAAACAACCGGAACGCATCTTACAGACCATCACGCGACCCAGCCGGGACACGGCCGAGACCGTTGCGTTCAAGTGGATTGATACGAAGGACGTAAGGTCGCCGGATTCGCGGGCCTACGCGTTTTTGAATGACCAAGAGCAGAAAGTGCCTCAAGGCGTTGTCGATGCCTTGTACAATTACGAAGTGACTCCGGTCCTTTGGAGTGGCCGCGAAGCGGTCAAACAGGATCTCGCCGCGTGAGCGAGAACGAAGGCGGAACAAACGAAGACTCAAATCTGCGCTTGGTTTGTTCGTCATGCAACAGGGGAAGGTCCAACCTCTTCATCCCTCCCGAGCAAGAGGCAATCAATGTGCTTACGCTTATCAGGCGCAAGCCTCGGGACGTACAGTTGGCCGTCTTGGAGTTTTTGAAGCGCGAGTTTGAGAGCGATCACACTTAAGCATAAGGTAGATCTAGGCGGCAAGGTCAGTGTCCGTCAAAAACGTTAGCGCGATGGGGGGCGAGCCATGAAAAAGTTCTGCGAGAATCCGTTTTGCGAGAATCACGGATTCAAAGAGGTCCGTGTGTCTGTCGCCACAGCAGCCGACGAAAAACGAACCCTGTGTGCGGCGTGCGAGGAAGCGTACGCCTGGGGGGTGCAACATGGACGGATGGTTTCCAGGGCCGAGTGCGATGCGCGACAGATGCCCTGACGGCCATGTGCGGGATTGGTACAACCTGACTTCCGTCCTGGCCGACGAGAAGGAGCGTGCCCTCTTCCTCAAGCGTGTTTTCCACATTGTCCGGACGCCGCGATGACCACGCTGGTCCGCGGCGATCCGCTGGAAGCGGCTGGGGCCCATGAAACGTCGATGTCCGAAATGCGGGGCGGCGTGGGAGATCAAGGGGCCCATCGGCTCCCGCGAGGAATGTCCCGAGTGTGCCGCCTTCATGCACACGTGCGCCAACTGCCGGCATTACGATGCGGGTCTCCCCGGTTGCCGCCTGCCCAATACCGAGCCGGTTCGCGACCCGCACGGCGGCAACTTCTGTGAGGAGTTCGAGTACGTGGCCGACCCCAGCGCGGGTGATCGACCGGCCCCTCCCGTCCACACCGCCGAGGATGAGGGCGACGCCCGACACCGTTTCGAGGACCTGTTTCGAGAGTCCGACCCGTGACCCGCACGCCTGGTCGTCGGCCTGCCCCGTC
>DATKXP010000280.1:0-2486 GCA_035529015.1 Phycisphaerae bacterium | reverse complement strand
GAAAGGGAAGCACGCGATGGCGTACCTCCCCGGACGACATTCGAAATGTCGCTAGAGTCACTCCACGGTATGCCAGATCCTTTCGGACTGCCATGGGAACGGCCCCAATTCGGGTTTCGCAGATACGGCGAACTCGCCGCTGAACCCGTCAGGCACTCGCCATGAGTGCGCGCAGGGGCCGTGTCAGCCATAGTCGGTTTTGCCGGCGTGAAACACTCTCTCTGCCTTCTCGACGATCGTGAGCGCCTGCGCTCGCCTTGCGGTTTTCACCGCGCCGGCGGCGCCAACGTGCCGCGGCCTGCCCCAGCACATGCGCCAAGTGGGCGGGCAGGTCATACGTCACCACCCTTCTCGTCAACGTGCTCGGTTAAAGCACGCCGTACCACGAGCAGCAGGTCGATGAACTCCTGCGAGAGGCGGTCGCGGGGGCGCGGCAGGGAAACCGGGATCTCGGCCACGGTCCGGCCGAAGGTCATCACGACGACCCGGTCGGCCAGGTAGACGGCCTCCTCAATGCTGTGCGTCACGAACAGGATCGTCTGGCCGTCGGCCGCCCACACCCCGAGCAGGTCGCCCTGAAGGTGGTGCCGGGTCGGTTCGTCCACCGAGGCGAACGGCTCGTCCATCAGAAGAATGCGAGGGTTGGGGCAGAGGGCCCTGGCCAGGGCAAGGCGCTGTCGCATCCCGCCGGAGAGTTCGTGGGGGTAACTGCGCTCCACGTCGCGCGCCAGGTGGACGCGCTCCAGAACCGCTCGCGCGGCGGCGCGCCGCTCGGCGCGGCCCATGCCGCGGATCTCCAGTCCCAGCGTCACGTTCGCCAACGCCCGGCGCCACGGCAGGAGCGTGCCCTCCTGGCTGACGAGGCCGACGCCGTCCGGCGGGCCGTCCACCGGCCGGCCCCGCATCAGCACGCGGCCGCTCGTGGGGAAATCCAGACCCGCCGCAAGGCGCAAGAGCGTCGTCTTGCCGCAACCCGACGGGCCCACGACGCACGTCAACTGCCGGGCGAGACAGGAGAGGTTGAAGCCGCGAAGCGCCCAGACCTCGGGCCGGGCAGGCGTAACGAAGCACTTGCTCGCATTCTCGAAGCGGATCGCCTCGTGCTCACCCGTCACGCTATCGCTCCTTGGGCTGCCACCGGCCGACGCGGTGCTCCGCCAGGCGCAGCATCCCGTCCAGGACAAGACCGATCGCGCCGATGACGATGATGCTGGCGAAGGCGTACTCGTACGACGCCTGTTCGTGGGCGGTGGCGATCATGTATCCCAGTCCGCCGCGCGTTCCAGGAAAGATCTCGGCCGCGATGATGACCCGCCAGGCGATGCCGCCGCCGACGCGCAGGCCGGTCACGATCGACGGGGCGGCGCTCGGAAGAATCACCTTCGCCAGGACCTGGCGGCGCGTCGCGCCGAGGACCCGCGCCGCCTCAATGTGCGCCTCGCGTACGCGCTTGGCCCCGCCGGCGGCGTTCAGGGCGATCGGGAAAAACGCACCCAGCCAGATCACCGCGACGATGGCAAACCGCAACTGGTCCAGGAGCCCGAAACGCCAATGCTCGTCGCCGTACAGCGCCGTGGCCGGACTCGACAGGCCGAACGCGATGATGGCCACGGGAATCCAGGCGATGGGGCTGATGACCATCGCTGCCGCCATCGTCGGCGACAACATGTCCATGGCCCCCCGCGACCGACCAACCAGCAGGCCAATCGGAATCGCCGTCACCGCCGCCAGGCCGAAGCCGCACACCACGCGCAGCACGCTGATCAGGGCGCCGCTGGCGAGGCTCGTGGAGTCCAGCGCGGGGGGATCGCGCAGCGGGTGCGCAAGGACCTCGAGGACCGCCCCGATGGACGGCACCACGACGCTGCCGACCGACGCGACGTGCCAGACGACGAGAATCGCCACCGGCACGATAGCGCCGAGCAACACCCGGACGATCCATCGTTTCGCCTTCATGAAGCCTTCAGCAATCCCTTCTCCCGAAGTTCCCTGGCGGCTTCGCGGACCAGCGTCAGGTCAAGCAGGTCGTCAACAAACGCCTCCGGCGACGCGTCGGCGTACTTGCCCGTAAAGAGTTCAACGTCCTTGGCCATCTCGGCCCACGTCTTCATGCCGGTCACCCAACTGTCGGTCGGCTCGGCGAGGTAGGTGATCGTCGGAACGGAGTCCTTCTCGACGGCCAGGTCGTACTTGGTCCAGCGGGTGGCACAGTCGATGGCCAGGTCCTGGTTCGTGTTGATGAGTTGGGTCGCCAGAAGGATGACCTTCAGCAGGCCTTTGACCGCGTCGCGATGCGCTTGAAGGGTCTGCTCGGTGGCGCAGATGCAACAACAGGGGTGGTTGATCCACTTGCCCTTGGGCGGCAGGTCCCTCAGTTCCGAGACGACCTTGCCGAGGCCCTTGGCCACGGCCACGGCGACGCCGGGCTGATTCATGACGAAGCCGTCGATGGCCCTGGTCTCCATCATGGGGATGGGACTGGCCTC
>DATKXP010000279.1:0-3788 GCA_035529015.1 Phycisphaerae bacterium | reverse complement strand
CAGATGGTCGAGATCGCCAAGGCCATCTCGCTCGAGGCCAAGATCATTGTCATGGACGAGCCGACGGCGGCCCTGGCGGAGCACGAGACGCGGACCCTGTTCGACCTCGTGCGGCGGCTACGCGACCAGGGCGTGGCGGTCGTCTACATCTCGCACCGGCTGGAAGAGATCTTCGAGATCGCCGACCGCGTCGTGGTCCTTCGCGACGGCCGGCGCGCAGGCGGTATGCCGGTGGCCGAGGCAACCGTTGAACAGATCGTCCACCTCATGGTCGGGCGGGAACTCACCGAGATGTTCCACAAACAGCCCCTCGAGCGCGGCGAACCGGTCCTGACGGTGCGGGGCCTGGCGCAGGCCGACAGCGGCCTCGCCGACGTGAACCTGACCGTGCACGCGGGCGAGATCGTCGCGCTGGCGGGCCTCGTGGGCGCGGGGCGGACCGAGATCGCCCGGGCCATCTTCGGCGTGGACCGCCCGGACGCGGGCCGGATCGAGGTCTGCGGCCGCCGTGTCCGCATCCGCTCGCCGCTCGATGCCATCCGTGCCGGCATGGGCCTCGTGACCGAGAACCGCAAGGAAGAGGGGCTGTTCCTGGTGCTGGCGGTCCGCGAGAACGTCTCGTCGGCCGGCCTGGGGCGGCTCGCAACGGCCGACTTCATACGATTCGACGCCGAGCGCGACCTGGTGGCCTCGCTCATCGACCAACTCCGCATCCGCACCCCCAGCCAGGAGCAGCAGGTCCAGTTCCTGAGCG
The DNA here is from genome assembly GCA_035529015.1 of Phycisphaerae bacterium. Taxonomy (GTDB): domain Bacteria; phylum Planctomycetota; class Phycisphaerae; order FEN-1346; family FEN-1346; genus JAUVZF01. The sequence goes on along the minus strand of DATKXP010000279.1, from coordinate 3,034 downwards.
GCGGCAACCAGCAGAAGGTCATCCTGGCCCGATGGCTGGCCCTTGAGCCGAAGGTGCTGATCCTGGACGAGCCGACGCGCGGCATCGACGTCGGCGCCAAGGCCGAGATCTACGCCCTGATGGGCGAGTTCGCACGCCGAGGCGTCGGCATCCTCATGATCTCCTCGGAATTGCCCGAGGTCCTGGGCATGGGCGACCGCGTTCTCGTCGTCCGCGAGGGCACCATCGTCGCCGAATTCGACCGCGCCGAGGCCACGCAGGAGGCCATTATGCACCGTGCAGCCGGAGGACACTGACGTGGCCGACTCTAGGACCCGGCCCCCGCTTTCGGGGCTCAGCAAACAGGTGATCGTCCTGTGGCTGCTGAACTGCGCCTTCCTGCCGGTGGCGCTGTGGAAGTTCACGCCCGAGAGCGAGACGGCCCTGACGGTGGCCATCCCCCTGTCGGCGCTTGTCGGGATTGCCGCGGGGGTGGGCTACGCGCTGCGGCTGCGGGGCACGTGGCACGTGCTCCAGATCTGCATCCTGGCGGGGGTGCTGTTGGGCGGTTACTTCAGCAACCACGTCCTGTTCGTCGGCGAAGCCGTCCTGATGATCTACCTGTACTTCTCGCTCTACGCGCGGGAGGTCCGCGAGGAGTTCGGTGTCCACACCGCCCCGCGCGAGGTGGGCGTCCTGCTCGTGCTCCTGGGGATGTGCGTCGTGCTGACCATCCTGAGGCCGCGGTTCCTGGAGGGCGGGAACCTGCTGGACCTCGGGCGGCAGTTCTCGATGGTCGGCGTCATGGCCGTCGGCATGACCATGGTCATCATCCTCGGAGGCATCGATCTGAGCGTCGGGTCGGTGGTCGCCCTGTCGGGTTGCCTGGCCACCATGGCGTACCAGGGCGGGTCGGGGCTCGGGTTGGCCGTCCTGGTGGCGGTGGCCGTGGGCGGGGCGAGCGGATGCTTCAACGGCGCCCTCATCAGCCGCTTCCGCATGGCCCCGTTCATCATCACCCTCGGCACGATGAGCATGGCGCGGAGCCTGACGAACGTCATCACGAGCGGGCGGCCGGTCATCCTCGTGCCGGCGCTGGAGGAGACGCTCAAGCGCATCGCCTGGGACGATACCCTGGGCGTGCCGAACCCCGTCTGGCTCATGGCCATGGTCGTGCTGGTGGGCCACGTGTTTCTGACGCGGACGCGGACCGGCCGCCACGTCTACTACATCGGGGCGAACGAGGAGGCGGCGCGACTGTCGGGCCTGAACGTGGTGGGCGTCAAGTGGCTGGTGTACGGCGTGTGCGGCGCGCTGGCGGGGCTGGCGGGGATGATCCAGGCGTCGCGCGTCGCGTCGGGCCAGCCGGCGGCCGGATGGGGAGACGAACTGCGCGTCATTGCCGCCGTCATCATCGGCGGCGCGTCGTTCCGCGGCGGCGAGGGCACCGTGCTGGGGGCCGTGCTCGGCGCGGCCATCATGGGGGTGCTGCGGCAGGGTCTGGTGCTGCTGGAGGTCGAGACGTTCTGGCAGAAGTTCGTCGAGGGGGCGGTCATCATCGGCGCCGTGGCCCTCGACATGATCCGACGCTATCGCGGGAAGCATTGAGACTGCAACACCGTTTGCGCGGCGGGCAATCCTGCCCGCCGCGCACTGACTCACGGCCGGGACGCGGTGGGCAGGATTGCCCACCGCGCAAGACTCGACACACCTTCCGCGCGGCGGCCTTCCCAGGCCGCCGCGAGCCATCGTCGCGGCACTTCCTGGCGGCCTGGGAAGGCCGCCAGGCGGATATGGGGGAAAGCACCTGCGGCCCGAGGCTTGCACCGGCGCACGAGCGGGTGTCTAATACGCCGGTCAACACGAAGGACACTCGGTTCCGACCCAGTCAGGAGGACGCGCGATGAGATCCACCAGATGCGGGCTGTTGCTGTTGGGCGTTGCGCTTGGCTGTGTGTTCCTGGGTTCTTGTGAGAGTGCTCCGCCGCCAGGCGAGCCGACAGAGAAAGGGGAAGCGACATTGAGCGTCACGAAAGCCCCGTACGGCAAGTTACCCGACGGCAGGCAGGCGGATCTGTTCACCCTGACGAACTCGAGCGGCATGAAGGCCACGCTCACCAACTACGGCGCCATCACCGTCAGCCTCGAGGTCCCCGACGCAGACGGCAACCTGGCCGACGTGACACTCGGCTACGACACGCTCGAAGGGTGGCTGGGGAGCACGTCGTACTTCGGCGCCACCGTCGGGCGGTACGCCAACCGCATCGCCAAGGGCAAGTTCGAACTCGACGGCAAGACCTACACGCTGGCCACCAACAACGACGAGAACCACCTGCACGGCGGGATCAAGGGCTTCGACAAATGTCTCTGGGACGCCGCGCCCTTCGAAGGCGAGGGCAACGTCGGCGTCACGTTCACCTACCTCAGCAAGGACGGCGAGGAGGGGTACCCCGGCAACCTGAAGGTGACCGCCGTCTACAGCCTGGACGAGCAGAACGCCTTCAGGGTCGCGTTCTCGGCCACCACCGACAAGGCGACCGTCGTGAACCTGGCGCACCACACGTACTGGAACCTGGGTGGCGCGGCCGCAGGCGACATCCTCGGCCACGAACTGATGCTGGCGGCCGACCAGTACACCCCCGTGGACGCCGGCCTCATCCCGACGGGCGAACTGAAGGACGTGAAGGCCACGCCGATGGACTTTACGACCCCCGCGGCCATCGGCGCCGGCATCGCCCAGGTCGAGGGCGGCTACGACCACAACTTCGTCCTGCGCAACCAGGACAGCAGCAAGGTCGTTCTGGCCGCCCGCGTGGTCGAGCCCAAAAGCGGACGCGTCATGGAGATCCACACCGACCAGCCGGGCATCCAGTTCTACTCCGGCAACTTCCTCGACGGCACCGTCACGGGCAAAGGCGGCGTGGTCTACAAGAAGCACCACGGCTTCTGCCTGGAGACGCAGCACTACCCGGACTCGCCGAACAAACCCGACTTCCCGCCGGTCGTCCTGAAGCCCGGCGAAACGTACAAGCACATCATGATCCACAAGTTCTCG
>DATKXP010000278.1:0-10812 GCA_035529015.1 Phycisphaerae bacterium | reverse complement strand
CCCGGGGGACACCACAGAGGGCATGGCTTTGCCGAGCCGCGCAGCACGGCATACTTTCCTGCACGTCGCGGTCATCGGGCCCGGCGCCATCGGCCTGGTCCTGGCCGTGCGCATCGCGCACGTTGCCGCGGGACCGAAGGTCACGCTGATCGACCACGACGCGGAGCGCGCGCAGCGACTGAGCGCCAGGCCCGTCCGCCTTTCGTCGCGATCGGGAGACATGGAAGCCAGGATTCCGGTTCGCCTCGTGCCCGACACCCCGCCGGACCTCGTGGTCCTTGCGACCAAGGCGTACTCGGCGGGGCGTGCGGCCGGGGAGGCGGCCGCCTGGATCGGCGACTCACCGCTCGTGACCATCCAGAACGGTCTGGGCGTGGCGGCCGAGGTGGCCCGTGTCCTGCCGCATACCGCTGTCATCACCGGCGTCACCTACCAGGCGGCCAACCTCGTGGCAGAGGGTAACGTGCAGCACGTCGCGTGCATCATGACGCACGTGGGCTACGAGGGACGCGAGCCGGATGCGACGGTCGGCAAGGTGGCCGATCTTCTGAGCGCGGCCGGCCTGCCGGCCAGGGCCGAGGCTGACCTGACGCCGGTTGTCTGGGGCAAGTTGCTCGTCAATGCGGCCATCAATCCGGTGGCAGCACTGGCGGCGGTGCGAAACGGCGAGGTCGCCGCCAGGCCGACGCTCCGGGCCATGGTCCGGGCGGTTGCCGACGAAGGGCAGGCGACCGCAGCCGCCGCGGGCGTGGCGCTCCCGTACGCGAGCGCTGCCACGGCGGCCATCGACACGGCCCGCGAGACGGCCGAGAACCGATGTTCGATGCTCCAGGACATGGAGGCCGGTCGGCCGACCGAGATCGAGTACCTCAACGGTGCGATCGTCCGCGTCGCCGAGCAGCACGGGGTCCCGGTTCCGACGAACCGTGCCGTGACCGCCCTCGTGCGTCAGGTATCGGCGGTTCAGCAGGCGGGCCCGTCGTGAGCGGCGACTCGCAACCGCACCACGAATCCACGGGAGTGGCGGAGATGGAACCAAACGGCTCGCGTTGGCGCCGGACGCACGTGCTCCTTCTCTTCGCCGTCTTGCTGGGTACCCTCGCCACTGTTCTGGCCATCGTCCCTGCGGTTGACCGCGAGGGAGCGAAGCGTCTTGCCAGCGCGCGCACCCCTCTTCACGAACCGCAGGAGACGTCGATGGACTGGTTTCAGGAGCCGCCGTATGCGGTTGCGCTGCTGGTATGCGTTGTCATGGCGGCGCGGTTGCGGCGGCGTCCGGACCGGTTGCCGTACTGGATCGTTCTGGGGGCGGTCGCGGCGTGGCTGCTGTGGCGCGAGTTGCCGTGGGATGAGCGGGTCCTCGGCGCCAACACCTTCAGTTGGGCCAAGTACCTTGGCAGCCCCGACGTTCCCCTGTGGGCGCAGGTGGCGTTCGGCGGCGGGTCGATCCTGTTCACCGCGCTGCTCGCCGGCTACCTTCTATGGAACGGCCGCACGTTCGGTCGGCTCATCCGCGACAGGCTGATTTCGTTCAGCAGCCTCTTCCTGGTACTGGCGGGATTAGCCCTGGTCGGTGCGCAGATGGTCGATAAGCACCGCTCGACGGATGGCCTGCTCGGCACGAACCTCTCGGCGTGGGACCTGAAAGACTACCTGGAGGAATCGCTGGAGGTGGTCGGGCCGGTGCTGCTTGTGATGGCCTGCGTCCTGGCAGTGCTGGAAGAGCCGCCGGCCGATTCGGCACCTTAGAGCAGTTTGCCCTTGGATGTGGCGGACCCTGGTGCGGTGGGCAGTCTTGCCCACCGCGCAAAGTGCCACAGGCAACCGTGACCTGCTCTACTGGGCGGGCGGCTCGTCGCCACCGGGCTTGTCGGGCCGAGACCCGTCTTTGTGATACTTGCCGCGCTTGGGTGGTCCCTTGGGCGGTCCGCGGGAGGGCGTTTCCAGTTTGCCCTCGAGCGCCTCTTTGAGTCGCTTCTCGACGATCTCGCTGCGATGCTCGGCGCGTTCCTTGAGTTCTCGGCGCAACTGCTCGATGCGTTCGTCGAGTCCGCGGATGTGGGCCTCGTGGGTGGCGAGTTCGAGGTCGAACGTCCGGTTCAGGACTTCCCGAAGTTGAGCCGTCAGTCCCTCTTTCTGTCGCGCGTCCTTCGTCTGGCGGACCTGGTGCGCGAGCGTCATGGCGCGCATCTTGAGTTGCCGTTCCTCGAGGGCCTTGCGGAAGGATGCCTCGTCGCGCTCCTTCAGTTGCAGCAGTTGCGCGATCTCGAACCGCAACCCCCGACAGAACTGGCGGAACCGTTCGGGATCCGATTCCTGCATCTTCTGGAGAGACTCAAGCCGCCAGGGCATGTGCTCCTTCATGAAGGCCAGGATCGACTCGATCTGCTCGTCCGTCACGTCGCGGAAGATCGACGGGCCGCGCCCGAAGGGGCCGTGCTCTCCGAACCGAGGACGCTCGCCGTCCGGAGGACGAGCAGGACGGGAACCCGGTGAACCGGGCCACCTCTGCATGCCGCCCGGGGGGCGGCGGGACCCGTCCGGTGGCGGTTTCGGCCCGTCTTCCTCGGCCATGGCGAGGATCGAGGCCGCCACAAGCACCGCCGCAAGAGCCAGCACCGTGAGTCCGTACCGCATGGCTTCCTCCTGTCGCGTGACACCGCGCCGGGCGTTAGCCCGGCACACCGATCTGCCCGCTCAGGCTAGGCGCGGGCAGGCGGCTCTCGCCGTTGATCGACTCCGGAACGGTGCCTGCGGAACTGCTGCTATTCTCCCACAGCGCAGCCAGCGCGCCGCGTTCGAGCAACTCGATCTCCGCCGAGATTTCTGCAATCTCGTCCACGAACTGCGTCTCGTCCATCCACGCGGTCCGGGTTCCGCCGGTCACGGGCGGAGGCGGAGTGCTCGGTGGCACAAGCGCGTAAGCGAGCGCCACGGCGATGATGACGGCTGCCGCCGCCGCCCAGCGGTAGGGATAGATCTGCGCGAGCACGCCCGGCCGCGCGGCCACGCGCGCCGCGGCGACCGACAGACGCTTCCGGAGCAATTCGATCGCCTGTGGCCTGACGGGCGACTCCCGGTCGAGCGTCTCGAGCGCCGCCAAGCCGCGCTCGACGTCCTCCAACTCGCAGCGGCACGCCGGGCAGGTGGCCAGGTGGCGCGCGAGGCTGCGGCGCGGGCGCGGCGGCACCTCACCGGTCGCGTACAGCACCCACTGCGTCTTGTCAGGGCAACGGTTCATGGCTTTCCCTCGGGATCACATCTCCCAACTTCTTCAGCGCGCGATGCGCCCGGGCCAGGACGGTTCCGAGCGGCTCACCGGTAGCCCGGGCGATGGCTTTGAACGTCAGATCGCCGTAATACCGCATGAGCAGGACCTCCCGGTCCGCGTTCGGCAGTCGCGCCAGGGCCTGCTCAACGTGACGGGCCCGTTCGCGGCCAAGCGCGTCGGCGTCGGGCGGGGAGTCCGTCGCCGGGATCACCCCCGGCAAGGCCTCGTCGCTATCGTCGCCGAGAGGGACGCTCCGTTCGCGCGGTCGCCGACGGATCCAGTCGCGCGCCAAGTTCACCGCAATGCGAAAGATCCACGCCCGGAATCTGCCTTCCGGACGGTACGTTCCCCTGCTTCGGAGGGCACGGAGCAGCGTTTCCTGCATCAGGTCTTCGGCCACGTCGGGCCGGCCGACCATGCGAAGCAGGAGGCCGTAAACGCGCGGCGCGAAGGATACGAGCAGGCGCTCGACGTCCCCAGGATCGCCTGTGCGTTCGGTCATGCCTTCCGCCAGTCTAAACGGGCGTCGCATGCGGTTATTGCGGCCAATTGGCGCGTCGGCTTGCCCGTGCCGCGTTGGCCGCAAAGCAGGACCGGCCGCCGATTGACACGGCGTCAGCCTCCGGGCTATCATCCCGCCATGCGGACCCTGGGCCTCGACCTCGGCCGGCGGCGCGTGGGCGTCGCCGTCAGCGACCCCGATGGTACCATCGCGCACCCCCTCCTGCAATTCGAACCCAAAGGGCGGGGCGATCTTGTGGCCAGGGTCAAGCGCCTCGTGGCCGAGCACGAGACCGAGCGGGTTGTTGTCGGAATGCCGGTCCTGGAAGACGGAGGCAAGGGCCAGCAGGCCCGGTGGACGGAGGCCGTCGTGTCGGCGCTGGCAGAGGCCCTCGAGGTGCCCGTAGCCACCTGGGACGAGCGGTTCACCACTCAGGATGCGGAGGCGGCGATGCGAGAGGCCGGCCTTCACCACAGGAAACGGAAAGCCCGCCGCGACAAGGTGGCTGCGGCGCTGATCCTGCAGTCCTACCTCGATGCGGAGTCTCGTCGCTAGCCTTGCGCGGCCAGGGTCTCGCTGTCGAGGCGGATTTCCCGCCCCTGCCCGTCGAGGCAGCGGCACACGATCTGATCCATGCTGGCCTGGGAGTCGTTCACCAGGCGAATCCGTCGCTGGTGGTCGTTCTCCATCCTGACCAGCATGGCGCGGCGGGTGTTGCTGATGTACTCGGCCACGCTCGGATGGAGGCGGACCTCGATCTCCGCGACCTGGTCGCGGCCGGCCAGCAGTTTCAGGTATCGCATCACTTCCAGGGCCATCGACTCGGCGTTCTTGAGGATCCCGGAGCCCTTGCAGTAGGGGCAGTCCATGTAGGTCGCGCGTTCGAGGCTGGGCTGGACTCTCTGGCGCGTCATCTCGACGATGCCGAACTTCGAGATGTGCGACATCTGGGACCGGGCCCGGTCGGTCCTGAACGCGTCGCGGAGGACTTTCTCGACGTGGCGACGGTTGGCGGCCTTCTCCATGTCCACGAAGTCGAGGATGAGGAGGCCACCGAGGTCGCGCAGGCGGATCTGTCGGACGATCTCCTTGGCGGCCATCAGGTTGAGTTGATGGGCCGACTCCTCGGCGTCACGGCCGTGGCGAAAGCGGCCGGAGTTCACGTCGATGGCCGCCAGCGCCTCGGTCTGATCGACGACCAGGCTCCCGCCCTTCGGCAGGGGAACCGTGCGGCTGCAGGCCCCCTCGATGGCCTCCTCGACCCGGTACTTGTGGAACAGGGGGACCTTGCCATCGTAGAGTTTCGCACGCCGCTCGTAACGCGGCATGACGATCTTCATGAAGTCGCGAACGCGGCGCAGCGCGGACTCGGAATCGACCCAGATGGTCTTGATCTCGGGCGTGTAGATGTCGCGGAGCGTGCGCAAGACGAGGTCCGATTCGCGAAAGATCTCGGCCGGGGCCTTCTCGCTCTTGGCTCGCGTCTTGACGACCCTCCAGAGGCGGACCAGGTAACTGAGGTCTCTCTGGATGTCGCGTTTGCTTCGTCCGAGTCCGGCCGTTCGGACGATGAACCCCATGTCTTTGGGCGGATCGAGGCCGGCCAGCAGGTCCCGCAGTTGTTTGCGGGCGGCCTCGTCCTCGATCTTGCGCGACACGCCCAGACGCCCCAGGTGCGGCATCAGGACGAGGTACCGGCCGGGGATCGAGAGCGCCGTGGTCAGCGACGGCCCCTTCGTGCCGATGCCTTCCTTGGTGATCTGGACGACGACGTCGTCGCCGGGCCGGAAGATCTCCTGGATGGTCCTGCGGCGGCGACGATCTCTGCCCTTTCCCTTCTGCGTCTCGTCGGCCTTGTCCCTGACCTTTCCGTCGCCGCCGCGCAGACGCTGAGGGTAAGCCCTCGCAATCACGTCGCTGACGTGGAGGAAGCCGTTCTTGGGCATTCCGATCTCGACAAAGGCAGCCTGGATGGAAGGCTCGACGTTGTTGATGCGTCCCTTGTAGATGTTGCTGACGTGCCGCTCGACGCTGGCGCGTTCCATGTAGAGTTCTTCGAGGGCGCCTTCCCGCACGATGGCGATACGGCATTCCTCGCCTTCAACGACGTTGATCAGCATTTCAGTGCTCATTCTGACGGTGTCCTTTCGGGCGGTCGGTTTGGTGGAGGGCGTCGGCCGCAGCAGCGGCGTTCACGCGAGACGGATCTCGGTCCGGTGCACATCGGCCCGCGCGACGGCCTCGTCGTCGAGGCCCAGCAGCCGCAGGACCTCATCAGGGCGCACGGTGCCCTTGGGGCCGGTTCCGAGAACCATCCGGACGCCTCGGCCGTCGGTCGCCTCGAGCCGCTCCAGGTACGGGCGGGCATCGAGGTGCTTGTCGGCCTTGGGCCGATGGCGCACGACGGGGGCTTCGGATTGCGCGAGCAATCGGGCGATCCGCTCCTCGAGGTCAACGCACGGTGCCTCGAGCGTCGCGACATAGACGACGGCCACAGGGCGGGCCTTGTCGGTGGGGCGCAGGAGATCGAGCGAATCGATCCGGATATCGGCGGGAACCTGACGGCGAAGGTTGCCGAGGACAGCCTCAGGATTGACCCAGTCGGCCAGTTCGAATTCCAGGATTTCGGCCTCTGAGGCAATACCGACGCTGCGTGGTTCCACGAGCGACATCTTCGGCCGCGGGTTAAACCCCTGGCTCATCCGCAGGGGCAGTTCCGCGCGCCGAAGCACCCGCTCCCACAAACGCATCATGTCGTGATGACTGAGGTACCGCTTGTCTCCCTCCACACGAAACCAAAGACGCAGTCGTTGACGAAACAAACGTCCCCCTGCTGCTCAGACCCCTCCTATTCCTTCCGCGTGGGACGCGGAGTCGTTCTCTAACACGCGGCCGATTGTACATCGAACGCCCGGCGCACGCAATCCGGGAATTCCTAGACCAGTTTCGTCTTGCCGGGCACCGCGAGGGGCTGCACGGAGTTGGGCCCGAACTGGAGTTCCTTCGGGACGAGGTCGAGTTTCGACGATTCCATCGCCCATTTCCACGAGATCTCGCGCCCCGTGTAGGCCGCCATGCGACCGAGGATGGCCACCATCGTGCTCTCGGCGATGCGTTTGCCCTCGTTCAGCGGCACCCCGGCGCGGATGCCTGCGATCAGGTCGGCGTGTTCCTGGACCGACGGGTCGCGGGGTTCCTTGTCGTACGACCAGGCGGCGGCACCGGTAATCTCTCCCCTGGAGGGAAACGCGGTGCCCTTGGAGCCGACGACGAAGGCATCGACACGGTTCGCGGCGCCGGCGGCCTGGCGGCAGAGGCTCATGACGCGCACCCCGCCGGGATACTCGTACTCGACGGCGAAGTGGTCCCAGATATTGCCCCACTTGGGATCGGTGCGCGTCTGGCGACCGCCTGTCGCGACACACTTGACGGGCGGCGACTGAAACGCCCAGTTCATGATGTCGTGCTGGTGGATGTGCTGTTCCACGATGTGGTCGCCGGAGAGCCACGTGAAGTAGTACCAGTTGCGGCACTGGTACTCCATTTCGGACCACTCCGGTTCGCTGCCGCGATGCCACAGTTCTCCCGTCAGGAAGTAGCATGCCCCGGTGCGGATCTCGCCGATGCGGCCGTCGTGGACGCGTTTCATCGCTTCGATGGCCCTGGCGTTGTGGCGTGTCTGGGTACCGGCGACGATGGCCAGGCGTTTCTCGTCGGCCATCTTTGCGGTCTCGATGACGCTGCGGACGCCGACGGGATCGACGGCCACCGGTTTCTCGGCGAAGACGTGCTTGCCCGCCTCAATGGCCGCCCGCATCGTGAGCGGGCGGAAGCCGGGCGGCTGGCACATCAGCACGACGTCCACGCAGTCGATGACGGCCTTGTCGTTGCCCCAGCCACTGAAGCACCGCTCAGGCGTGACCTTGACCTGGTCGGCCGTCAGGTCCTTCGCCTTCTTGATCCGGTCGTAGCAGGCCTCGACACGGTCCTTGAACAGGTCGCCGAGTGCCCAGATCTGGACGCCGGGCGCCGAGTTGGCGCAGTTGACGACGTCGCGTGTGCCGCGGCCCCCGGTTCCGATGAGACCGATCTTGATCGTGTCGGCACCGGCGGCGTGTGCTACGGCAGAGAGACCGGCGGCGAGGGCGCCGGCCGAGGCAACCCTTCTGCGTGCTGTCATGGTCCTGTCCCCTTCTGGCGTGTGGGCCGGGAACTCGCCCGCTATCGGGCGAGCCGGTAACGGCAGCCGCGCGGTCGCCGGGGCGACCGCACGGAGAAGGTATCCAATGTGACTATGTGGTAACGCATAGCCTCTTGAACCTGGTGCGCGGCGGGTCTCCGCACCCGCCGCGGGTGGTTGCGGTTATGCGCGGTGGGTGCGGAGACCCACCGCGCATGACCCATACCCGACCGCCTAGATGAGTTTCGTCTTGCCGGGCACCGCCGGGGGCGGCGGCGTGAACGGCCCGAAGGCGGTGTTCATGTTCTCGGGGCCGAGTTTCAGTTTCGAGGCCTTGACGGCCCAGTCCCACTTGATCTCGCGGCCGGTGTAAGTGCACATGCGGCCGAGGACGGCGGCCATGGTGCTGTCGGCGACCTGGTGTCCTTCGTTCCAGTGCTCGCCCTTGCCGGTGATGCTGCCCAGACAGTCGATGTGTTCCTGGACGTAGGGGTTGATCTGCTTGCTCTCGGATTTCCAGGCGTTCTCGCCCTCGATGCTGCCGCCGAGACCGGAACTGCCCTTGGTGCCCACCACCCGCTCGCTGACGCGGTGCGACCCCCCGGGGATGTGCGAGCAGTAACTGGCAACCCGAACGCCGTTCGGAAACTCGAACTCGACGGCGTGGTGGTCGAAGATGTTGCCGGGTTCCGGGCGTACCTGGCGTCCGCCGAGGCCGAGCGCCGAGACGGGGTGGGTGTTGAACGCCCAGCAGATCATGTCGATGTTGTGGACGTGCTGCTCGACGATGTGGTCGCCGCACGTCCAGGCCCAGGCGTACCAGTTGAGGCACTGCCACTCGATGTCGGTCATGCCGGCCCCGCGGGGGCGGTTGTGCGTGACGGGCCCGCCCATCCAGTAGCACTGGCCGCCCACCAGGTCACCCATGGCGCCGTCGTGGATGCGCTTCAAGTTTTCCTGGCGCCGGACCTCGTGGCGGCGCTGGGTGCCGGCCACAACGGTCAGTTTTTTCTCCTTGGCCATGTCGGCGGCTGTGCAAACCTGGTTGTAGCCCCAGGGATCGACGCAGACGGGCTTCTCCATGAAGACGTGTTTGCCGGCCATAATGGCCGCCGCAAAATGGTACGGCCGGAAGCCGGGCGGCGCGGCGGTGATGATGGAATCGACGCCGCTCGCGAGGACGCCTTTGTAGTTGTCGAACCCGCCGAAGCAGCGTTCCTCGGGGACATTGTTCTTCTTGCCGTGACTGACGGCGCGGTCCTTCCACAAGTCGCCGCACGCCCAGATCTCGACGGGGATGCCGGCTTGTTTGGACGCTTCGAGACAGTTCCCGGTGGCGCCCCGGCCTCGGCCGCCGCAGCCGATGACGCCTACCTTGATCGTGCCGGAGGCGGCGGCGTACGCCACGTGCGACGCGAACCCCGTCATGAGGGCGGTGGCCCCGACGGCCGCCGTCCCCCTCAGAAACTCGCGGCGCGACACCTGTTTGGTTGATCGTTTGCTCATTGCCTTTCCTTTCCATCTTGCGCGTCGATGCGCTGTTCAGACATCCGGGTTTTCCGTGCCAACGGCGCGGCCCATACGGACCGCGCGCAACGTTCTAGATCAACTTCGTCTGGCCCGGTGCCGCAACCGGCGGCGGCTGGTACGGGCCGAAAGCATGTTTGTTTTCGGGGCCGAGTTGGAGTTTCGAGGACTCGGTGGCCCACTTCCAGGAAACCTCGCGCCCGGTGTAGGCAGCCATGCGTCCGAGGACGGCGGTCATGCTGCTCTCGGCGACCTGGCGGCCTTCGTTCAGGGGCTTGCGGGCGAGGATGCTGGCGATCAGGTCGGCGTGCTCCTGAACCTGGCCGCGCGGGTTCTCGCCCTGAAACTTCCACGCCTTCTCGCCGGTGATCGTGCCGCTGGCGTTCGACATGCCCTTGGTGCCGGCCACGTATTCCGAGACGCGGTGAGCGGCCTGCTCGAAGTGCGAGCAGTAACTGGCGACGCGGACGCCCTCGGGGTACTCATACTCGACGGCGAAGTGGTCCCAGATGTTGCCCTTCTCCTCGCGGGCCTGGCGGCCGCCAATCGCCACGGCCTTGACGGGATGGGCGCCGATGACCCAGTTGATGACGTCGATATTGTGGATGTGCTGCTCGGTGATGTGGTCGCCGCAGAGCCAACACCAGTTGTACCAGTTGCGGCACTGGAACTCGATGTCGGACATGCCGGGTTCCTGTTTGCCGCGATGGTGCACCGGCCGGCCCATCCAGTAGCACTGGGCGCTGGCGATGCTGCCGATGGCGCCGTCGTGGATCCGCTTCATCGTCTCGATGCGGGAGCGCTCGTGGCGGCGCTGCGTGCCCGCGACGACCCCGAGGCCCTTCTGGCCGGCCAGGTCGGCCGCAGCGCAGACCGTGTTGTATCCCCACGGGTCCACACAGACGGGCTTTTCCATGAAGACGTTCTTGCCGGCCTCGATGGCGGCCTTGAAATGGATGGGCCGGAAGCCCGGCGGCGTGGCCAGGATGACCGAGTCCACGCCGCTCGCCAACACCTGCTTGTAGGCGTTGAAGCCGGTGAAGCAGCGGTCGGGCGGAACGTCGAAGCGGTCCTTGCGGCCCTCGAACTCCTTGCGGAAACCCTCGAGGCGGCGGTCGAGTTTATCCTTGAAGAGGTCGCCCAGGGCCCAGATCTGCGTGTGAGGGGTCGCGCTCAGGCAGTCATGCAGGGCGCCGTTGCCGCGGCCGCCCACGCCGATGACGCCGACCTTGATCACGTCGGACCCTGCGGCACGGGCGAGGCCTTTGGCGGCCCCGGCCCCTTGGCGCTTCTCTTTCTTGGCTTTGGCCATTCGGTGCATCCTTTCTCGCG
>DATKXP010000277.1:0-2630 GCA_035529015.1 Phycisphaerae bacterium | reverse complement strand
GCCATCTTCGAGTTCGTCAGGTACGCCCGTCCGCCGGCCCAGCGTCCGCCTTTGGCGAGTTGCCCGTCCGGACGGCGCATGACGTGCTTTTCGTCCCACGACGGCGCGTCGCGGTAGATGTCCTGGTAGTTGTCGTGGAGGCTGAGGACGTAGCCGAGGCGTCGGATGCGCCGGCAGCACTCGGCGAACGTCTCGCTGCCGCCGCACTCCGGCGCCGCCGGAAGGATGTCCGGATGCTGGTTGTCGTACCCGCGATGGATCCATCCGCCCATGATGAACAGGACCCGGTCGAGCCGCAGGTCGTTCTTGAGGTGCTCGGCGATCTGAGCGGCCTCGTCGAACGTCCAGTTGACCGTGACCGATTCCTCCTTCGTGCTCTCCTCGTTCATGCGGCGCGTCAGCATCGACCAGAGTTTGTAGTTGACGGCGCCGAAGTACCTGGCGCGGTCGGGGTGACCTTTCAGTTTCTCGTCCCACGTGACGAGCCAGCCCTTCTTCCGGGCGGCGTCGCGGTACGCCTTCGCGATGGTGACGTAGTCGCCCTTGCCGAGGAACGAGACCCGCGCGCGCCGGGCGGACTTGCGGAGGACGAGCGAGGTGCTGAGGACCTGCCTGCCCTTCACGTCGCCCGTCTTGCCGGCGGTCTTGCGCACTTCGGCCGCCGTGTACGGATCGTCCCACGAGACGAGCGCCGCGGCACCGCCCTTGACGACGCCGACCATGGCCATGTGGCAACCTTCGTAGGCGTACGTGTCGAAGGAGTGAGTGAACTGGAGTGTGCCTTCAGCAGGAATGATGAGCCCCAGGCGCACCGGCACCGCCACGTAACCCGTCTCGGCCTCGGTGACCCAAAGGGTATCGTCGAGGAGGCGGATGCGCTCGACGGCGCCGGGGTCGGCGGCGTCCCACGAGAGATCCAGCGCGCTGCCGCCCTCGGCAGCGGCAACCGTGACACGGACCCACCGGTCCTTGCGCTCGGGGATGGGATGGAAGGTCAGTTGGAGCGCGTCAGGGCTTTTTTTTTTACGTCGCAGCGGCCGAGGTCCAGGTCGCGCGGCTTGCCGTCCACGGTCAACCGGACCTGTCCGAAGCGCATCGGGTGGGGGTTGGAGCGCCACGTCACGCCGCCCTCCGGGTCGGCGACTTCATAGGCGCCGGTCTCGGGCGAAACGGAGAACCGCACGCCGCCCGCGTCGAGGCCGACGCGACCGGCCGCACCGGCGGGCCCGGTCTCGCCGCCCGACCCGCTGCTCTTCTTGCGGACCTTGCGGAGCGGATACGGCGGCTGGTGCCGCGTCAACTTCGCCAGCAGGCGGAAGAAGCCGTACTTGCGCATGCTCGAGACGGCCCAGTTGACCGGCGGGCTCTGGTATCCCTCGTCGAAGTCCTCGCCCTCGCGGCGATAATCGAAGAAGCCCCAGCCGGCGTACTCGGTGACGGCCGCCAGCATGTTGTTGTCGGGCAGGTCGAAGTCGTCGTGATCGTCTTCGTTGAAGAGGATCGGTTTCTCGTGGCTGCTGCCGCCCATCCGGTCGCGCGTATGTTTGACCATGCGGCGGATGCCGTCCGGCTCGTCCACGCCGTTGCCGTGGAGGAGGACGAAGTCGGAGGCGCGGATGATGTCGTTGGGCGGCAGGGCGCCGCCGCCCATGCTTACGCTCACGAGCAGCCTGCCGGCGGGGCTGTCCACTTTCCCTTCCGACCGTTTCTGCACGCGTTCGATGAGTTCGGTGACGCGTTTCGGGCCCAGGATCTCGTGGTCGTACTGGCGGACGTTGCACTCGTTGCAGATCTCGATGAGGACGTTCTTGTAGCCCTTCTCGAGGATCCAGTCGGTGGCGTTGTCGGTGGCCCGGATGACCGACCGCTCATCCCAGATCCGTTCATCCTGTCCGAAGTAGAAGTAGCCGAGGATAACGACCATGCCCCGTTCGTCGGCCTCATCGAGGATGCGTTTCAGGCGCTCCATGTAATCGGCCCGCAGGCGGCCGTCGGACTCGAACGACGAGTTGTGCCACGGCTGGACCTTGCTGTAACCCTCGGGGCTGCCGCCCTGGAGGTTCAGCGTGAACGCCAACAGACCGTGGTATCGCCAGTAGCGCATGTTCTTGACGAACTCGTGGGTGTTGCGTTCGGCGTCCCACGGCCCGTCGGGGTACTTCCACTTGGCCCGGGTGGCGGGGTTGCGGTCGTCGAAGATGCCCTGGACCATCCGGGCGTTCATCAGGAGACCTTCGATGGGGAACTTCTCGTCCTTGCCCTTCAGGTAGATGCGGCCTTGGTACGTCGGCTTGCCGTTGATGTGGAAGGCCTTTTTGTCGATGCTGACGGTGGTCTTGCGCGCCATCTCATCGGGTTCCTTCAGGAGAGACTCATCCACCGTGACGGGCGGCTCTTCCTTCAGGGGCTCGGTCGCGGTCGGAGGTTGCGGTTGGGGAGGCCTGGGCCCCCTGAATCCGGGCGGCCCGCCGCCCCTGGACGGCGGCCCTGCGCCGGCACACTCCTCCGGAAAAACACCCTGGACCAGCCAAACGGCCAGCAGGATGAGCGGCAATGCCCGTCGCATGGCGACCTGCCTTTCTGCGGCTGACGCGCGTGCAGAAACCAAACCTGGGGCGCACATCGCCCGC
>DATKXP010000276.1:0-40199 GCA_035529015.1 Phycisphaerae bacterium | reverse complement strand
GAGAGGACGATGACGCGGGCGCCGTCTGCTTCGGCGGCGGCGATGAGCGGGGCGAGGAGCGGCTCAAGTTGGCGAGCGGCCGCGCGGTGTTCCTCGGAATCCGGCCCGTGCCGATGGCCGCTGTAGTCGAGGTGCGGCAGGTAGGTGAGCAGCAGGTCGGGCCGCTCGTCGCGCCAGACGGTCAGCGACGCGTCGGCGATCCAGCGGCTGGCTTCGACGCCCGCCAACGGGCCCCAGTAATGCATCAGGTTGAAGGGTCCGCGCGGCTGGCCCGCCTCGAGCGCCGACTCTCCCGCGACGAGGCGTCGGTACAGGTCGGCCGGCCGCGAGTAGCAGTCCTGGATGAGTTCGCCGCCCGGGCCGTGGACCGGCTTGGGCGTGACCATGACGTCGGCCGAGCCGTAAAGGCTCTGCTGCCAGAAGAGGACGGCGACCTTCGGACGGCGATCTGAGATTTCGGATCTGAGATTTGAGATCTGAGATTTGAGACCCGAGATCGGCAGGTCCCAGACGCGCGGGGCGGTCACCAGATGAGCCGACTGCTCCCAGAACCGCACCTCGGCCGTGTCGAAGAAGTAGAGGCCGCTCGAGATGATGCCGTGCTGCGACGGCGGCCGGCCGGTCGTCAGCGTCGCCTGCATCGTGCAGGTGACCGCGGGCAGGACCGGCTCGAGGTCGAGGCACGTGCCGCGCTCGCCCAGCGCGGCGAGCGACGGGACCTCGTCCACAAGATCGCGGCTGAGGCCGGCGACGTTGATGACGATGGTGCGGGGCATGGCATTCCTTTTCGGCGTGGACAGGTTGCCACGGCCGGTAACGTGACCCGACGCTTCCGCGTCGGGCTCGTTTGACGTTTAGTTGGTCTTCAGCAGGTTCTCGCCGTTGGTGGCACAGACCTCACTGTACCACAGGGCGGAGTCCTTGAGGGTGCGTTTCTGGGTCACGTAATCGACGTGGATGAGGCCGAAGCGTTCCTTGACGCCCTCGGCCCACTCGAAGTTGTCCATGATCGACCAGTGGAAGTACCCGCGGACGTCCACGCCGTCGGCGATGGCGCGGTTGAGCGCCAGCAGGTGCCGGGCCGTGTAATCGATGCGTGCCGGGTCGTGGACGCCGCCGTCCAGGGCCACCCAGTCGTTGCTGCTCGTGCCGTTCTCGGTGATGTAGACGGGCAGGCCGTACCGCTCGTGGAAGAACCGCGGTCCCCAGTACAGGCAGTCGGGCGTCACGGGCCACTTGTAGGCGCTCAGGCCGATGCCGATGGGGTTGGGGACGACCTCGGGGGCGCCGTCTGCGCCCGCGCGGATCGTCGTGCCGTTGTAGATGTTGGCGCCGAAGAAGTCGAGCGGTTGATGCATGGTTTCCAGGTCGCCGTCCTCGATGGGCGGCAGGTCGTCGGCGTACAGGGCGAGGCCGTCTTCGGGGTACCTGCCGAAGAAGACCGGGTCCATCCACCAGGTGTTGTTCCAGGTGGTCTTGTCGCGGACGGCGAACATGTCGGTGCGGGCGGCCTCCACGTCAGCCTCCGAGTCCGTCGCAGGGATGCGGACCACACCCACGGGCGCGAAGCCCACGCGGCAGTCTCCCGGCGACGCCGCACGGATCGCCTGGACGCCCATGCCGTGGGCCAGCAGCGTGTGGTGTCCGACGCGAAGGACTTCGGGCCAGTTCCACTTGTCGCCCGGTGCGTGGCGGCCCTCGTGATGGCCGAGGCCGACGGAGCACTGGGGCTCGTTCAGGGTCATCCAGTGGGTGACGCGGTCGCCAAGTTTCCGGACGACGACCGCCGCGTAGTCGGCGAACCAGTCGGCCGAGTCGCGATTGAGCCACCCGCCGCGGCAGTAGAGTTCGTACGGGAAGTCCCAATGGAAGAGCGTGGCGAACGGTTCGACGCCGGCCGCCAGCAGTTCGTCCACCAGGCGGCTGTAGAAATCGAGGCCCTTCGGGTTGACGTCGCCGTCGCCGTCGGGGATGACGCGCGGCCAGGAGATGGAGAAGCGATAGCCCCCAAGGCCGATGCGTTTCATCAGGGCCACGTCCTCGGCGTAGCGATGGTAGTGGTCGCACGCGATGGTGCCGGTCTGGCCCTGCCAGATGGCGCCGGGCTTGCGGCAGAGCATGTCCCAGACGCTCGCTCCTTTGCCGTCTTCGCGTGCCGCCCCCTCGATCTGATAAGACGCCGCCGCCGCGCCCCACACGAACCCGTCGGGAAATGCCATGGTGGTGATCCCCTTCTCGAAAGCGGTTGGCGGGCCGCGCTTGGCCCGGCCGGATGGTACCAGACGCCGGCGCAAATGCCAAGCGCACCTGGGCGCTCACGCGGCGCCAAGAATGGCCTTGGCGCAGAGCCGTGCGTGACATGCCGTTCGCGACTGAATATAATTCACGAGACGCGCCCGAACGGCCGCGGCGGATCTGGTGGGGGCCCGTTGTGGGGGACACGCCGATGAGCATCAAAGAGAAGATCCGTATTCTGCAGGGCGACCTGACCGACCAGGCGGTCGATGCCATCGTCAATGCGGCCAACAACGATCTGACGCTCGGCGGCGGAGTGGCGGGAGCCATCCGCCGGCGCGGCGGAACGAGCATCCAGGCCGAGTGCGACGCCCTCGGCACCGTCCCGCTCGGCGAAGCCGCCATCACCGGCGCCGGACAACTCAAGGCCCGCTACGTCATCCATGCCGCCAGCATGAGGCTGGGTGGGTCCACGACCGAAGAGAACCTCCGCCTCTCGACGCGCAACAGCCTGCTGCGAGCCAGGGAAAAGGGTCTGCGATCCGTCGCCTTCCCGGCCGTCGGGGCGGGCATCGCGGGATTCCCGATGCGTCGTTGCGCCGAGGTCATGTTTGACGAGGTGGTCGTACATCTGGCCGGCGAGACGAGCGTCGAGGACGTCCGGTTTGTCCTCTACGATTCGGAAGCGTACCAGACGTTCCGCGAGGTGTTCGAGGCCCTGCCTGAGTGAGCGGCCATGAGAGCCAACCCGCCGGAGCACGAGCCGTCGCCGCTGCCGCGCCCTAAACGGCCCGTGTGGCTGGCGGTGGCCCTGTTGGCGGTGTCGGCCTTCTTCGGGACAATTGCCTGGTTCATAGGCCGCATGGTCATCATGAATCCGGAACTCGCCGGCGATGGGGACTGGGTCACCGTGTTCGGCTCGGCGGCGGCGTGCGTGAGTTGGGCGTTTGTCGCGGTGACGCTGCTTCTGGCCCGTTCGGAACGGGCGATTCACCTGCTGGCGTGGCCCTGGTGGATTCTCAAGACCGTGGCCGTCGGAGCGTCGATCCTGACGGGCTTCGCGACGTTCTTCCGTTGAGCAGGCGGCACTGCGCGGGCCGCTGACGCCTACTTCCGCGGGCGGGCCCCCTTGGTTTGCTGCAACAGTTGCCTGCCGCGCCGCTGGGCCAGTTTGTTGGCCGTCGCCTTGACCACCTCCTGCATGGCCGTGTTGACCTCGGCCGGATGGCGTCCGACGATCTTCTCGGCGATGCCGACGGCGGCCATGCTCGCCTCTTCCGTCAGGCTCGCCGTGCCCAGATGCGACATGACGAGGCTCAGGGCCTCGAGCAGGGGGATGCTGCCGAGCGCCGCCAGGGCGGTTTTCTTCTCCTGATCGCCCGTGGCCAGGGCCAGGGCGGCTTTCAGCGACGCCAGTTTCGTGGCGGCCGGTGCGTCCTGTTGGGGGATCAGGCGCATCCATCCGCGCAGCGCCAGCACCTTGATCTTCGGATCGGACGCCGTTCTGGCGAGTTGGGCCAGATCGGGCAGCGCCTCCACCGTCTCCCACTCGCACAGGGCGCGCAGGGCCGTGTCGCGCACCTCGGCGCTCGGGTCCTTGGCGGCGGCGCGGACGGCGCCCAGGGCCTTGGCGCCGCCTGCCGAACGCAGGACCCGCAGCAGCGAGAGTTTCGGCTGCGTCGGCGCCTTCGCCAGCGCCGCGCAGAGCGCGTCGGTGCAGGCCGGGGGCACGGCACCGGCTGCGAGTTTCAGCGTGTCGTTCTCGTTGACGGTCTTCGAGTCGGTTCTCCCGTCCACCGAGTACTCCACGCGCAGTTTCTTCGGAACGCTGGGAGCCGGATCGCCACCGAAGGTGGCGTTCGACGCATCCACCGACAGCGAACCTGCCTTCACGATCGCGGCGACCTTCTTCGTGACGTCCTTCGAGGTACCGTTGGGCAGGTCGCCGTACAGGGCCTTTCGGATGATGACCTTGCCGGCCACGGGCCTGGCCTGCCGGGCGCACGTCGCTGACAGCGCGCTCTCGGCCGCCTGGATCTCCGTCGAGGACCTGGCCTTCATCAGCAGGTCGATCATCGTCGGCAGTTCGGCCTCGCCGGCCAGGCTGCCCAGGATCTTGATGCTCGCCACGCGGACCGACTCGTCGCCGTCCCCGGCCGCCTTCAGGAGGTCGGGGACCGCGCCCGCGGCCCGGCGCCGGCCGATCAGTTCGACGGCGGTGCAGCGGGTCTCGGCGTCGGGGGCCTTGAGCATCGCGGCGACGGCGGCATCGACCTTCGGGCCCGACAGGGCGGCCAGGTTCTCGGTCGCGGCCTTGGCGATGTCAGCGTCGGCGTCGTCCATCAACTGGACCAGGACCGATACGGCGCCGGCATCGCCGATCCTCGCAAGGGCGCCGACGGCCGCCAGGCGGACGGTCTTCTCGCCGCTCTTGGCGGCGGCGACCAGGGCGGGCATTGCCCCCGCGTCGCCGCACGTGCCGAGCGTCTGGATGATCAGGATCCTCTTGTCCGCCGGGAGTTTGGCCAGTTCGGCCGCCAGGGCCTCGGTCACCTCCGGGCCCGGCATCTCCATCGCCGCCCGTGCGGCGGCGGCGACCAGAATATAGTCGTCGCCGCGGACGGCCTCGACCAGAAGCGGCAGACCCTCTTTGCCGCGCGTCAGGATCGCGCCGCGCAGCCCCGCGGCCCGAACCTGGTGCGGCGCCTTCGCCATGCCGCGCAGCCGATCGTATATGGCGAGGGCCGCGCCCCGCTCTCCGGTGGCAGACAGGGCCTCCGCGCAGCGCAGCAGTCCCTCACAGAACGCGACCTCGTTGGCATGGGCCACGTTGGGCAGGGCGGCGGCCAGGGCCTTGGCGGCGTCGGCGGTGCCGATCTTGCCGAGGGCCCGGGCGGCGGCCTGCGCCACGTCCTCATCCTCGTCCTTCAGCAGCCGGATGAGCGGTTCGACGGCCTTGGCGTCGCGCCGCACGCCGATGCTGCCGATGATGCCGACCAACGGCCGGCCCTTGAGTTTGCCGAGGGCGTCGCGGAAGGCGTCGTCCACCGACGGGTCGGGGGCGGTCTCGAGCGCGTAGCGGATCATGTGTGAGAGTTCCGCGTGGCCGAGCAGCGGCGCAAGGCGTGCGACGGCGTCCTTGGTGGCGATGCGCGCGAGCATGCGGCAGGCGTCGGCCTTCTCCTTGCGCGAGGCGTTCGACAGGACGACGGCGATGAGTTTGGCCTCCTGCTCCTTGGCGGAGGGCTCGGCAGCCTCCCCGAGCGACACCGTAACGACCGCAAGCAGCATCGCGGCAGCCAGAATGTGAAGCGTCGTTAACCTTAGCATGGCGTGTTTCCTTTTCGCCCTTGAGTGGCTCGTCAGATGATCCAGGGTTCCCGCATGGCGCGTGACCGCAGCCGGTTGGCCTCGTCGTCGCCGACGAATTCCTCCTTGAGGGGGTCGTATTTCATGTCGCGCTTCAGCCACATGCAGATGTTGGCGGCGTGCACGGTGGTCATGGTGCGGTGCATGACGACGGGATTCGCCACGGTCAGTTGCCGGGTCTTGACGCAGTCGAGGTAATTGCGCATGTGGCTGAGGGCGCGCCCGGTTCGGGCGGCGTAGTCGCCGACGAGCTTCTTGTAGTCGGCCAGGAAGGCGGGGTTCGAGACGTCCGGCGCGGGGTAGCCGTCGGCCGCGGCGACCCATCCTTCGGGTCCGTCGAATCGCATGCCGCACGAGCCCCGCCACCACTGCTTGCCGCGCGACAGGATCATCTTCACGCCGCTGGCGAACGTGGTGACCATGCCGTCGCCCGTCGGGTTGTTCACGTACTGGTAGTGGACGGGCGAGGTGTCGAGCATGCCGAGGCCTGCCTGGGCCTGTGCGAAGGTGTGGGCGCCCCATTCGCCGATGCAACTGGTGTGGAAGTCGTAGTGGCCGCGCCATCCGCCGCGGATGTACGCGCCGTTGAACGGCCGCCACGGGCACGGGCCGAGCCACGCATCCCAGTCCACTTCATTCTTCGGCGGTTCGGGCTCTGCCGGCAGCCAGTCGTGCCGCATCTCGGCCGCGTCCCACGGGGCGATGTGGGCGTAGGCCGTGTGGACCTTGCCGAGCCGGCCCAGGCGGACCATCTCGAAGCAGAACACGAAGTTGCCCTGGCTGAGGCGCTGGGTGCCGGTCTGGTACACGCGGCCGTACCGCCTGGCGGTCTCGACGACGGCCTGGCCCTCGGCGATGGTCATGCAGGAGGGCTTCTCGGTATAGACGTCCTTGCCCGCCCGCATGGCCAGGATCGAGGCCAGGGCGTGCCAGCGGTCGCCCGTGGCCATGAGCACGGCGTCGATGTCGGTCCGCTGGGCCAGGAACTCGCGAATCTCGGGATAGACGGCGCAGTCGGAGTTGCCGTAGCGCTGGTCCACCGTCTGTTTGACCTTCTCGCGCGACGCCTCCTGAGCATCGCAGATGGCGACGAACTGCACGTCCTCCTCCGGCAGCATCCACCTGAGGTCGCTCATGCCGCGGCCGCGCAGACCGATGCCGCCCGCCACGATCCGCTCGCTGGGTGGCACGGCGCCGTCGCGGCCCAAGGCCGAGGTGGGAATGACGGCCGGGGCCATCAGGGCCGCACCGGCCGTGGCGGCGGTCCTCAGAAACCCTCGTCGCGTCAGCGTCGGCGGCGGCGAGGTGTCCGTGCGACGTCTTGGTTCGACCATCGTGTTTGCCTCCTTCGGGTCGGGATGTTCCGTGTGCCCTTCGGCCGGCGAAGTGCTGCAGGCCGGTCCGATGATTCTACCGTCTCTCGGCACTTACGCAAGGCTGCTCTGGGCTTGCACGACCGCCGGTTCCGACGACGCGAGCGTGGCCGGATTTGCATGGCACGCTCCGCCCGCCGTCCGTATCATCCCAGGCATGGGCCAGACTCGCCGGGCGGAACCCGTCAAACTGTTCGTCGGCATGCTGTCGGCGTATCCCGGCGCGTTTGCCGACGCCGAATCGCGCCTGACCGAAGCCCTCGGCCAGGTGGACCTGCGAAGCGACCTGTTCGCCCACGAGTTCACCGAGTATTACCGCGACGAGATGGGCCGGCCGCTGGTCCGGTACTTCGTTTCGTTCGACCGCCTCATCGCGCCGGGCGAGTTGGCCGGCGTCAAGCATCTGGCGGGCGAGATCGAGGCCCACATGGCGGCCGAGGGCGAGTGGCCCGTGGCCCGGCCGATGAACCTCGACCCCGGTTACATCGCTCCCTCGAAACTCGTCCTCTCGAGCACCAAGGACTACTCGCACCGCATCTATCTCGACGACGGCATCTACGGCGAGGTCACACTCCTGTTTCGGCATGGGACGTGGCGCCAGTTCGAGTGGACGTATCCGGACTATCGGACGCCGGAGTACCACGAGTTCTTCACGCACGTCCGCTCGCGTCTGATGGAGCAGCGTCGGGATGCGCCGGGAGGACGGCCTTCGGGGGAGGCGGCGGATGATTGAGTTCGCCCTGACGGCCGCCGCCGCCGCGGTGGTCGTCTCGTTGGTGCTGGTGCCGATCGCGCGTCGCGTCGCCCTGGCGGCGGGCCTGGTAGCGGAGGTCCGGCCCGACCGCCTGCACACCCAGCCGCGTCCGTACGGCGGCGGGTTCGCCATCGCCGACACGCTGATCCTGGTGGTCGGCGGGGCGTGGCTTCTGGGCCTGTACGCCCCCGCCGATTGGCTGCCCGGGTGGCTGCCGCCGCGCCTCGGGGAACATCTCGACGCGCGGACGCCGACGCTGGCGCGCCTGGCCGTCGGGGCCCTCGTCTTCTTCGTCATCGGCCTGCTCGACGACCGGTACAGCCTGCCGCCGTGGCCGAAGTTGCTCCTCCAGGTCTTTGCGGCGGCGCTGGCGGTCCTCGGACTCGGCATCAAGGCCACCGTGTGGATCGAGGTGCCGTGGGTGGCCGAGGCGGTCAGCATCCTGTGGATCGTGGCGGTCGTCAACGCGTACAACATGTTTGACCACGCCGACGGCCTGGCCGCCGCGGTCGGTGCGGTGGCGCTCGTGGCGCTGGCTGCCGGCCAGATGATGATGGGCGAGTGGTTCGTGCCGGGGGCGGCGCTGGCCACGGCCGGGGCGCTCCTGGGATTTCTCATCTACAACTTGCCGCCCGCCCGCCTGTTCATGGGCGACGCGGGCAGCCACCTGGTCGGCTATCTCTTCGCCGGCCTGGCGATGGTGGCGCGGTATTACTTTCCCAACCGAGGCACGACACGGTGGGTCGTCCTCGTGCCCGTCCTGCTCTTCGCTGTGCCGCTGGTAGACATGGTTTTGGTCAGCGTGGCCCGGCTCGTGCGGAGGCGCAGCCCGTTCGTCGGCGACGCGACGAGCCACTTCGCCCACCGGATGCTGGCCCGCGGGGCGCATCCCGCGACCCCCGTTCTGGCGGCAGCGGGTCTCATGGTCGTCGCCGGCGTCGGGGCGACAGTGCTGTACCTGCCCCGTCCGCTGGGGATACCAGGGCTTCCCTATCTCGCGGTTGTCTTTGCCGCGATGGTCTGGCTTCGCCGCGAGCCCAAGCGGGAGGCCGACGCGTGATCCCTTCCGCCCCATCCGGCCGAACGGTGGCCAAGTGGCTCCGCCGCGCGGTGATCGTCATCGGGGCCGTCATGCTCGCCGTGCTGCCGCGGTTTTCGACCGACGCCAGTTTCTTCTGCGTGCCGGGCGTGCCGGGGCCGCTCGTGGTCCTGATCATCGGCCTGGGGCTGTGGCTGATGCCGGTCCTCGTGGCGGCATCGTGGGTGGCCGAGCGCCGGGCGACGCTCCCTGCCGCCTGGCTCGCCATTCCGGCGGGGCTGTTGGTTCTCGGCGCGGCGGTTTCGACGGCCGTCGCGTCGGACAAGTCGTCGGCCCTGGTCCGTGCGGCCGAGGTGACGGGCCTGGGGGTCGGCCTGTTCGCCCTGGTCCAGGCCATTCGGACGGACGCCGAGCGCCGGTTTCTGTTGTCGGTGCTGGTGGCGACGGCGCTGGTGTCGGCCGCGGTT
This sequence comes from Phycisphaerae bacterium, assembly GCA_035529015.1. Classification (GTDB taxonomy): domain Bacteria; phylum Planctomycetota; class Phycisphaerae; order FEN-1346; family FEN-1346; genus JAUVZF01. Next base: position 30,962 of record DATKXP010000276.1, on the reverse strand, counting down.
GCCATCCACCAGACCGCGGTCGGGTTGCCGAGCGCGTGGGAGTTCTTTCAGGCGAACCGCGAGGATGTCCTCGCCAAGTACGGCATCGAACCGGGCGGGTATCAGGAACAGGCGTTCATCGACCGGTTCTTCGGCGGCGTTCAGGCCTCGATGGGCCACCCGAACGTCCTGGCCGCTTTCCTGACGCTCGGCTTCTTCGTGGCGGTGGGCTTGGCGCGGGAGAAGTGGAAGGAGGTCGGGTCGCGCGGAGGGCGGATCCTGGCCACTGTGATGATTGCGGCGGCCCTGGCGTGCGCTGCCGGCGTCGTCCTGACCCAGAGCCGTGCGGCCGTGGCGGCCCTGGCCGTCGGCCTCTACTGGTTGGCCGTGGCGTGGCGGGTCCACAGGCGGCCGGTGCGGATCGTGCTGTACGTCGCGCCGCTGGTCGTCGCGGCGGTCGCGCTGGCCGCCGCCACGCAGGTGGACCATCCGACGGTGGCGGGGGCGGTGAGGACCTTGCGGTACCGGCTCGATTACTGGAGGGCCACCCTCGAGATTCTCCGCCGGCATTGGGACACCGGCGTCGGCCTGGAGAATTTCGGGCACCATTACGTCCAGCACAAGGCGGCCTGGGCGCCCGAAGAGGTGGCCGATCCCCACAACATGCTCCTCTCGACGTGGAGCACGTTGGGCCTGGCCGGGGCGACGGCGCTCGTGCTGCTGGCGGTGGGCGTGGTCCGGGAGTGGCTGCGCGCGGCGTGGTCGGGTGGTGCGCGGCCTGGTGGTGCGCGGCTGGCTGATGCGTGGTCGGGTGATGCGTGGTCGGGCCCTGAACCTACTAGCCGCGACCGTAAGGGAGCGGTTTCGCACGGCGAGCCGGTCCTCCCTATGCTCGTGCCGGTGATGCTGATTGCCGGGCCGGTAGCGATCTATGTTTTCGCCATCGGATGGTACTGGGGCGTTGCGGCCACGGCGGTCATGGCGGTGGTCATCGGGCTTGGGGCGGGCGAAGAACCGTCGCGGCTGGCGGCGTCGGCCCGGCCGTTTCGGAGCCTGCACACGGCCTGCGTGGTGGCGGTGCTGGCCTTTGCGGTCCAGGAACAGATCGGCACCGCTATTCTCGAGCCGCCGGCGGCCTGGGCGATGCTCGTGGTTGTCGGCATGTCGCTTCGGCCCCCTCGGGCGCGTCGTGCCCCTCGCGGGAGCGACGGGGCACCCGAACCGGCGCCTGATACCACGACGCCCGGCGCCGACCTGCCCGGATTCGCCCTGGGCGCGCCCGCCCGGTTCCTGCTCATGCTGGCGGCCATGGCCGTCTGCTTCCTGTACGCGCGGCTGCTGATCCTGCCGGTGGGCAGGGAATGGGCGCTGCTGGAAATGGTGAAGCGGAGCCTGGACGTCTTCGCCGGCGACGAACCGCTGCGCGCCGCCGCCGAAGCCAACCCCCTGGCGTGGGAACCGCACGTGTTCCGCGCCCAGGCCTGGAGGCAGGAGGCCGCGGCGGAGGAAGGCGCCGCCGGCGCCGTCCACCTCGAACGGGCCATTCGAGGATACCGCGACGCCCTGACCCGGCACCCGCGTCTGCGGCAGGCGTATCTGGCCTTGGCGACATGCTACCTTGCCCCAGAAGGGGCCGACCGAAACCCCGGTGCCCTGGCTGCTGCGCGGGCCTGCCTCGAAGAGGCCGCGCGCCTGTATCCGACGCACATCCCGACGCGGCTGCATCTGGCTGAGGTCATCGACGGTCTGGGCGAGAAGGAGGCGGCCCTGGAGGCCTATCGGGAGGTCGTGCGGCTCGACCGCCTGATGCCCGAGACGCGGTTGCGCCTGGCGGATGAGGTGCGCGACAAGGTCCGGAGCCGGATCAAGGAACTTCAGGCACACGCGCCGCCGCCGAAGGGCGCGTCGAGCGACTAAATAGTGCTTGACTCGAAGGCGCCGGCCATTATTCTGGCGGCAACAGGGGGAGGGGCGGCTGGCAGCCCCCGGTGTGAGTTGCCTGACACGAAGGAGGACCCTCATGGGCTTTGATTGGTGGTGGTGGCTTCTGCTCGTCGTATTGGTTGCTCTGATCGTCGCGTACGTGATCATCAAGAAAAAGCAGAAAGAGGGATAGCCGGCGTCGCTGGCGCCTTTCTGGAGGGGCCGCGCTCGAGCGTCGGCCCCACGGAGACGGACCGGATTCGCCTTCCCTGGGTGGGCGCATCCGGTCCGTATCGTCTGCGAGCCGCTTTTTGCTTGCATCGGTTCGCGCGCGTCTGTACCGTGGACCGTTCGCGGACTGTGAAGAGAGAGGTTTATGCACGAAATACGCATCGGCACACACAAGGTCGAGATGCTCGGCACGCTGAACGAGTCGCCGACGGCGGAGCGCATCTGGGACGCCTTGCCCATCGACAGCACCGTCAACACGTGGGGGCAGGAGATCTACTTCAGCATCCCCGTGCAGTGCGACCTGGGTCTGGAAGCCCGCGACCGCATGGAGGTCGGCGAACTTGGCTACTGGCCGACCGGCAGCGCCTTCTGCATCTTCTTCGGCAGAACGCCCGCCTCCAAGGGCGACGAGCCCCGGGCGGCCAGCCCCGTCAACCCCATCGGCCGCTGTGAAGGCGACATCAAGGTCTTCCGGCAGGTCCGGGAAGGCGATGCCATCCGCATTGAGGCCGTCGAGGAGGTTGCTGAGGAACCGCCGGCTCAGGCCGAGGAGGCCGGTGAGCCCGAACCGCCCGCTGAGGCTGAGGCCGAAACGGGCGAGGCGGCCCAGGAACCCGATGCGACCGAACCGGTCGCGGACGCGGGCGAACCGGAAGCCGCTGAAGCGGCAGCGACCGACGATGCCCAGGAGGACAAACCGGCCGAGGAGGCCTAGTCGCTTCCTCCCCATATCGTCCGTAACGTTTTTGCCGGCAATGGGTTAGGCGACGAGTGCCGGCTGGTCAGACGCGAGAAAGTTGTTGACGGCCGGGCGTGGTCGCGGTACATTTAGAACCATTCCCGCGCGGCGCGGGAATTTTTTGGCGACGGGGTCTGCTATGGCGGACGTGTCCCTGGAGAACGTGACCAAGGTGTTCCCCGGCGGAACCGTGGCCGTCAAGGACTTCACGCTCGACATCCGGAACCAGGAGTTCGTCGTCCTCGTCGGGCCGTCGGGATGCGGCAAGAGCACGACCCTTCGGATGGTGGCCGGCCTGGAGGAGACCACCAACGGCGTCATCCGCATCGGCGAGCGGGTCGTTAACGACGTCCCGCCCAAGGACCGCGACATCGCCATGGTCTTCCAGAACTACGCGCTGTACCCGCACATGACGGTGCAGAAGAACATGGCATTCGGCCTGAAACTGCGGCGGTTCCCGAAAGACGAGATCGACCGGCGCGTGAAAGAGGCCGCCAGGATCCTCGGCATCGAGGAGTTGATGGACCGCAAGCCCAAAGCCCTCTCGGGCGGGCAGAGGCAGCGCGTGGCGGTCGGACGGGCCATTGTCCGGCAGCCCCAGGCATTCCTGTTCGACGAGCCGCTCTCGAACCTCGACGCCAAACTCCGCGTTGAGATGCGGGCCGAACTCAAGGGTCTGCACCATCGCCTCAAGACGACCGTCATCTACGTCACGCACGATCAGGCCGAGGCCATGACCCTCGGCGACCGCGTTGTCGTCATGAACGATGGCGAGATTCAACAGGTCGCGCCGCCGCTGGAGGTCTACGATTACCCCGTGAACCGTTTCGTGGCGGGGTTCCTCGGAACGCCGGCCATGAACTTCCTGGGCGGCACCATCGCGGCAGAGGGCGGCGGCACGTACTTCCAGATGGATGCCGTCAGGGTACGCCTGCCGGACGATACCGCCGGCCGTGTCCGGGGCCACGTGGGCAAGAAGGTGACGTTGGGCATCCGGCCGGAAGATATCGGCGTCGAGGGGACCGGCAAGTTCGCCGGCACGGAGAACGTCCTGGCGACCACGGTGCGCGTCGTCGAGCCGCTCGGCGACGAGCAGATCGTTCATGCGGCCGGACCGGCCGATCTCCCGATCGTGTGCAAGTTGGATGCCCATGTCCGGGTGGCTGTAGACGAGCCGCTCGAGGCGCACCTCGACATGGGCCGGATTCACGTGTTTGACGACCAGACGGGCGACAACCTCAGTTTGGAGCCTGAGCATGTAGCACACGCCGGTTAATTCGAGGCGAGGTGCGGGCCACGCGCCGGCGACGGGCGGCGGTGGCCGGAGTGGGGTCTGGTCGTGGTCCCACTTTTTTGTTTCGCCGCGCGGCGTGGGAGTCGAACCGACGGCAGACGGACTCGAGGAGCAGCAACGCGAATGAACGGTGCCGAACTGGTCCGAATCATAGACGCGATCCGACGCGAGAAAAACATCGACGCCGAGGTGGTGTTCCAGGGTATCGAGGCCGCGCTCGCCTCGGCCGCCAAGAAGCATTTCGGCACGGTGGAGGAAGCCGTCGTCTCGATCGACCGCGAAACGGGCGACATCCACGCCACGCTCAACGACGTGGTGCTCGACCCGGCCGTCCTCGGCCGTATCGCGGCCCAGACCGCCAAACAGGTCATCATCCAGAAGATCCGCGATGCCGAACGCGCCAGTCTCATGGAAGACTACGGCGATCAGGTCGGCACCATCGTCTCGGGTCAGGTCACGCGGATCGACCGCGGCAACGCCCTCGTCAATCTGGGTCGCGGCGAGGGGTTCCTCCCGCGAAGCGAACAGATTCCCGGCGAGACGCTCCACGTGGGCGACCGCATTCGGGCCCTCATCATTGAGGTCCGCGAAGCCGGCGCCAATATCAAGATCGTCCTCTCGCGCGTCCACCCGGAACTGATCATCCGCCTGTTCGAACTCGAGGTGCCCGAAGTGGCCGACCGCGTCATCCAGGTCGAGGCCATCGCCCGCGAGCCGGGGCACCGTACGAAGGTGGCTGTCTCGAGCACGGACAGCCGCGTCGATGCCGTCGGCGCCTGCGTCGGCATTCGCGGCAGCCGCATCAAGAACATCGTCGAAGAGGTGGCCGGCGAGAAGATCGACATCGTCCGGTTCAACGAGTCGCCCCAGGTGTTCATCGCCAACGGCCTGAAGCCGGCCGAGGTCAAGGAAATCCTCCTGAACCGCGATATCAACCGCGCCACCGTCCTGGTGTCGGAGGACCAGTTGAGCCTGGCCATCGGCAAGAGGGGCCAGAACGTACGGCTGGCGGCAAGGCTGAGCGGCTGGAACATCGACATCCTTACCCCCGGCGAGTACGACGAGCAACGGGCCACGGCCATGGAGCAACTCACCGAGATCGAGGCCGTCGGCCCGGACCTGGCAAATGAACTCATGGCCACCGGCTACATCAGCCTTGCCGACGTGGTCGAGGTGGCCCCCGAGACGTTGGCGCGCCTGGCGGGCGTGGACATCGAGCAGGCCCAGGACATCGTCGCCCAGGTGGCCGAACGCGTCGCTGAACTCGAAATCAGGGCGGCCGAACGCGAAGCCGAAGCGGCCACCGCCGCCAAGGCTGCCGCCGAGGAAGGCGGCGACGAGGAGACGCTCGCCGACGAAGCCGCTGAGGAGGCGGCTCCGGCCGGGCAACCGGAAGCCAAGGACGCGGCGGACGATGCACAGGTCTCCGACGATGCCGAGAGCGACGAGACCGAATCCGCCGAAACCGAAACGGAACCGGCCGCCCAGGAGCCGCAGGAGGCCCCGGAGCCGGACGCTGCGGGGTCCGACGAGGTGCCCCCCGAAGCGTCTGACGACGAGGGTGTGGACGACGACCGGGAGCCGGATGCGGCGCCCGAAACGTAGCCGTTCAGGGAGGGACGCGGTGTCGGTACGTATCTACGAACTTGCCCGCGAGTTCGACATCCCGAGCAAAGAGGTCATCGAGGTCTGCCGCGAGGCCGGGCTCGATGTCAAGTCCCACTCCAGCACGGTTGACGACGACGAGGCGGATCAGGTCCGTCGCCGCCTGGCGGTGTTCCTCGGTGATGAGCCGGAGGAGGCAGAGCCCGAGCCGCGGCCCGAGCCCCCGGCCCCGCCCGTCGCGCCGCCCGAGCCGGCGGCGCCGCCTGAGCCGGAACTCTCTCCCGAGGAGCAGCTCGAACAGGCCCGCAAGAGGGTCATCGCTCTACCGACGCGCGGACGCAAGAAACCCAAGGCCGAAGGCCTGAAACTGCCCACCCGTCGCAAACCCCCGTCTCGCCAGCCGCCAGCCACCGAGGTCGAGGCCCCTGCCGCCGTTGAAGAGATGCCTGTGGCCGCGGAGGTGCCGGCCGCGGAGGCGCCGGTCGCGGAGGCGCCGGCCGCGGAGGCGCCGCCGCTGGCCGAAGCGGCCGAACCCGCCGCCGTCGGAGAACAACCGGTTGCCGAGGCGCCGCCGGCCCCACCGACCGCCGAGGCGCCCGGCGTCGAGGCCCCCGCACCTCCCGCCGAGCGGCGCGAACGCCGACGCGTGACCCGTCGGCCACCGGGACCGAAACTGGCTCCGCGCCCGAAACTGGCGCCCAAGCCGCTTCGCCATCCGAAAGAGGTGGCCGGGCCGGCCGCGCCGCCCGCGCCGCATCCCCAGGCGATTGGCGTTGGCGCACCGGCAACGCGCAAGCCGGCCGCGCGGCCGTCAAAACCCCGGGCCAGGCCTGCTGCGGCCCGCGCGGATGAGGGCGTGGCGGCGCCTGCCAAAGAAGGCGCTCCGGGGGCTCGCCGCGGACGCCGACGAGGCAAGCGCATTGCCGAACCGGAGGCGGAGGGCCTGAGACGGGCCCAAGCCTTCCGACGGCGCGAACGGATCCGTAAACGCGAGGAGCAGGAAGACCTTGCTGCCTTGGCGGGCGGCGGCGGAGCCGGCTCGACGATCTCCAGCGAACGCGTCCGCCTCGGTCGCACCGGCAGGCCCCTTGCCGCCCGACCGGCGCGTGCCCTGCCGAGACCGCGCGTCCCGGAAGGGCCGAGAAAGGCCGTTGTCGAGATGCCCGTCACCGTCAAAGACCTCTCGTCGGCCCTCGGCATCAGGGCCGGCGACATCATCAAGCACCTCATGGTGCAGGGGGTCATGGCGACGATCAACGACGCGCTCACCGAAGAGCAGGTGCTCGACGTCGCCGTGAGCCGCGACATCGAACTGGAGATCCGCCGGGAGCGGGCGCTGGCCGACGTCATCAGCGAGATCGAGCAGCGCGAGGACCCGGCCGAGGCGCTTCAGCCGCGGCCGCCCATCGTGACGTTCCTCGGGCACGTGGACCACGGCAAGACGTCGCTGATGGACTACATCCGCAAGTCGCGCGTGGTGGAGGGCGAGGCCGGCGGCATTACGCAGCACATCGGTGCGTATCGCGTGCACGTGGGCGAGCGATGGATCACGTTCCTCGACACGCCTGGCCACGAGGCCTTTACCGCCATGCGGGCCCGCGGCGCCAAGGTGACCGATGTGGCCGTTCTCGTCATCGCCGCCGACGACGGCATCATGCCGCAGACCGAGGAGGCCATCAACCACGCCAGGGCAGCCGACGTGCCCATCGTCGTGGCCATCAACAAGTGCGACCTCCCGCAGGCCAACCCGGAGCGGGTCAAGCAGCAATTGACCCAGTACGAACTGCTGACCGAGGAATGGGGCGGCCAGACGATCTGTATCGAAACATCGGCCACCACGGGGCAGAACGTCGATGCCCTGCTCGAGGCGCTCCTGCTCGAGGCCGAGATGATCGAACTGAAAGCCAACCCCGACCGGGACGCCGTCGGGACCGTCATCGAGGCCGAACTGGCAGAGGGCTTCGGGCCGATGGCCACCCTTCTGGTCCAGAACGGGACTCTCGAGGCCGGTAACGTCGTCGTGGCCGGGACGGCATGCGGCAAGATCCGGGCGATGACCGACGAGAACCGCAAGCGCATGCGCCGAGCCGGCCCCACCGTGCCCGTCCGCGTTGCGGGGCTCTCGAGCGTTCCGGAGGCCGGCGACCGGTTCTATGTCCTCGACGACCTCTCGGTGGCCAAGCAACTGGCCGAGGACCGGCGGCGCAGTCAACGGGAGGCCACCCTGGCCGAGCATCGCCGCCCGAGGACCTTGGAGGCCGTCTTCGAACAGATGACCACCGAGGAGGTCAGGGAACTGCCCGTCATCATCAAGGCCGACGTCCAGGGGTCCGTCGAGGCGATCCGCGAGAACCTCGAGAAAATCGAGCACCCCGAGGTCCGCGTCCGAGTGATTCACGCGGCCGTGGGTGGTGTGAACGAGAGCGACGTGCTGTTGGCCGACGCGTCCGATGCCGTCATCATCGGTTTCAACGCGGTGCCCGACCAGGCGGCCCGCCTCCTGGCGGAGGCGCGCGGCGTGGACATCCGACCGTACAGCATCATTTACAACGTGACCGACGACGTCCGCAAAGCGCTCGAAGGGCTGCTGGCGCCGCTGGAAGAGGAGCGGCACCTGGGCGAGTGCGAAGTGCTTCAGACGTTCAAGATCAGCCGCGTTGGAACCATTGCCGGATGCCGCATGACCGACGGCGTGATCAACCGCAACGCCACCCTGCGTATCATCCGCGACGGGCTCGTCATCTACACCGGCCGGATCGAGTCGCTGAAGCGGTTCAAAGACGATGTCCGCGAGGCCCGGGCCGGCCAGGAGTGCGGCATTCATGTCGCCGGGTACAGTGACGTCAAGGTCGGCGACCGGATTGAGGCCTTCGAGGTGGTCTCCGTGGCGCGGACGCTGTCGTCGGCCCGGGCCGGGGGCAGGCGGGGAACAGGCGACGGAGACCGGTGATGGTGGTCGGCGTCCTCGAGATGCGGCTCGTGATCCGCGAGGCGACCTCCCTGAAGGACAAACGGCGCGTCGTGAAGAGCCTCCGCGAGCGTATCCGCAACAAGTTCAACGTCTCGGTCAGCGAGGTGGACGCCCTCGACCGCCGTCAGACGGCGGTCCTCGGGGTCGCCATCGTGACGAACGACGGCCCCTTTGCTGATCGGGTGATGGCGAAGGTGGTCGATCTGGTCCGGCGCACCGGCGGCGCCGAACTGATCGACTACGAAACCGAGGTGCTCTAGGCCGGAGCCCCGCCGATGAAACGAGGCCAACGCAAGCAGCCCGGGCGGCGCACCCGACGCGTCGCAAGCGTCATCCGAGAGGTCGTCAGCGGGGCCTTGGTCACGGAATTGAGCGACCCGCGCATGGCCTTCGTGACCGTCACGGGCGTGGACGTCTCGGCCGACATGCGCGTGGCCGACGTCCGCGTCTCCATCATGGGCGAACCGAAACAGCAGAAGGCGTGCCTGCGGGCCATCCGGCATGCCCACGGTCACATCCAGGAACGCGTGGCGGATGCCCTGGCGACGAAGTTCTGCCCGATGCTGCGGTTTCACCCGGACGACTCGGTCAAGCGGAGCGTGTCCTTGAGCGCGTTGATTGCCAAGGCCCGGGCCGAGGATGAGGCCGCCCGCGCCGACCGTATCCGGCGGGGTGTCGAGAGCGCCGACGACGCCGAGGACATGCCCGCGGACACGCTGGCCGAACTGCCCGAAGACAGTCCGTAGAGAAAGGCCCGGAGAGCGGACGATGCCGACCTTCACCGACAAGGTCAAACGTCTCGAGCGCATTCGGCTGGCGCTCAGGCGCCGCTACGGCGACGAGCCGCGCGCGCCCGTCACGCACCCCGTCGAGCACGCCGTCCGGACGATCCTGGGCGAAGAGGCGACCCGCGAAGCCGTCGAGAAGGCCATGGACCGGCTCCGCCGCCACTTCATCGACTGGAACGACCTCAGGGTCAGCCGGCCTCGCGAGATTCGCGAGGTCCTCGGCGCGAGTTTCCCCCGCGCCGGGCACAAGGCACGCGTTCTTCCGCGCCTTCTGGACCAGGTGTTCAAGCAGCACAACAGCATGGTCTGGGACTTCCTGGAGTCGATGGGCAAGATGGAGACGAGGGCGTATTTTGAGCGGCTGGAGGAGGTCCGTCCGTTCGTGGCGGCCACGATGGCCCGCGACTGCGTCGGCGCCCACACGTTTCCGGTCGATAACGATGTGGCCCGCGCGCTGGGCCGGCTGAGCATCGTTGATGCGGCCGCCGAATCCCAGGCCGACATGCAGGCGATGTTGGAACGCGCCGTCAAATCGAACCGCGCCTTCGACCTGCACCGCCTGGTCAAGCGACTGGCCGAGCAGTTGTGTGTCGTCGGCACGCCGCTGTGCCCGAAGTGCCCCTTGAAAAAAACGTGCCCGTCGGCGCGGCGTCCGACGCAACGCAACGCCCGGAAGAAGGCGAAGCAACCTGCCGGGAAGAAGGCCGCAGAGAAAAAGGCCGTGACGGAGACGGTTGCCAAGAAGACCGTCGGCAGGAAGAAGGCGAGAAAAAAAACCGCCAAGAGAAAGGCCAAACCGAAGAGGGCGCCTGCGCCGAAGGGCAAGCGCGCTTCCGCCCCCAAAGCCAGGCGAGCCGGCCGCAGGAAATAGCCGATAAGGCCCCAGAGGGCGGTGTATGACGAAGGCAACGAACATCCTGAAACTCGGGCTGCCGAAGGGCAGTCTCGAGAGGGCCACCCTCGACCTGATGGCCCGCGCGGGCTATGAGGTCCGCGTGTCGGAGCGTTCCTACTCCCCCCGGACCGACGACCCGGAGATCGAGGTCGTCATGTTCCGCGCCCAGGAGATGAGCCGCTACGTTGAGGATGCGGTCCTCGACGCCGGCCTGACCGGCCAGGACTGGATCGCCGAGAACGGGTCGCGCGTCCACGTGGTCCAGGACCTCATCTACGCCAAGTCCCGGCTGGTCCCCGTCCGATGGGTGGTGGCCGTACCCGAGGAGAGCAAGGTCCGCAAGATCGAGGACCTGGAAGGCGGGCTGGTGGCCACCGAACTCGTGAAGGTGACCAAACGGTTTTTCACGTCGCGCGGTGTCAACGTGAAGGTCGAGTTCTCGTGGGGCGCCACCGAGGTCAAGGCCCGCCTGGTGGACGCCATTGTCGATGTGACCGAGACGGGTTCGAGCCTGCGTGCGAATCGGCTCCGGATCATTGAGACCGTCATGACGTCCAACACCCAGTTCATCGCCAACCGCGCCAGTTGGCAGGACCCGTGGAAACGCGAGAAGATCGAGAACGTGGGCCTCCTTCTTCAGGGTGCCATCGACGCCAAGGAGATGGTCGGCCTGAAGATGAACGTTCCTGCAAAACTGGAACAGGCGGTCAAGGCGATGCTTCCGGCCGAACGCAGCCCCACGGTCAACCACCTGGCCGAGACGGACTGGCTGGCTTTCGAGGTCGTTCTGCCCGCCTCGACGGAGCGAGAACTCGTACCCAAGTTGAAAAAAGCCGGCGCATCGGGGATTATAGTATACCCCCTCAACAAGGTCATCCACTGACGGACCCCGGCGCGCATGTCTGAGCGGACCGCGGGGAAGACTCACGCGGGAGTGTGTATGCGCAGCACGACACGATTGACGTTGGCGCTGGGACTGGTGGTCCTTACGAGCGTGGCGGCCTGTAACGGCCCCGTCCGCGCGGGACCGTCCGGTGTGGCTGCGGCGGAGCCGTCACCGCGCCACTGCCTCCCGCCACCCAGACCGCTCGAGCCGCCCGGCCCCGACCCGCTGGGCCAGGCATTGTGCCGCTACGTCTGCGGCCGCCTTCTGATGGGCAGGCAAGAGACCGTGCTGGCTGCCGAGGAGTTTCGCCAGGCGGCCGCCCTCCAGCCGAACGTGGCCCTCATCTGGATGAATCTGGGACTGACGCAGTACGACGCCGGAAACGTGAGCGCCGCCGTCGAGTCGCTGGACAAGGCACTGGCGCTGGCGCCGACGGATCCGGCAACGCTCTATTTCCGCGCCCGCCTTGCCATTAACCAGGGCGACCTCCCGACGGCCGCCGACCTGCTGGGCCGCCTCCTCGCCGCCGCCAAGAAAGAGTCACCCTATTACATTCTCGGCACGTACCACCTGGCGCGGACGCGGCACAACATGGCCGACATCGAGGGGGCCATCGCTGCTTACCGGTCGCTCCTGGAGATGGTGGAGACGCCCCAGAGTTTCTACCAGCGGTACCCGGAACTGTACCTCGTTTACCGCAGCCAGGTTAAACTCAAGGAGCGACTCGCAAGCCTGCTGGTGGACCGCGGCGAGAGCGATGAAGCCATCGCCGTGCTGCGCGAGGCCGTCGCCGCCCGGCCCAGGAACAAGGACCTCCTGAGCCTGATGTGCTCGGCGTACCTCAAGAAGCATGACTTCGAGGCCGCACGCGAGTGGGCGCGGAAGGTCATCGACAGCGACCCCGGCGGCGCCGGGGGATACCAGCGACTGGCCGAAGTCTACAAGGCGGAGGGCAAGCCCGACGCTGCCATCGACGAACTCGAGCGCTATCACAAGCAGCGCCCCGAGAACCGATTCCTTACGATGCAACTGGCCACCGCGTACGAGTCCGCCGGACGCAAGGACGAGGCGGCCGACCTGTATCGCGAACTCAGCGCCCCGTCGGCGAAATCGTCCGGCACAAGCGTGGCGGCGGCCCTGAAACTGGCCGAGATTCACATCGAAGCCGGGCGGCCCGTCGAGGCCCTCGAGGCCCTCGGGTCCACCATGGTCGGCGAGGTGGCCGAGTCCGCCGTTCTTGTTCGGGCGGCCAGGCTCATCGACAGCCTCACGGACCGCGGACAGATCTATCTCCAGGCCCAGCGTCTGGTGGGCCCCGACGTTAAGCACTACGGCCCCTTCGTCCTGGTCGGGATGCTGGCCGAGACGGTCAAGCGGCCGGCCGACGCCATCAGCCTCTACGACAAGGCGATCGCCCGTCAGCCGAAGGCGGCCATCGCGTATTCCCGCAAGGCCGACCTGCTGATTCGGGCCGAGCGCCACGACGCGGCCCTGGGCGTTTACCACGCTGCCGTCTCGGCCGGTCTCGACCTGCCCATCTTCCGCCGCAAGATGGGGATGATCCTGGAACATCTCGGCCGCATTGACGAGGCGCTGGCGGAGTACCGCCTCGCGCGGCGACGTGCGGCCAGCGACCAACACACCCGGTACCTGCTGGCAGGGGCGCTGGCGAAGCAGGGCCAGTTCGATGAGGCCGAGAAGGAACTCAAAGACCTCCTGAGACTGCTCCCGAAGGATATCCAGGCCCGCTGCCAACTCGGTGAGCTGTATCTGTCGCGGGGAGACGTCGCGGCGGCCGAAGATGCCGCCGTCATGGCCCAGAGCGTCGATCCCAAGGCCCTTGGCCCGCAGGTCCTCCTGGCCGAGGTCCGCTTCCGTCAGGAGCGGTTCGACGATGCCGTCCGACTGGCTCGCGATATCCTTGCCACCTATCCCCGCCAGAACCAGATGCGGCTGCTGATGGCCTACGCCCTGGCCGGCCTGAAGCAGCACGGCGATGCCGTGGCCGAGTTGCGGGCCCTCCTGGCCGCCCAACCCGAGAACATCGAGTGGCGGTACCTGCTCTCCGGCCTCTACACCGAGATGGGCGACACCGCCGCCGCCGAACGCGAACTCGAAGGCATCCTCCAGAGCAGCCCCGATCACGCCCCGTCGAAAAACGATCTCGGGTACTTGTGGGCCGAGCGCGGCGTGAACCTGGCGCGGGCCGAGACGATGATACGCCAGGCCCTCCAGGCCGATCCCAAGAGCGCGGCCTACCTCGACAGCCTTGGCTGGGTCATGTACAAGCAGGGCCGGTTCGACGACGCCGTCAAGATGCTCGAGGAGGCCACCCGCCTCGCGCCCGAACTCGACGCCGTTCTCTGGGACCACCTCGGCGATTCGTACTGGCGGCTCGAGCGGCCCACCGACGCCGCCAAGGCCTGGCAGACGGCCGCCAAGATCCTGGAGTCAGGAGGCGGTGAGGCCGAACCCGATGACCTGGTCCGCGTCCAGAAGAAACTCAAGAAACTCGACGCCGGCGCCAAACCCGAGGTCGCTCCCCTTGCTTCCGCCGAGGAGCGCGGCGACATGAATCCTCGGCTCAACCTGCCCGGAACCACGCTGAGCCCCAAGCCATAGGAACCCCGCCATGTCCGGTCATTCCCACTGGTCCACCATCAAGCGGAAGAAGGGCGCGGCCGACGCGAAGCGCGGCAAGATGTTCTCGAAGTGCGCCAAGGCCATCATCGTGGCCGCCAGACAGGGCGGCAGCGACCCCACCATGAACCTCCGCCTTCGCTACGCCATCGACGACGCCAAGGCCGTCAACATGCCCAACGCCAACATCGAACGCGCTATCAAGAAAGGCACCGGCGAACTCGACGACGGCACCGTCATTGAAGAGGTCGTCTATGAAGGCTACGGCCCCGGGGGCGTGGCCGTCCTCGTCGAAGCCATGACCGACAACCGCAATCGCACCTCCAGCGACGTCGGCAAACTCTTCGAACGCCACGGCGGGAACATGGGCCAGCCCGGATGCGTCGCGTGGATGTTCTCGCAGAAAGGCGTCGTCACCGTCGCCGGGTTCGACGACGAGGAGCGGCTGATGGACGTCGCCCTTGCGGCCGGCGCCGAGGACCTGAACGAGACCAACGACGGGTTCGACGTGCTCGCGCCCCCCGACGCCTACGACGCCGTCAAGACGGCGCTCCAGGGGGCCGGCATCCCCATCGACGGGGCCGAGGTCGCCCAGGTGCCGCAGAACTACGTCTCCCTCGAAGAGGACGACGCCCGAAAGGTCCTGGCCCTCCTCGAAGACCTCGACAACCACGACGACGTCCAGAAGGTCCACTCGAACTTCGACGTGGCCCCCGAGGTACTCGAGAAACTCCAGTCGGGATAACCCGCGCCGGGTGCCATTGGAGGCTTGCCTGCCAGTGCGCTCGACTTGGCCCAACCGCTCGCTCACGCTCGCGGCTCGTAACGATGTACAGCGTCGGCCATCGCGCGGATGTGCTCCGGCGTTGTGCCGCAGCAACCGCCGATGATGTTGGCGCCGGCGGCGAGCAGCGCGGGCACGTGCGCCGCCATCTGCTCCGGCGTCTCGCGAAAGACCGTCTCCCCGTCCATGAGTTCCGGCCGCCCAGCGTTCGACTTAATCCACACCGGCAGACGGGTGGCCGGGCGCAGCAGCCGGGCCACCTCGACGTGCCCGTCAATGCCGTTGCCGCAGTTCGAGCCGATGATGTCGGCCCCCGCCGCCTCCAGCGCCCGCGCGGCCCCCTCGGGCGTGACGCCCATCATGGTGGCAAAGCCCTTCGGACCGTGGTCGAACGTCATCGACACCACCACGGGCAGGTCGCAAACCTGACGCGCGGCTTTGAGGGCGGCAAGGGCTTCCTCCAGCGCCGTCATCGTCTCGATGCAGATGCCCTCTACGCCGGCGTCGGCACACGCGGCGATCTGTTCGGCAAAGGCGTCGATGAACTCGGCCTCCGACCGCGTGCCGAGGGGCGCCATGAACTCGCCCGTCGGCCCGACCGACGCGAACACCGCCGCGCGGTCGCCCGCGCCGCGGCGGGCCGCCTCGGTTGCCGCACGGTTCACCTCGGCCGTCCGGTCCGCCAGGCCCGGCCGCTCTAACTTGATCCGCGTTCCGCCGAGGGTGTTCGTCAGCACGATCCGGGCGCCGGCCTCGACGTACGCGCGGGCCACGTCCGCCACGGCGTCGGGGTTTTCGAGGTTCCACGCCTCGGGCGGCGTACCCGGCGGCAGACCGCGGAGGATGAGTTGTGTCCCCATCGCGCCGTCGGCCACGAGGTAACCCTGTGACTTGAGGAGGGCCTTCCAGTTCACGGCTGATTCTCCGCCGGATCAAGACGACCCCGACGATACGGCCGGGGCCCGGGAAGTGCAAGTCGGTAACCGGCCGGGCTGTGGCTCACTCGACCGTCACGCTCTTGGCCAGGTTGCGCGGCTTATCGACGGCGCAGCCGCGAAGGACGGCGACGTGGTAGGCCAGCAGTTGCAGGGGGACGACGTTCAGGATCGGCTGGAACGGTTCGCGCACGTCGGGCACGTAGAGAACGTGTTCGGCCAGGCGGGTGATCTCGGCGTCGCCCTCGGTGGCGATGGCGATGATGCGGCCGCCGCGGCTGCGGACCTCCTCCATGTTCGACAGGACCTTCTCGTACTGGAGGCCGCGGTTCGCGAGGAAGACAACGGGCATCTCGTCGGTGATCAGGGCGATGGGGCCGTGTTTCATCTCGGCGGCCGGCAGCCCTTCGGCGTGGACGTAGGAGATCTCCTTGAGTTTCAGCGCCCCTTCCAGCGCTACCGGATAGTTGTGGCCGCGACCCAGGTACAGCCAGTTCGGGCACTGTGCGTAGGCGGCGGCGACTTCCTGGATCTGCTGGTCGAGGTTCAGCACGCCACGCACCTGGTCGGGCACCGCCTGCAGGCCCTTGATGATCTCGCGTGCCTCCTGCGACGCCAGGTGCCGCCGCCGGCCCAGGTACATGGCCGTCATGATCAAAACCACCAACTGGCTGGTGAAGGCCTTGGTCGATGCGACGCCGATCTCCGGCCCGCAGTGGAGGTACACCCCTGCGTCGGTCTCTCGGGCGATGGTGCTGCCGACCACGTTGACGATGCCGATGGCCAGGGCGCCCTTAAGGCGGGCCTCGCGCATGGCGGCCAGGGTATCGGCGGTCTCGCCGCTCTGGCTGATGCAGATGACGACCGTTCCCTCGTCGATGATGGGGTTGCGGTAGCGGAACTCGCTGGCGTACTCGACCTCGGTGGGGATGCGCGCCAGGTCCTCGAAGAGGAACTCGCCCACCAGGCCCGCGTGCCACGCCGTGCCGCAGGCCGTCAGGATGATCCGCCGCGCGTGGGCCAGGGGCTTGGCGATGTCGCTGATGCCGCCAAGGTGCACCTCGCCGGCCGAGGCGTCGAGACGGCCGCGCATCGTGTCCGAGAGGCTCTCCGCCTGCTCCATGATCTCCTTGAGCATGAAGTGCGAGTAGCCCTTCTTCTCGATCTGCTCGAGGGTCCATTCGACCTGCTGGACCTCTTTGTGGGTGGGCACGGCGTCGATGGTGGTGGTGGCCAGGCCGTCGCGTCGCAGCGTGGCCATCTCGTTGTCTTCGAGGTAGATGACGTTGGTGGTGTGCTCGATGATGGCCGAGGCGTCGCTGGCGACGATGTACTCCTCTTCGCCGACGCCGATGATCAGCGGCGACCCGTTACGGGCCGCGACCAGCACGTCCGGCTCGTCGGCGTGGACGACGGCGATGCCGTAGGCGCCGCGTACCTCCCGCAGACCCTCTTGCACGGCCTTCTCGATGTTGCCGTCGTAGTAACGGGCGAACAGGTGGGCGAGGACCTCGGTGTCGGTGTCGCTGCGGAACCTGGCGCCCTCGCTCTCCAGCAGTTGCCGCAGCGCCACCCAGTTCTCGATGATGCCGTTGTGGACGACGGCCAAACGGCCCGAGCCGTCGGTATGCGGATGGGCGTTCACGTCGTTCGGCGCGCCGTGGGTCGCCCATCGGGTGTGGGCGATGCCGAGCGTGCCCTCCGTGTTGCGGTCCTGCATGATCGCCTCGAGTTCGCTGATCCGGCCCTTCGCCTTGACGACGGCCAGCCGCCCGTCGCCGTTCTGCCGAAGCGCGACACCGGCCGAATCGTAGCCGCGGTACTCCAGGCGCTTCAGACCTTCCAGCAGGATGGGGTAGGCCTGTTTGTTTCCGATGTATCCGACGATGCCGCACATGCGAGGCTCACTTCCAGGGAGGGGGCGGCGCGTGACTTCGCCCCGGAGCGATTCATTGTCGATATCGGCCAGACGGCGTCCGACCCTCAAGGAACAATCGGGATTTGCCGGCGGTCCCGATGGAGGATTCCGTCGCGCTCGGCCAGACGCAAGCGCCGCCGGCACCCGCGCGTTCGCGCCGCGACGAATCGGCCTCCACCGCCGTTGCATTGTCGAGCGGGCCTGCGTATAATCGCCGTGCCGGCTCGTGCGACGCAGGCGTCCGTCCCCCGCGCCGGCGCTGTTGCGAGGGATAAGGGCGCTGCGTCGCCCAGCAGGTGTGGGGCCGGGTGTCGGAGACAGAACGTGCCGCGCGACATTCCCGTCGGCAACGGCAACCTGCTTATCGCGTTCGACGCTGATTACCAGATCCGCGACCTCTACTTCCCCTTCGTCGGCCAGGAGAACCACGCCGGGTGGGGGCCGTGCCGCTTCGGCGTCTGGACCGACGGCCACCTCGCCTGGACCGCCGACGACGGGTGGGAGAAGCAACTCGGCTACCTGAAGGAGACCCTCGTCACCGACGTGGTGCTCACCCACGCCGACCTCGGTGTCCGTCTTGAATGCAACGACGCCGTGGACTTCAACCGCAACGCCTACATCCGCAGGGTCCGGGTGACCAACCTGGCCGACCACCCTCGGGAAGTCCGCGTGTTCTTCCAGCAGGACCTGTCGATGTATGGGGCCAAGGTCGGCGACACGGCCTACTACGACCCGCGTCTAAGCGCCGTCATCCACTACCGCGGCGCCCGATACATCCTGGTCGGCCTCTGCCGCACGCAATCCGGTACCGACCGGCACGGCGTCGAACTGTTCGCCACCGGCACGTGCGGGTTCCGGGGGGCCGAAGGCACGTGGCGCGATGCCGAAGACGGGCGCCTCTCGGCCAACCCCATCAGCCAGGGGGCCGTCGATTCCACCATCGGCATCGCCATGGACCTCGAAGCCGGCGGCGACGGCATCTTCTACTACTACTTCGTGGTCGCCCAGTCGTATGAGGAACTGCGCGAACTGTACGGCGTGCTCAAGGACCGTACCCCGGCGGGGATGCTCGAGCGGACGATCGGCTACTGGCGAGCCTGGGTCAACGGCCCGGCTCATAACTTCGGCAACCTGCCGCAGGCCGTCCAGGACCTGTTCAAGCGGAGCCTGCTCATCATCCGAACGCAGATCGACAACCGCGGCGCCGTCATCGCGGCCAACGACAGCGACGTCCTCCAGTTCTCGCGCGACACGTACTCCTACATGTGGCCGCGCGACGGGGCACTTGTCTGCCACGCCCTCGATCTGGCGGGGTTCCCCGACATCACCCGGCGCTTCTACGCCCAGTGCCGTGACCTCCTGACCGAAGAGGGCTACCTGCTGCACAAGTACAATCCCGACGGCACGCCCGCCTCCTCGTGGCACCCCTGGATGGTGGACGGCAAGACGCGCCTGCCCATCCAGGAAGACCAGACGGCGCTGGTCCTGTGGGCCCTGTGGCGGCACTTCTGGCACTACAAAGACGTGGAGTACGTGCGGCCGCTCTACTACTCGCTCATCCTCGGGGCGGCCGATTTCATGGTCGAGTTCCGCGACCCCGAGACCGGCCTGCCCAAACCGTCGTACGACCTGTGGGAAGAGCGGTACGGCGTCCACACCTACACGTGCGCCACCGTCTACGGCGGATTGGTGGCGTCCCGCAACTTCGCCCGTGTCTTCGGCGACGCCGACCTGGCCGACCGATACGACCGCGCGGCCGAAGAAGTGCGAGACGCCATGGCCAAGCACCTCTGGAGCGACGAGCACGGCCGCTTCGTCCGGCGCCTCGTCCCTAATGAAAGCGGTGAGATGGAGGCCGACACCACCATCGACGCCAGCCTCTTCGCCGTCTTCAAGTTCCACGCCTTCGAGGCCAACGACCCGCGTGTCGTCGCCACCATGGACGCCGTCGCCCGTGCCCTTTGGGTCAAGACGCCCGTCGGCGGCATCGCCCGATACGAGAACGACACCTACTACCGCGCTTCGACCGACCGGCGCGGCGTGCCGGGCAACCCCTGGTTCGTCTGCACCATCTGGCTGGCTGACTACTACATCGCGCGCGGCTCGACGATCGAGGAACTCAAGGAGGCGGTGCCCATCTTCGAGTGGGTCGCCGGGCACGCCCTCCCCTCGGGCGTCCTGGCTGAGCAGGTGGACCCCTACACCAACATGCCGCTGTCGGTGAGCCCCCTCACGTGGAGCCACGGCACGTTCGCCCTGACGCTCGTCAAGTACCTTCAGAAACTCGAGGACCTGCACCGGTGCCCCACGTGCGGCCGCAGCATTTTCCGTCTTGACCGCG
Organism: Phycisphaerae bacterium; assembly: GCA_035529015.1. Classification (GTDB taxonomy): domain Bacteria; phylum Planctomycetota; class Phycisphaerae; order FEN-1346; family FEN-1346; genus JAUVZF01. The sequence continues at coordinate 11,033 of DATKXP010000276.1, read as the reverse complement.
GCGGACGGCACCAGATCCGCAGCCATTCCTGGCAGCAGGCCCACGAGGTCTTCGAGACCGATGAGCAAACGCCCGACCTTGTGAGCGTCGCTACCTTCAACGACGACGGCCGGCGGATTACCCTTTCGGTCAATACGCGCGATTGCCTCGGCTGCGGCGTGTGCCTGGCGCGGTGCCAGCCGAAGGTCTTCGAGATGTGCAACGACAAGTCGTTCATCAGCGTCCGGCGGCTGGCCACCTGTGTCCTGTGCCGCGAGTGCGTCACCTACTGCCCCATCGGCGCCATCCACGTCGAGATCGAGCCCGGCGACGATGCTGACGACGACAGCGCCGAGGCCAACAGCACCGACGCCGATACACAGGCCTGAAGGGCGCCATGTTAGCCGCGGGGCTTGCCCCGCGCGTGCCGTCGAAAGGCAACGACCTTGTACCTCGACGCCGCCCACCTTCGCGACCGCGACCGGGCCCTCACCGTGGAGTGGCTCCTCGCCGACGGCGCCGGCGGGTACGCCTCGTCCACCGTCTTCCTGTGCCCGACGCGCCGCTACCACGGCCTGTGGGTGCCGGCCCTGCGGGCGCCGCTCGCGCGGCAGGTCGTCCTCTCGCACATGGACGAACGGCTCATCACGGCCGACGGCGAGACCTGGCTCTCGACCACCGAGTACTCAGGCGGCTTTCATCCCGACGGCTCTGTCGTGGCCGAGGGGTTCGAGGCGGGTTCCGTTCCGCGACTCGTCTCCCGCGCCGCAGGCGTGACGGTCGGTCGCCACGTCGTGCTGCTCTCCGAAGGCGGGGGCGTCTGCCTTACCTACGAGGTCGAGGGCGACGGCGACTGGACGCTCGACCTGGCCCCGATGCTCGCCCTGCGGTCGATGCACGCCCTGGCCCGGACGCGTGAGACCGTCCGTGTCGAGATGGCCCAGAGCACTTGCGGCTTCCACGTCCTCTCGGATGGCATGCCGGGCGTCTTCATTTGGACCGACGCCGCAGAGGCTGCCGCCGCCGTCAACACCACGTGGTACGAGGGCGTCGTGCTCCGCGTTGAGCGCGAGCGCGGCTTCGACTTCACCCAGGACCTCCTCGCCCCGGGCCGCTGGACGATCCGCGGCCAAGGCAACGGAGGATGTCGGCTCTTCTGCTCCTTCGATCCGCCACAGCAAGTGTGTGCCACGGCCGGCCTTGCCCGGGCGTGCGTTGTTCGCCCCGCCGACGAGCCTTTGCCGGCGGGCACCCCCGTTGAGCGCCTCGTCCGCGCCGCCGACGCCTTCCTCGTCAGGCGCTGCGTCGGCGGTGAGGACCTGATGACCGTCATCGCCGGCTACCCCTGGTTCGCCGACTGGGGCCGCGACGCCATGATCGCCTTGCCGGGTCTGGCCATTGAGACGGGTCGGCTCGAGGCGGCCGGGAAGGTCCTGAAGGCCTTCGCCTCGGCCGCGAGCGAAGGCATGATCCCCAACCGCTTCGACGAGCGGACGGGTGAACCGTCGTACAACACCGTCGATGCCAGCCTGTGGTACCTTCAGGCCCTAGCGGCGTATCAGAAGGCCGGGGGCAGCGCGGCGGGCGTCCGCGAGTGCTTGTGGCCGGCCGCTTGCCGGATCGTCGAGCACTACGCCGCCGGCACACGCTTCGGCATCCACGCCGACGCCGACGGCCTCGTCGCCGCAGGCTCCGTGGACACGCAACTGACGTGGATGGACGCCCGAACAAGCGATGGAAAACCGGTCACGCCGCGCTTCGGCAAACCCGTCGAGATCCAGGCCCTGTGGCTATCCGGGCTCGCCCTCGCCGAGGAGATGGCCGAGGTGCTGGGCGAAACGCCGCCCGCGCCGTGCGCCCTGCGCGAACGGGCTCGCGACGCCTTCGAGGACCTCTTCTGGAACGATGGGGCCAAGTGCCTCTACGACTGCGTCTTCCCCGACGGGCGGCGCGACCCGGCCATCCGGCCGAACCAGATCTTCGCCGTCGGCCTGCCGCACGCACCGCTTGCGGGGAAGCGCGCGAAGTCCGTTGTCCGGACCGTCTGTGCGAAACTCATGACGCCGCGCGGTCTGCGGACGCTCGCACCGGGCGATTCCTCGTATAAAGGAACGTACGGCGGCGGGCCCGACGAGCGGGACGCGGCCTACCATCAAGGGACGGTGTGGCCGTGGCTCCTGGGGCCGTACGTGGACGCCCTCTTCGTCGTGGAGCCCCCCGAGCGAGCCCGGGCCCAGGCGCGGCAGATTCTGGAGGACCTTCTGGTGACGATGGACGAGGCGGGCCTCGGCTTCATCAGCGAGGTCTTCGACGGCGACCCGCCGCACCGACCCGGCGGCTGCATCGCCCAAGCCTGGTCCGTCGCCGCGGCGATCCATATTTGGCGCGTCCTGGAAACGACCGGAGGGATGCCGTGACCGCCCATGTAGGCCGGGGCGTGCCCCGGCACCTATCCCATAGCGGGTGCCACTGGCTGCTTGCCAGCCAGTGCTCCTCCCATCTTGCAGCTGTAGGCCGGGCCGTGCCCCGGCAATCACGCGTTGGCGCCAAAGCGCCGGGGCGCGCCCCGGCCTACGTGATGGTTGCCATCCTCATCGCCTCACCCGCCCTCGCCCAAGGTGTGGACGTCACGGCCTCCCTCGACATCACCGACGGCTGGGCCCGCGTCGGCGCCTACGTGCCGGTGACGTTCGAAGTCACGAACCAGACGGACAAGCACGTCGTCGGTGTGTACATCACCACCGGGGGCCCTGTTGACATGCACTCCCAGCAGCTCTTCGCCGCTGCCGCGAAGTGCCCGCTGATATTGCCGGTCTACTACACCGGCGCTGATCTAACCCTCACAGTCGAGTTCCTTGACCGCTACGGACGCGAGGTGGACCGCAAGCGTGTTGTCTTGTCTGGAGTGCGCCCACTGCCGAAGGAAACTGGCTTGCTCTGCCTTGCAGCCACACACGAGCTTGTTCCCATTGACCCACGTGAACCAGAACCGGCCCTGATGAAGCAACTGTGCAAGGCCCTTCGGCGTCAGTCGCTTCGTGTGCTCAGGCGACCTGAACCCGATCTGTGCGAGATGGTCATGGCCGGCATGCTTGATGCGGCCGTGTTAGCTAAACCCGACGCCTATGGTAGGCTAGACTGGCCCATCGTCTTGCTTTATTTAGAAGAACCTGATGCAAGGATTTCTGCGGTCCGGTTCCCGCAAGGTATCCGAGAGATTGTGCAACCACGAACCTTCCGCCTGCTGAGGCGCGAGAGTTGGTCGGCTGCGGATTTCTGGCGTCTCTGGCTCGGCTTGGTCCTCCTGGTACTGGCGGTGTTGGCTAGCGCGGTGTTGACCTTGCGTCACCGCACGTTCGGCCGCGCTTCCACAATGGCACTGCTGTCAGTCACTGCCGTGGCGATTCTTCTGTTCCTTGGCGGCCTGAGGGATACGCGTCTGCGCGAGGCGCGCGTATTCTATGCACAGCCGGCCTCAGATGACTTCGGCGTCGAACACTTGGCGATGCTCGAGTCTCGTGGCCGGGCGGTGGCCGAGTACTCTCCTGTTTCACACATGCTTCCGGTTCTCGTGCTGGACTCATCGGAGGACCTCTTTCGGCCGTACGCAGTGCTCTACAGGGAGCGCGGCCATGACGCCAGGGGATGGGACTACAGCCTGCGGACCTCGCGCCCGCGGGTGGTCGTTCATTCCTTCTCATGGCAGCGCGCCGCCTTCGGCACGGGAGGCCACGACCCAAGTCAAGCCGCCCTGGGGAACCTGTCCGGTCGAGCGGACCTCATCAAGGGATTGCTGGTCGAGGGCAGCCGCGCGACCGACGCCGCCGGCCAGTCGCAGACCCTTGACGCCTGGGCCGTCGAGTGGCAGGGGAGCGACGATCCGAATGTGGCCTATGCGGGCAGGAGCCTCAAGTGGTGGGATTCCGACCGGCGCGAGGGCGATGGGCCGTTCCTCCTGGCGTGGTTCCACGACCCGGCCGAGAACGTTCCGAAGGAAGTGGACGAATATGAGCGCCTGCCGGCGCTGGTCGTCTACAGCGAATCGCCCAAGGCCGCCACGCGGGAGTAAGGCCGAATTGGGCAGTAGGCCCTGAAAGGCTCAAGCCCGACCCGCCAAACCGAAGATATATAGGGTAGAGCGGCCCCCCGGGGTGGTCGGGGCGCGCTCCCTCTGCCGAAAGACCCGAGGGGAACGTGCGGTTCATCCGAGGGCGAAGGAATCTGCCCATGCGCGGCCGGTCCGCAACAGGCTTCACCCTGATCGAGTTGCTTCTCGTGGTGATCCTCCTCGGGTTGCTGGCCATCGTGGCCATACCGCGGCTTGCGAGCACCGGCAGCGACTCGAAGGCCAATACCTGCCGCCAGAACATCGCCATCATCAACTCCCAGATCGAACTGTGGGCCGCTCAGAACGGCTCCCAGTATCCCCAGACGCACGGGGAGTTCGTCGCGCAGATCCTCCAGAACACCGACATCTTCCCGGACCGGGCCCCTGCGTGTCCCTACGGCAACGCCTACAGGTACGATCCCGCCAAGAACCGCGTCATACCGCACAACCACCCCAGGCTCATCGCCGAGAAGGCCCCCATTGAGCAACTTGGCGGCGAGGTCGCGGAGACGCCGGGGCCGTAGCGCCGGGTGCCACGGGCGGCCTGTGTCGCCCGAATGACGGCTTGCCTTGGCTGCCCCCGCCGTGGTCTAATGCGCGTTCTGCCGGCGGGGGATGGCTCGCCCCTTTGTGAGGGCAAGCGCAACAGCCATGGAAATCGACCTGGCCTACGGGCGCAAGGGCGCCCGCATCGCGGTGCCGGACGAGAACCTGGTGGCCGTCGTCGAGCCCGACTGGCCGAGCGTCCTCGCGCAGCCGCAGGCGGCCGTCGTCGAGGCACTTCGAGCGCCCGTGGACGGCCCGCCGCTGGCGGCGGTGCTGGCCGAGCGTGTCGGCAACCGTAGCCGGTCGGTCGGATCCGTCGGATGGCGTGACGATTGGCGGAACTTCCGGGCCGTCATCATCACGAGCGACTCGACGCGCCCGTGCCCGAACCACCTGGTGCTGGTGCCGATCCTTCATGCCCTCCACCAGGCAGGCGTTCCGCCCGATGCCGTCACGATCCTCATCGGCACGGGCCTGCACGAGCCCACCACCGGCGAGGCAACACGCCGGCTCCTCGGTGCCGAGATCGTCTCGAAGTACCGCATCGTCAACCACTTCGGTCACCGGCCCGTGACGCACATCCGGCTCGGCCAGACCGAGAAGGGGACCCCGGTGGTCCTGGCGCGCGAGTGGGTCGAGGCCGACGTCCGGATCACCACCGGTGTCATCGAGCCGCATCTGATGGCAGGCTTCTCGGGGGGACGCAAGGCCGTCTGCCCCGGCGTTGCCGCCGACGAGACGGTCTGCGCCTTCCACGCGCCGCGGTTCGTCGAACACGAGCGTGCCCTGCCGGGGATGCTCGACGGCAACCCGGCGCACGTTGAGGCGCTGGCCGCGGCGCGGTTCGCACCGCCTCACTTCACGGTCAACGTCACGGTGGACCGCAACGAATGCCTGACGGGCGTCTTTGCCGGCACGATGGAAGGCGCCCACCAGGCGGGGGTCGCGTTCCTGAGGCAGCACGTGGCGCGCCCTGTTCCCGAGGCGTGCGACATCCTCGTGACGACCAGCGGCGGACGGCCGCTCGACGCCACCTTCTACGGGGCCGAGAAGGGATTGCTGCCGGGCCTGCCGATCCTCAAGCCCGGCGGGACGTTCGTCTGGGCGGCGGCTCTGGAAGACGGTCTCGGGCCGCCGGAGTTCGCCGCCCTGGTGGCGAAGTACCCGACGATCAAGCGGTTCCACGAGGCCATCATGGCCGACGGGGCCGTCGTCGTCAAAGACCAGTGGGCGCTTCAGAACTTCGCGAAGGCCGCGCGGCACGGCGAGGTCGTCCTCTGGTCGGACGCCCTGGATTGGGAAGACCAGCAGCGCCTGTTCGTCACGCCCGTCCGCAGCCTGGACGCGGGCCTCAAGTGGGGTTTCGAGAAACACGGCCCCGACGCCCGCGTCGCCGTCTTACCGTACGGGCCGTATGTGCTGCCGTACCTTGACACCGAAACGCGGCGTGAAGCAACATGTTAGCCGCCGGGCTTGCGCGGCGCGCCCGCTCCTCGGATTGTGCTGAGCCCGGCCTCCCGCTATACTTGTCCCCATGACCGAACCGCGATTCGCCTATCCGATCGTGCTCAACCTGGCCGGCCGCAGGGCCGTGCTGGTCGGCGGGGGGAAGGTGGCGCTTCGCAAGGCGCGGGCGCTGGCCGACGCGGGGGCCGGGGTCCGCGTCGTCGCGCCGGAGTTCCTGTCCGAGTTTGCCGATGACCACCGCCTGGAATGCGTGGCCGCGGCGTACGACGCTCAGCATCTCGACGGCGCGGTGGTCGTCATCGCGGCGACCGACGACGAGGCGGTCAACGCGCGGGTGGCGGCCGATGCCCGCGCGGCCGGGGCGCTCGTCAACGTCGTGGACCGGCCCGCGCTGTGCGATTTTCTGGTGCCGGCGCAGGTAGCGCGCGGCGATCTCCTGATTGCCATTTCGACGGGCGGGGCCGCACCGAGTCTGTCGCGCCGTCTTCGCGAGCGGCTGGAAAAGGAGTTCGGCCCGGAGTACGGGGCGCTCCTTGCGACCCTTCGCGACGTGCGCGAGCGCATGAAGGCCGAAGACCTGCCGCCCGACCTTCGCCGCCGCATCTTCGAGCGCCTGACCGAAAACGACATCCTCGCCGCCGCACGCCAAGGCCCCGACGCCCTCCGCCGCGCCGTCGATGCCGCCGTCGCGGAGGTAAAAGGCGGCGCGTAGCCGTTCGAGCCGGGAGCGGAAGCTCCCGGTGGTGTTCCCCGCCGTGGCATGTTCCACGCCCATCGAGCGTGCCCCGCCGCTCCCGCGGCGGGATCGGGCTGCCGGCTCGAACGACGGTACTACGGCTCGACGAGTTGTTTGGCGTCGGGCAGGTCCTTCAGGCTCCCCAGGCCGAACGCCTGGAGAAACTTCTTGGTGGTGCCGTAGAGGAGCGGGCGGCCGAGTTTCTCGCTGCGGCCGGTGATGCGCACGAGGCCCTTCTCCATGAGGGTGCGGATCATGTCGCCGCACGCCACGCCCCGGATGTCCTCGACCTCGATCCGCGTCACGGGCTGCTTGTAGGCGATGACGGCGAGGGTTTCGAGGGCCGCCTGCGTGAACCGCGCCCGGCGGCGGGCCTGGAGCAGTTTCTTCAGGTACGGGTTGTATTCCGGCCGGGTAAAGAGTTGCAGGCCGCCGGCGATCTCCTCGACGGTGAACGCGCGGCCGCCCGCGTCGTACTCCTCGACCAGTTGCCGGACGGCGTCGCGGACCTCGTGGACGGTCACGCCCTCGCCGGCGGCGTCGGCCAGGCGTTCGACGGCGACCGGCTCGTCGCTCGCGAAGAGGATGGCTTCGACAATCGCCTTCAGCGGCTTCTTGCTCATGGGGGCTCTCCCGCAGCGGCGCGGATGCGGTCGAGGGCCTGCCCGACGGCCGCCTTCGTCGCGCTGGAGGTGATAGTGGCGGCCGTGATGGCCTGGATGCCCGCAACCTCGTCCTGGCGTTTCCCCTTGAACCGGTCGAGGAACGGACTGATGAATTCCTCGGGCTCATCGGCGCCGAACAGTTTCTGCCACAGCGTGTAGGTACTCAGGTGTTCGGCGACATGGGCGCCCAGGCCGGGTGTCTCGGTGTGGGAAACGACCACGACGCCCACGATCTCAAGGTCGGGGGCTTTGGCGCCGACGATGACCCTGATGACGCCGGCGTATCCCTGCGCCCCGCCGCCCGCCACGTAGCCGATGGTCTTGCCCGAAGGGTCGCGAGCGGCATAGACCGCGCTCGGACCGCCGGTGCCGCCGGCGAGGGGTTTTTCGACATCGACCTCGGCCCCCTCGGGCGCGACGGCCAGCATGGCGGCCCGCGTGGCGGCACGCTCGCGCTCGGCGATCTGGTCGCGCCACACGCCGTACAGGACGGCCACCCCGCCGCCCATCAGCAGGCAGATCAGGGCGAGAATGACCACGAATCTTACGAGCGTCCGCGTCATCGTTTGTGTCCGAAGATGCGTGCCTGCGTCCAGCGGTCGATCAGCGGCGTCGCCGTGTTCATCAGGAGGATCGAGTAGCACACGGCCTCCGGGTAGCCGCCGTAGCGGCGGATGAGGATCGTGAGCAAGCCACACCCCGCCCCGAAGATGAGCATCCCCCGGTTCGTAATCGGCGTGGTGACCATGTCGGTGGCCATATAGAGGGCCCCGAGCACAAGCCCGCCGCCCAGCAGGTGGTACGCAACGTACCGCGCCGCCAAGTCGGGCGCGGCCGTGATGATGGGGTGCCATCCGGCCGCGACCATCGTCTGCCCGTCGGCGGCCACCTGAAGCGGCAGGACCAGCGCCCCGACAGCCACGGCCGCCAGGTACGCCACCGGAATCTGCCAGCGGATCCAGCCTTTGTAGACGAGAAAGACGGCACCGATCAGGAGCAGCAGGGCGCTCGTCTCGCCGATGTTGCCGCCGATGTCCCCGCTGAACATGCGCCACAGGCCCGGCAGATGCTCCTGGAGCGTTTCGCGGATCCGGTCCGCGGTCACCTGCTCGCAGGTCAGGCCCTTGAGGACCTTCATGGGGCTCGGCCCGGTCCAGGCGTCGACGCCCTCGGGCAGGCTCTCTCGGACGGCCGTCCCGATGTTGGTCAGGAAGTGCCCGCTCCGAAGGACCGGGTACACCGACGGGTTCATGTCCGTCGGAAACGAGATGTGGACGAACGCGCGGCCCACGAGCGCGGGGTTCCAGATGTTGTATCCCAGACCCCCGAAACAATGCTTGGCGATGCCGATGGCCACGGCCGAGGCGACGATCGGCACGAACCATCGCGCCTGGGCCGGCAGACAGAATGCCACCAGGAGCCCCGTCACGACGGCGCTGCCGTCGCCGATGGTCATCTTCCCCAGCCGCAGGTGCGTGATGACCGCCTCCGTGATGACCGCCGTCGCGACGGCCAAGCCGACGTGCAGGTACGCCCGGATGCCGAAGAAGTACCCCGCCGCCACCGCCGCCGGCACCAGCGCCGCCGTCACCGACCACATGATCCGCCCGACGGTCTCCTCGCCGCGCAGGTGCGGCCAGTGACCGACGTACAGGCCGGTCTCAGAAGGCTGCGGTCCGGATTGTGCGGCGTCACTCGGCAACCTTCTCGACCTCCCGCTTCAGTTCGGCCTTCTGGGCCTCTTCCTTCTCACGCTGGCGCTGGAGGGCCTTGCGTCGCTCGCCGCGCATCATCTCGATCAGGTGAACGATCCGCCGCCGCGCGGGGCACACGTACGCGCACGTCCCGCACAGGATACAATCCATCAGACCGCGGTCCATGGCGATGTCGATGGCGTCGAGGTTCCCGTCGAGAAACGATTCGCCGAGGATCGAGAGGCGGCTCGGATTCACCTGCGACGGGCAGTGCCGGACGCAGACCCCGCACCGGATGCACGGCCCGCCTTCGTAGACGGCGGCGCGGCGCATCGCCAGGACGCCGCTCGTGCCCTTTGTCACGTGCAGGTCGGTCGTGAACTGGTCCTTGCCCATCATGGGGCCGCCGAGGATGAGTTCCTCGAAGCCGTCCGCGACGTCGGCCTTCTCGAGCAGCGCCGCGATGGGCGTTCCGATGCGGACGCGGAAGTTGCCCGGCACGGCGGCGGCGTCGCCCGAGACCGTCAGCACGCGCTCAATAAGGGGCACCCCGCGCACCACGGCGTCGGCGATGGCCCGCGCCGTCTGGACGTTCTGGACGACAACGCCGACGTCGGCCGGCAGACCGCCGGTCGGGACCTCGCGGCCCAGGCACGCCAGGATCAACTGCTTCTCGGCCCCCTGCGGATATTTTGTCTCGAAGACCCGGACGTCGCAGCCGTCGTGGCCGCGGACGGCCTCCTGCAGACACGCGATGGCGGCCGGTTTGTTGTCTTCGATGCCGATGCTGCCGCGCTCGGCACCCGTTGCCTTCATGCACAGCCGCAGGCCCGTGACGATATCCTCGGCGCGGTCGAGCATGACGCGGTAGTCGCACGTCAGGTACGGCTCGCACTCGGCCCCGTTGATGAGGATGGTATCGATGTGCTTGCCCTTCGGCGGCGTGAGTTTGACGTGGGTGGGAAAGGTGGCGCCGCCCATGCCGACGATGCCGGCCGCCGCGACGGCCTCGCGGATGGCGTCGGCGCCGAGGTCCTGCCAGGGGCGCGGCTGGCCCACGCCCTCGGCCCAGGCGTCGTCGCCGTCGGGCTCGATGGCCACGGCGTCGGTCTGCCGGCCGGTGGCGGAATCGATGACGCGCTCGATGCCCGTCACCGTGCCGGACGTTGGGGCATGGACGGCGGCCGAGATGAAGCCGTCGGGCTGACCGATCATCTGACCCTTCTTGACCGTCTCGCCCTTCCGGGCGACGGGCCGGCTGGGGGCGCCCAGACACTGGGCCATCGGCACCACGAGGCGCGGCGGCACCGGGAGCGTCTCGATCTGGCTCTCGGCCGTCCGCTTGCTCTCGGGCGGATGGACCCCGCCCGGAAAGGTCGCTCGATACACAGCGGTCCCTCAACTCCAAAGGGAACCAGAGTATAGCGGGCCGGGCAGGCACGTGTAAACGGTTTTCGCGCAGGGCGCCGATGGGGGTGCCGCGCAGGAGAAAGCGTTTTGACAGGTATGTCGCGCGCCCGCATAATGGTTCGCGATCTGCCGGGCACGGCGGGTGAATGACGGCGTCCCTCGACCTGCGATGCACGGCGGACCAGCGAAGGGGGTGCGGCTTGACTTGCAGAACGCGGTTTCTCGGCGTTGTCGGCGCCTTCCTGATGACGCTGCCAGGTGGCGGGCGTGCCGGTGAATCCGACCAGGCCGCCCCTGCGTTTGAGTCGTTGTACGGCTCGGACTTCAAGCGCGTCCGGCTGACGCGCGAGGCGGCGGACGACCTTGAACTGGCCGCGCGCCTCCTTGCCGCCGCCAAGGAGGCCGCAGGGCAGCCGGCGTTCCTGGCG